>NZ_FOZD01000002.1:600000-900000 GCF_900113185.1 Agromyces sp. CF514 | reverse complement strand
GTGGCCGGAACCGGCGATGAGTCGAACCGCGGCGAGGAGGTCCTCGGCGACCGACATGTCGGCCCGGCCCGACGACGCGAGCCCGGCCCGCGAGGCGGCCAGGGCCTCTCTCGTAGCGCTACCCATGGGTTACTTCGTCTCCCCTGCGGCGGCCTGCTCGGACGCCTCGAGGTCGGCGAGGAACCGGTCGACCACGGCCTGGGCCTTCTGGTCGTCGGTCAGCGACTCGCCGATGACGCCGGATGCCAGGTCGATCGCGATGGTGCCGACCTCGGAGCGGAGCGACACGAGCGCGGACTGGCGCTCGGCTTCGATCTGCGCCTGCGCGCTCGCGGTGACGCGAGCCGCCTCGGAGATCGCGGTGTCCTTGGCTTCGGCGACGATCTTCTTGCCGTCTTCACGAGCGGTCTCGCGGATCTGACCGGCCTCGGCGCGCGCGTCGGCGAGCTGGGCGGTGTACTCCTCGAGAGCGGCCTCGGCCTTGCGCTGGGCCTCGTCGGCCTTCGCGATGTTGCCCTCGATGGCCTCTCCGCGCTCATCGAGCATCTTCTGGACGCGCGGCAGCACGTACTTCCAGAAGAAGATGAGGATGATGATGAAGCAGACCGACGACCAGAGGATGTCGTAACCCTCGGGGATGACCGGGCTGTGGGTCTCGCCACCCTCGGTTGCAGCGCTCAGTACTGCATGAAGCACGTTGGCCTCCTCAGTTGCGACGGGTGGATCAGACGAAGATGAAGTAGGTCGCGATACCGATGAAGGCGAGCGCCTCGGTGAAGGCGATACCGATCCACATCAGGACCTGGAGGCGACCGGCGAGCTCGGGCTGGCGAGCCACGCCCTCGATGGTCTTGCCGACGACGATGCCCACGCCGATGGCCGGGCCGATGGCTGCGAGGCCGTAGCCGACCGTCGCGATGTTGCCGTTGATCTCAGCGAGAACGGTGGTTGCGTCCACGTTGGGTTTCCTTTCCTAGGGATGTATCTGGGCGGGTGCCCGGGCTCAGTGCTCTTCTGCGACCGCGAGCTGGATGTAGACCGCGGTGAGGAGTGCGAAGACGTATGCCTGCAGTACTGCGACGAGGATCTCGAACAGCGTGAACGCGAACCCGAAGGCCAGGGTTCCGGCACCGAGGAGAGTCCACCAGCCGCCCATCGTGAAGACGAAGAACTGCGTGGCTGCGAAGAAGAGCACGAGCAGGAGGTGACCGACGATCATGTTCATCATGAGTCGCAGGGTCAGCGTGATCGGGCGGATCACGAACGTCGAGATGAGCTCGATCGGCGTGACGATGATGTACACCGGCCACGGAACACCCGAGGGGAAGAGGGAGTTCTTGAAGAAGTTCTTGGGGCTCTTCTTGACGCCCGCGTAGATGAAGGTCACGTAGGCGACGATCGCGAGGACCAGCGGCACGCCGATGACGGAGGTGCCGGCGATGTTCAGGAACGGGATGATGCCCGTGATGTTCATGAACAGGATCATGAAGAACATCGTCGTGAGGATCGGCAGGAACCGCTTGCCGTCCTTCTTGCCGAGGAGGTCTTCGGCGATGTTGACGCGCACCACGTCGAGACCCATCTCGACGAGGCTCTGGAATCGGCCGGGCACCACGCGCAGACGGCGCGTGCCGAGCCAGAAGACCAGGAGCAGTGCGACGACCGCGACGAAGCGGACGAGCATGATGCGGTTGATCTCGAAGGCAGTGCCTTCGAAGAGGAGCGCTCCAGGGAAGAATTCGTCGATCGACGGCCCGTGGAATTCACCATCGTTGGTTGAAAGGGGAACCAGAAGGCTCAGAGCGTTAGCTAGCAGCGCTATCTCCTGTTTCGGGGCGTGGAGCTCTGCTCTCGCGACGACGAACATCGGAACGGTTCAACGCACATGCCGAAGCAGGCGTTCACCGGGGGGATCTCCATTACTCTAGCAAGACTTCGGGCATCGGACGAATCGCCGAGCGAGTCTGAGCCGAGTTTTTCGACAAGACGTCGAAATTCAGTCCTCGTGGGGCGCGGGCGGCAGTTCGACGTCGCTCACGTGCGGCATCCGGGACTTCGTGATGACCACGACGTCGACGATGAGCGAGGCCAGCACGCCGATCACGAGGCTGAGGAACAGCACGGTCGTGTCGAGCCACGCGGCATCCCGCAGCAGCACGACGAGCACGATGAAGACGATGAACTTGAGGAGCCACCCGCCGAGCACGATGCCGAAGAACGCACCGACGAAGAGGTCGCTCGACGCGAAGCGGTTCGCGATCAGGATCGTCGCCGCGGTGATGCCCATGAACACGACCGCCATCGCGGTGCCGATGAGCGCGCCGACGAGCCCCTCGCCGCCCGCGAGGATCCAGCCGAGCACGCCGCTCACGACGAGCAGCGCGGCGGCCACGATGCCGCCCCAGACGAGGGCCTGGCGCAGGACGGGGTTCGAGGTCGGGGTGTTGTCGGGTCGTGCGTCGTTCATCAGGCTCCAGTCGTGGGTCGCCCGATTCTACCTATGCGTTCTGGGCCGGAGCCGGGCCGCCGTCGGAGCCGCCCGCGCCGGCTGCCGCCTCGCCTTCGGCTTCGCCCGTCGCCGGCTCGTCGGCGACGGCCTCGTCGCTCGAACGGTCGGCCGCGGCATCCGCCGCGCCCGCGACCTGCACCGCGCCGCCCTCGAGCTCGTCGAGGTGCGGTGCGACCGGCGCGTACGTCGTGGCCTCGGCCGCGACGGTCAGGCGCTTGCGCCGGCCGAGCGGCGCGAGCGTGACGATCGCGCACGCCACGAACCCGACGCCGAGGAGCAGGAAGGCCCAGCGCGCGCTGATGCCGAAGTACACCGGGAACACGTAGGTGAGGAGGCATCCGATCGACGCGACCGCGGTCCAGCCGTAGAAGATGAGCACCGCGTTCAGGTGCGAATGGCCCATGTCGAGCAGGCGGTGGTGGAGGTGCTTGCGGTCTGCCGCGAACGGCGACTTGCCCGCGCGGAGGCGCCTCACGACCGCGAGGCCGAAGTCGAGCAGCGGGATGAGCAGCACGATCACGGGGAGGATGATCGGGATGAAGGCGGCGAAGAGCTGGTTGAAGCCGACGCCTGCGGGGTTCAGCTGTCCGGTGACCGCGATGGCCGAGGTCGCCATGAGGAGGCCGACGAGCAGCGCGCCCGCATCGCCCATGAACAGCTTCGCCGGCCGCCAGTTGAGCGGCAGGAATCCGGCGCAGGCGCCGACCAGGATGATCGCGATCATCGACGCGAGGTTGAAGTAGTTCGTCGGCGAGGTCTGCTGCACGAGCAGGTACGTGTAGACGAAGAACACGCCGTTGGCGATGAGCGAGACGCCCGCGACGAGGCCGTCGAGGCCGTCGATGAAGTTGACCGCGTTCATCACGAGCACGATCACGAACACCGTCAGGGTCGCGAACATCCACGACGAGCCGACCAGGATGCCGCCGATGGGCAGCGAGACGATCGACACGCCCTGCCAGGCGATGAGGCCCGCGGCGATGAACTGCCCGGCGAGCTTCGTGGTCCAGTCGAGGTCCCAGATGTCATCGGCGACGCCGATGAGCACGATGAGCAGCGCCGCGCCGAGGATGGCGAGCACCTGCGTCGGGTCCTGGAAGATGATCGCGACGTTCGCGAACCGCGTCGGACCGAGGCTCGAGACGAACCACGCCGCGCCGAACGCCACGAGGATGCCCACGAACATCGCGATGCCGCCGAGCCTCGGCGTCGGGCGGGTGTGCACGTCGCGCTCGCGGATCTTGGGATAGAGCCGGTACTTCAGGCTCAGCTTCCAGACGACGTAGGACCCGACGAGGGTCACGAGCGCGGCGACGATCGCGAGCGCGAGGAACAGGGTCATGAGGCGGCGGCGCCCGTGGAGTCGTCGGATGCCGCGGACGGCACGTCGGCGTCGGCGGATGCGGCCGACGCGACGTCTGCCGGCGCGGCCGCCGGCCCGCCCTCGGCCGGCTCGACCGCCGGAGCCGCGAGCGCCGGAGCAGCGACCGCGTCGGGCGCGAGCAGCTCGTCGCCGACGACCGCGGCGATGCGCTCGCGCGAGATCACGCCCGCGCGCACGATGCGGATCGTGCCGGTGCCGCCCGTGAGCCCGGTCGCGTCGATGATCGTGGAGCTCGTGTCGCCGGGGCGCTCGCCGATCGCGTCGTAGTCGGCGCCCGCCGAGCCCCCGTCGAGGTAGACGGCGACCGATTCGCCGAGCATGTCGGCGGCCTCGGCGGCGGTCGTGGCTGCGGGCAGGCCGCTCAGGTTCGCCGAGGAGACCGCGAGCGGGCCGGTCTCGGCGAGCAGTTCGAGCGCGATGCGGCTGTCGGGCATGCGCAGGGCGACCGTGCCGCGGGTCTCGCCGAGATCCCAGGTGAGGGAGGGCTGGGCGTTCAGGATGACGGTGAGCCCGCCCGGCCAGAACTCGCCGACCAACTGCCGCACCGGCTCGGGCACCTCGCTCGCGAGCGCGTCGAGCGTGGGGATGCCGGGGATCAGCACCGGCGGCGGCGACGTGCGCTCGCGCCCCTTCGCCTCGAGCAGTCGCGTGACCGCGGCCGGGTCGAACGCGTCGGCGGCGACGCCGTAGACCGTGTCGGTCGGGATCACGACGAGCTGGCCTCGGCCGATCGCCCCGCGCGCGAGACGGAGGCCGGTGAGCAGCTGGGATTCGACCGAACAGTCGTAGATGGCAGTCATGACCGCTCGATTCTAGACCAGCCGGCAGGGCGGCTCGGGGCCGTCCCCGCCCACGCGCTGCGGATGCCGCGAGCCGCGCCCGGCCCGCGGCATCCGTCGTTCCGATCGCCCTGGGGATCGGAGGTCAGCGGCGACCCGACTTGCGCGCGAACAGCCATGCGCCCCAGGCCATCGCGACCACGATGATCACGACGCACCAGCCGAGCGCCCACCATCCCTGGTCTCCGATCGGCGCGTCGGTGAGCAGGGCGCGGATCGTCTCGATGACCGGGGTGATCGGCTGGTGCTCCGCGATGGGCTGCAGCCACTCGGGCATCGTGGAGACGGGCACGAAGGCGCTCGAGACGTACGGCAGGAACAGCAGGATGAACCCGTAGCCGCTCGCCGCCTCCGGCGTGCCGGCCGCGAGGCCGATCGCGGCGAACAGCGACGTGATCGCGAGGATGTACAGGGCGACGACGGCGAACACGCCGACCCATTCGACGGGCGTGGCGGTCGGGCTGAAGCCCACGAGCAGGCCGACGCAGATCACGACGGCCGTCGCGACGAGGTTGCGGGCGAGGCTCGCGACGACATGGCCGGTGAGCACGGCCCCGCTGCGGATCGGCATCGTGCGGAACCGGTCGATGACGCCCGTCGTCATGTCGCGCGACACGGACACGGCCGTCGACGAGGCTCCGAAGCCGGCGCAGAGCAGGATGATGCCCGGCACGACGTAGTCGACGTAGCCGCCGGTCGGGTCGATGGCGTTGCCGAAGATCCAGGTGAACATCAGCATCAGCATCACCGGGAGCATGACGGCCATGAGCATCGACTCGACGTCGCGCACCGAGTGCCGGAAGCTGCGGCCGATGAACACCGACTCCGCGGTGAGGGCTCCGATGCGCGGGCGCGCGGCGATCGGGGTGGGCTCGAGGGCGGGGGCGCTCGGGCCCGGGGTGCCGAGATCGGTCGTGGTCATGGTGCTCACTTCACTTCCTGGAGTTCGGTACGGCGGCGGCCGTCTTGGGCAGGGTCCTCGATGGCGGATGCCGCGTCGCGGCCGGTGATGGCGAGGAACACGTCGTCGAGGCTGGGGCGCCTGATCGAGACCGTCGCCCCGGCCGCCGCCGACGCCGGGAGGCGGTCGACCTGCTCGACCGCGGCGCGGAGACCGTGCACGGTGCCGTCGGTGGGCAGCTCGGCCAGCAGGGTGCCCGCGGCGTCGCGCAGTTCGACGACCTCTCCCCCGATCCTGGCCTTGAGCTCGTCGGCGGTGCCCTCCGCCGCGATCCGGCCGCGATCGATCACGGCGACACGGTCGGCGAGGCGGTCGGCCTCCTCGAGGTACTGCGTCGTGAGGAACACGGTGGCCCCGTCGTCGGCGAGCGATCGGATGACGGACCACAACTCCTGCCTGCTGCGCGTGTCGAGTCCGGTGGTCGGCTCGTCGAGGAAGATCACCGGCACCGGCACGACGAGGCTGAGCGCGAGGTCGAGGCGTCGCCGCATGCCGCCCGAGTAGGTGCCGACGCGGCGGCCCGCGGCATCCGCGAGGTCGAAACGCTCGAGGAGCTCGGCCGCGCGGACCCGCGCGCCCCGTGCGGACAGACCCGAGAGCCGGCCGAGCATGACGAGGTTCTCGGTGCCCGTGAGCACCTCGTCGACCGCGGCCGACTGCCCGGTGAGGCTGATGCGGCGGCGTACCTCGTCTGGCCGCGAGCGCACGTCGTGGCCGGCGACCGAGGCGGTGCCCTCGTCGGGTCGCACGAGCGTCGTGAGGATGTTGATGGTCGTGGTCTTGCCTGCCCCGTTGGGCCCGAGCAGGGCGAAGATCGTGCCCGCCTGGACGGCGAGGTCGAGGCCTTCGAGCACCTCGGTGCGACCGAAGCGCTTGCGGAGCCCGCGAGCGTCGATGGCGAGTGGCATGGTGTCTCCGATCGTCTGGCCTGCGACGCGGTTCTGCGTGCGACGCAAACTGTTTATGGCATACATGGTTGTTTTAGTAATACACAGTTCTAGACTGTCGTCAACACCGAGCGAACGGATGTCCATGGCCGAACCGGGTCCCGAGCAGCGACCAGACCCCGAACTCCCCCGCGGCATCGCGCTCGCGTGGGGCGTCGCAGCCCACCCGCAGCGGGGGCCGAAACGCGAGCTCTCGATCGAGCGCATCGTCGAGGTCGCCATCGAGATCGCCGACTCGGAGGGCCTCGGCGCGGTCTCGATGAGCCGGGTCGCGTCGACGCTCGGCTTCACGACCATGTCGCTGTACCGGTACGTGACGAGCAAGGACGACCTCGTGCTGCTCATGCAGGAGGCCGCGAGCGAGCTGCCGGTGCCCGACGCGAGCCTCGAACGCGGATGGCGCGACGGCGTCACCGCATGGGTGCTCGGCATCAGGGCCGGCTACCAGCGGCATCCGTGGCTCGTCGACATCCCCGTCTCCGGCGCGCCGCTCACGCCGAACTCGCTCATGATCGTCGACTGGTTCCTGCGGGAGGTGCGGGACCTGCCGCTCGATGACGGCGAGAAGATGGCGACGTTGCTGCTCTGCACGAGCTACGCGCGCGCCACGAGCGCCCAGGATCGGGACATCGCGGCCGCGGCGGCCGCCGGCGCCATCGCGGAGGCGACGGGCGAGCAGTCGCTCAGCGCGCTCATGGAGCTCGTCACGCCCGAGCGGTTCCCCGACCTCGCGCCGCTCTTCCAGGCCGGTTCGTACGCCGAGCCGAGCGGTGCCGACGACCCGGCGCCCGACTCCGCGCCCGACTTCGTGTTCGGCCTCTCACGCATCCTCGACGGCATCGAGACGTACGTCGAGCGGCACGGCGGCGAGGGCAGGCCCGATGGGGCGGATGCCGCGGCAGCCGACTCGGCCATGCTCGCCCTCGACCCCCCGCGCGATCCCGAGGTGCGCGAGGCGGCGAAGGCCAGGCGCGAAGCCGAGAAGGGCGTGCGCGAGGCCGAGAAGGTGCTGCGCGAGGCGCAGAAGCGCGAACGAGAGGCCGTCAAGCGCGCGAGGGAGCGGTCCGAGCGTGCCCACGAGCGAGAGGCCCGCGAGCAGGAGCGCGCCCAGCGTCGAGGCTGAGCCGACGGATGCCGCGCAGCCGTCGACCGTCGCGTCAGCGCTTCGCCGCGTCAGCGATTCGCCGCGTCAGCGCGTCGCCGTCGTCGCCCGATCGCGCCCCGTCAGGTCGCGGTGGTGCGAGATCGCCCGCCAGCCGTCGGCGCGCAGCAGTTCCGCGATCGCCGCGGACTGCGTCTCGAAGTGCTCGAACACGAGCGTGCCGCCCGGGTGCAGCAGAGCGAACGCGCGCACCGACAGCGCCCGGATCACGTCGAGCCCGTCGTCGCCGCCGTAGAGCGCGACCTCGGGATCGTGCACGAGCACCTCGACGTCGTGCGGCAGCTCGGCCGCCGGAACGTAGGGCGGATTCGACACCACCACCGAGACCCGGCCGTCGAGCTCGGGCAGTGCATCGGCGAGGTCGCCCACGACCAGGTCGACATCGGCCCCGACCTCGTCGATGTTGCGCCGCGCCCAGGCCGCCGCCTCGGGCGAGAGTTCGACCGCGTGCACGCGTGCGTGCGGCACCTCGGTCGCGAGCGCCAGCGCGAGCGCCCCGCTGCCCGTGCCGAGATCCACCGCGATCGGCGCCTCGGCCGGCACCGCCCGCAGCGCGTCGATCGCGAGCTGCGCGACCACCTCGGTCTCGGGACGGGGCACGAGCACGCCCGGACCCACGAGCAGGTCGAGCAGCCGGAACGGCGCCCGCCCCGTGATGTGCTGCAACGGCTCCCGCGCGGCGCGGCGCTCGACGAGCGCGGCCAGCTCCGCGGCATCCGCCTCGCCCAGTTCGCCGCCCATGATGAGGCGCGCCTGCACGCCGCCTCGCGAGAGCCCGAGCACGTGCCCCATCAGCAGCTCGGCGTCGACCTCGGCGTCGGGCACGCCCGCCGCCTGCAGTCGGGCGACGACCGCCTCGCGAACGCCCCGGGCCGAACGGTCCTCGGCGGGCTGCGGCATCCGTTCATCCATGAAATGGAATGTAATGCACGTGACCCCGGAGAACCCCCGCCCTAGGCTTGGCGACGGCGTCCGCCGACGCACCCACACCCGAGAGGAAGCCCACCCATGGCCCAGATCTTCGACAACATCACCGAGGCCTTCGGTCGCACCCCGCTCGTGCGCCTGAACCGCGTCACCGAGGGTGCAGGCGCCACCGTGCTCGGCAAGCTCGAGTTCTACAACCCCTCCGCGAGCGTCAAGGACCGCCTCGGCATCGCCATCGTCGACGCCGCGGAGGCGTCGGGCGAGCTCGCCGCCGGCGGCACCATCGTCGAGGGCACCAGCGGAAACACCGGCATCGCCCTCGCCATGGTCGGCGCGGCGCGCGGCTACAAGGTCATCCTCGCGATGCCCGAGACCATGTCGGCCGAGCGCAAGGCGCTCCTCAAGGCCTACGGCGCGCAGCTCGTGCTCACGCCCGGCTCCGAGGGCATGAAGGGCGCCGTCGCACGCGCCGAGCAGATCGCCGCCGAGACCCCCGGCGCGGTGCTCGCCAAGCAGTTCGCGAACCAGGCCAACGTCGAGATCCACCGTCGAACGACCGCCGAGGAGATCTGGGCCGACACCGACGGCGGCGTCGACATCTTCATCTCCGGCATCGGCACGGGCGGCACCATCTCGGGCGTCGGCCAGGTGCTCAAGGATCGCAAGCCCGAGGTGCAGGTCATCGGCGTCGAGCCCGAGGAGTCCCCCATCCTGAACGGCGGCGCCCCCGGACCCCACAAGATCCAGGGCATCGGCGCGAACTTCGTGCCCGAGATCCTCGACCGCGAGGTCTACGACGAGATCTTCGACGTCAACATCGACCAGGCCGTCGCCACCGCGCGCCTGCTCGGCACCGAAGAGGGCATCCTCGGCGGCATCTCGTCCGGCGCCACCGTCTACGCCGCGATCCAGGTCGCGAAGCGCCCCGAGAACGCCGGCAAGACCATCGTCGTGATCCTCGCGAGCTACGGTGAGCGCTACCTGTCGACCGTGCTGTACGAAGGTCTGCTTGACTGATCGGGTGAGCATCTTCTCCCGACTGAGAGAAGACCTCGCGACCGCTCGTGTGCACGACCCAGCCGCACGCAGCGATCTCGAGGTCTTCTTCGTGTACTCGGGCCTGCACGCGGTGTGGGCCTCACGACTGACCAACCGGCTCTGGGTCGCCGGATTCCGGTTCCCGGCCCGGGTGATCTCGCAGCTCACGCGCTTTCTCACCGGCATCGAGATCCACCCCGGCGCGACCATCGGCCGACGCTTCTTCATCGACCACGGCATGGGCGTCGTGATCGGCGAGACCGCGATCATCGGCGACGACTGCATGCTGTACCACGGCGTCACGCTCGGCGGCAAGGCGCCCCGTCACACCGCGCCGGGCACGAAGCGGCATCCGACGCTCGGCGACGGCGTCACGGTCGGGGCGGGCGCCAAGGTGCTCGGCGACATCACGATCGGCGAGTGGAGCGCGGTCGGCGCCAACGCGGTCGTCACGCGCAGCGCTCCCCCGCACTCGCTGCTCGTCGGCGTTCCCGCCGTGCCGCGCCCGCTGAGCGCCGCCGCGGCCGACTCGTCGCGCGGCGTGCACGACTGGCACATCTGAGCGCGCCCGGGCCATCCCGGCGGAGGAGCATCGCGCGACAGGAGGTCGCGCTCGCAGGATCCGTCCTCCGCCGGCGCGAATCTCCTCCGCGTGCGCAAGGCGGGCGGTGCGATCCGTTCGCGCTCGAACGGCAGATATGACGAAGGGGCGGATGCCGCCGGCATCCGCCCCTTCGTCGTTCACCGCTGCTGCGGCGAGGGGTGCTTCGTGTCGTGCCTCAGTCGTCGCCGAGGCCCGCGAGCTGCGCCTCTTCGTCGGCCTGGATGGCCGACTCGATGATCGGCTCGAGCGCGCCGTTCATGACCTGGTCGAGGTTGTACGCCTTGTAGCCGGTGCGGTGGTCGGCGATGCGGTTCTCGGGGAAGTTGTAGGTGCGGATGCGCTCGGAGCGATCCATCGAGCGGATCTGCGACTTGCGCGCATCGGATGCCGCAGCGTCGAGCTCCTCCTGCTGGCGCGCGAGGATGCGGGCGCGAAGCACGCGCATCGCCGCCTCTCGGTTCTGCAGCTGCGACTTCTCGTTCTGCATCGACACCACGATGCCGGTGGGCAGGTGGGTGATGCGCACGGCCGAGTCGGTCGTGTTCACCGACTGGCCGCCGGGGCCCGACGAGCGGTACACGTCGATCTTGAGGTCGTTCTGGTTGATCTCGACCTCCTCGGGCTCGTCGACCTCGGGGAAGACGAGCACGCCCGTGGTCGACGTGTGGATGCGGCCCTGCGTCTCGGTGACGGGCACGCGCTGCACGCGGTGCACGCCGCCCTCGTACTTCAGGTGCGCCCAGACGCCCTGGGAGGGATCGGTCGCATTCGACTTGATCGCGACCTGCACGTCCTTGTAGCCGCCGAGGTCGGACTCGTTCTGGTCGAGGAGCTCGACCTTCCAGCCCTTCGACTGCGCGTACTGCATGTACATGCGCAGCAGGTCGCCGGCGAAGAGGGCGCTCTCGGCGCCGCCCTCACCGCCCTTGATCTCCATGATGACGTCGCGGCCGTCGTCTGGGTCGCGCGGGATCAGGAGTCGCCGGAGCTTCTCCTGAGCCTGCGCGAGCTCGGCTTCGAGCGCGGGCACCTCTTCGGCGAACGCGTCGTCCTCTTTCGCGAGTTCGCGTGCGGCCGCCAGGTCTTCCTGCGCCTGATGCCAGGCCGTGTTCGCGGCGACGATGCGGCTGAGCTCGGCGTAGCGCCGGTTCACCTTCTTCGCGCGCGCGGCGTCGGCATGCAGCGCCGGGTCGGCGAGCGCCTCCTGGAGCTCGCCGTGCTCGACGAGCATGCCCTTGACGGATTCGAACACGGATGCCTCAGCGGTGGTCGTGCTCGTTCGCGTGCGACGCGCCGTGGCCGTTGGCCCCGACCGGCATCGACTTCTGCATGAGCATGAGGAACTCGACGTTGGACTGGGTCTCCTTCAGGCGACCCAGCACGGCCTCGAGCGCCGGCTGCTGGTCGAGGCCCGCGAGGGCGCGACGCAGCTTCCAGGTGATCTTGACCTCGTCGGGGCTCAGCAGCATCTCCTCGCGGCGCGTGGACGACGCGTTGACGTCGACCGCCGGGAAGATGCGCTTGTCGGCGAGCTGACGGCTCAGGCGCAGCTCGCTGTTGCCGGTGCCCTTGAACTCCTCGAAGATGACATCGTCCATCTTGGAGCCGGTCTCGACGAGAGCGGTCGCGAGGATCGTGAGCGATCCGCCGTTCTCGATGTTGCGCGCGGCGCCGAAGAAGCGCTTCGGCGGGTACAGGGCCGAGGCGTCGACACCGCCCGACAGGATGCGGCCCGAGGTGGGAGCGGCCAGGTTGTAGGCACGGCCGAGGCGCGTGATCGAGTCGAGCAGCACGACGACGTCGTGGCCGAGCTCGACGAGGCGCTTCGCACGCTCGATGGCGAGCTCGGCGACCGTCGTGTGGTCTTCGGCCGGACGGTCGAAGGTCGAGGCGATGACCTCGCCCTTCACCGTGCGCTGCATGTCGGTGACCTCTTCGGGGCGCTCGTCGACGAGCACGACCATGAGGTGGACCTCCGGGTTGTTGATCGAGATGGCGTTCGCGATCTGCTGCAGCACGATCGTCTTTCCCGCCTTCGGGGGCGCGACGATGAGGCCGCGCTGGCCCTTGCCGATCGGGGCGACGAGGTCGATGATGCGCTGCGTGAGCTTGGTGGGCTCGGTCTCGAGGCGCAGGCGCTCCTGCGGGTACAGCGGCGTCAGCTTCTGGAACTCGACGCGCGCGCCCGACTCCTCGATCGTCTGGCCGTTGACCGAGTCGACCTTGACGAGGGCGTTGTACTTCTGGCGGCTGTTGGACTCGCCGTCGCGCGGCTGCTTGATGGAGCCGACGACCGCGTCGCCCTTGCGCAGGTTGTACTTCTTGACCTGTCCGAGCGAGACGTAGACGTCGCTCGGGCCGGGCAGGTAGCCGGTGGTGCGCACGAACGCGTAGTTGTCGAGCACGTCGAGGATGCCCGCGATGGGCACGAGCACGTCGTCGTCGTTGATCTCGGGCTCGAGCTCGTCGCCGCCGGCCTGGCCGCGACGCTTGCGGTCGCGGTAGCGGTTGCGACGGCCGCCGTCGGCGTCGAGCGGGTCGACGGCGCCGCCGCCGCGGTTCTGCTGACCCTGCTGCTGGCGGTTCTCGCCCTGCTTGGCGTCGGCGTCTGCGCCCTGGCGTTCGCGCTGCTGTCGGCCGCCCTGCTGCTGCTCGTCGCCCTTGCGCGCGTCGGCCTTGCCGGCGTTGCCGCCCTGCTGGCCGTTGCCGTTCGGACGGCCCTGGGTGTCGGCGTCCTTCTGCTCGTCGCCGGTCGCGCGCTCGGCGCGGTCGCGCTCGCCTCCGCGGCGTCCGCGGTTGCGGCTGCGGCCCTGGCGGGGCTGCTCGGCGGGCTGCTCGGCCTCGCCGTCGGCCTGCGTGGTACGACCGGCCTCACCGGTCGCCGCGGCGAGTTCCTCGCGCACGGCAGCGCGGGCGGCCTCGCGAGCCTCGTCGGTGTCGGCGACGGATGCCGCGGGCACGAGCTCGACGCCCGAGGCGCCGGCGTTCGCGTGCTGGGCGGCAGCGGTGGTCGCGCTGGTCGCACGACGGGGCTGACGGCCCTGGCGCGTGCGGGCGGAGGCCGCGGGCGCCTCCGTGGGAGCCGCCTCGACGACGGTCTCGGCGGGCGCCTCGGCCGGGGCCTGCTCGGCTGCCGGAGCCTGCTCGGCGGCTGCCGGAGCCTGCTCGGCGGCTGCCGGGGCCTGCTCGGCGGGCGCCTCGGGCGCGGCCGGAGCGTCGGCCTCGGGCGAGGTCTCGCTCGCCTGGTGCTCGACGATGAGGTCGACGAGGTCGCCCTTGCGGCGCTTGGAGGCGCCGGAGATGCCGAGCGAGGAGGCGAGCTCCTGGAGCTCGGCGACCTTCAGGGCGGAAAGGCGGGTGCGGTTGGCCGCGCTCTGTTCGGCGTGGTCGGGTGCGTTGGTCACTGGGTATGTTCCTTTCCCCTGGTGGCAAGAGCTGCCGACCCAGGAGAGCTGGTCGCCGGCGCGTCAGCGGTCATGCGCGAAGCGCAGACGTGCGCGAGTGCGAAAGCAATGGGATTGCGGGAATTGCACGATGCGACGTTGAACGCAAACGGTGCGTCGCTCGTCGGGTGCGAGTCAATGCTATCACCCGACGAGCGCTGCTCCGACTCGGGACGCGCCTGTGGAGAAGTGAAACGGAGAGCCGGCTCCCCGCGGTCAGTCCGCCGCGGGCGTGACCGTCGCGCCGAGGAAGTCGACCGCGAGCGGCAGCGGCTGCCATGCGGTCTCGGCAGCGCCCTCGACGAGCCTGATGGCCTCGAGCCGTGCGCTCGGATCGCTCGCGAGCACGAGGATCGACGGTCCGGCGCCGGAGACCACCGCCGGGTGGCCCGCCGCACGCAGCTCGCGGATCAGCCGGTCGGTCTCGGGCATCGCCTGCGCACGGTAGTTCTGGTGCAGCTTGTCTTCGGTCGCCTGGAGCAGCAGCTCGGGGCTCTGGATCAGGGCCGCGATGAGCAGCGCCGAACGCGACACGTTGAACACGGCGTCTTCGTGCGGGACCGACTCGGGCTGCAGCGACCGAGCGAGCGCGGTCGACATCTCGTGCTCGGGCACGAGCACGAGCGGCGAGACGCCGCGGTGCACGATGAGCTTCTTGTGCCGCGGGCCCTCGGGGGTGACCCACGCGATCGTGAGCCCGCCGAAGAGGGCCGGCGCGACGTTGTCGGGGTGCCCCTCGAGCTCCGTCGCGATCTCGAGGAGGTCGTCGGCGCTGAAGTCGACGACGCCCTGCAGGAGTCCGGATGCCGCGACCACGCCTGCGACGATCGCCGCACCCGACGAGCCGAGTCCACGGCCGTGCGGGATGCTGTTGTTCGCCACGAGCCGGATGGACGGCAGTTCGACGCCCGCGCGGGCGAACGTGTGCGCGATGGCGCGCACCACGAGGTGCGTCTCGTCGAGCGGCACCTCGCCCTCGCCGACGCCGTGGACCTCGATCTCGTGGGCCGCGGCGTCGATCGCCTCGACGTCGAGCTCGTCGTAGCGCGCGAGCGCGAGCCCGAGGGTGTCGAAGCCGGGGCCCAGGTTCGCGCTCGTGGCGGGCACCTTGACGTGGACACGACGTCCGACGAGGTCGACCGGGTCGGTCGTGGCCTGTGCGGTCGACATGCTCATGAGGTGAGTCCGAGCACCGCGGCGATCTGTGCCGTGTCGACGGGCACGATCGTGGGCTGCACGTCGGAGCCGTCGGCCGTGCGCAGCGCCCACTGGGGGTCCTTCAGGCCGTGGCCCGTGACCGTGAGCACGACGCGCGCGCCTGCGGGGATGACCCCGGCGGCCGAGCGCTCGAGCAGGCCGGCGACCGAGATGGCCGACGCGGGCTCGACGAAGATGCCGACCTCGGCCGAGAGGATGCGCTGCGCCTCGAGGATCTTGTCGTCGTCGATGGCACCGAAGTAGCCGTCGGTCTCGTCGCGCGCCGCGAGGGCGAGCTCCCACGACGCGGGGTTGCCGATGCGGATCGCGCTCGCGATCGTCTCGGGGTTCTTCACGGGCTCGCCGCGCACGATCGGCGCGGAGCCCGAAGCCTGGAAGCCGAACATGCGGGGCATGCGCGTGGCGTTGCCCGCGGCGATGTCTTCACGGTAGCCGCGCGTGTATGCGGTGTAGTTGCCCGCGTTGCCGACTGGGATGAAGTGGAAGTCGGGTGCGTCGCCGTGCGCCTCGACGATCTCGAAGGCCGCCGTCTTCTGCCCCTCGATGCGGTCGTTGTTGACCGAGTTGACGAGGTGCACCGGGTAGTTCGCCGCGAGGTCGCGGGCGATGTCGAGGCAGTCGTCGAAGTTGCCCTGCACCTGCAGCAGCTCGCCGTTGTGGGCGATGGCCTGGCTCAGCTTGCCCATCGCGATCTTGCCCTCGGGCACGAGCACGGCGGCCTTGATGCCCGCGTGCGTCGCGTAGGCGGCGGCCGACGCCGACGTGTTGCCCGTCGAGGCGCAGATGACGACCTTCGCGCCGCGCTCGACGGCCTTCGTGACGGCCATGGTCATGCCGCGGTCCTTGAAGGAGCCGGTCGGGTTCATGCCCTCGTACTTGACCCACACGTCGGCGCCCGTCCGGCGCGAGAGCGCCGGCGCGGGCAGGAGCGGCGTGCCGCCCTCGCCGAGCGTGACGACCGGCGTGGCCTCGGTGACGTCGAGTCGATCGGCGTACTCGCGGATGACGCCGCGCCATTGACGCGAATCGGCCTTGGGGGTGATGGGGGTGTTCACAATGCTCCTTCGACTCGGAGGACGGACGCGACTGATGCGACGACGGGGTTCTCGGCGAGGGAGGTGACGGTCTCGGCGAGCGCGGACTCCGTCGCCTCGTGCGTCCCGATCACCAGCGTAGCCCGCTCGGAGCCTCCGCTCACCGTCTGCTGGAGTTGCTCGACGGACACGCCGTGCTCGCTGAAGACGCGTGCGATGCGCTCGAGCACGCCGGGCTCGTCGACGACCTCGAGCGTGATCGCATAGCGCGTGGTGATGCGGCCGATGTCGAACATCGGCAGCTCGGCGTGCGTGGACTCGGCCATGCCGGGGCCGCCGATGACGTGACGACGGGCGATGGCCACGAGGTCGCCGAGCACGGCCGACGCGGTCTGCACTCCGCCGGCGCCTGCGCCGTAGAACATCAGCGGACCGGCGGCGGATGCCTCGACGAAGACCGCGTTGTTCGCGCCGCGCACCGACGCGAGCGGGTGTTCGCGCGGCACGAGCGCCGGGTACACGCGGGCGGAGACGCCCTCTTCGCCGGTCTCGGCGTCGACGAGGCGCTCGCAGATGGCGAGGAGCTTCACGACGAAGCCCGCGCGACGTGCCGAGTCGACCTGGGCGGCGCTCACCTCGGTGATGCCCTCGCGGTGCACGGCCTCGACGGGCACGTTGGTGTGGAAGGCGATGCTCGCGAGGATCGCCGCCTTCTGCGCGGCGTCGTAGCCGCCGATGTCGGCCGTGGGATCCGCCTCGGCGTAGCCGAGCTCGGTCGCGGTCGCGAGGGCGTCTTCGAGGGAGGCGCCCGTGGTGTCCATGCGGTCGAGGATGAAGTTCGTCGTGCCGTTCACGATGCCGAGGATGCGCTCGACGCGGTCGCCGGCGAGGCTCTCGCGCAGCGGCCGCAGGATCGGGATCGCACCGCCGACGGCGGCCTCGTACGAGAGCTGCGCACCGACCTGCTCGGCTGCGGCGAAGAGCTCGGGGCCGTGGGTCGCGAGCAGGGCCTTGTTGCCGGTGACCACGTCGGCACCCGATGCGATCGCCTGCAGCACGAGCGTGCGCGCCGGCTCGAGGCCGCCCATGAGCTCGATGACGATGTCGGATCCGAGGATGAGCGCGTCGGCATCGGTGGTCAGGAGCTCCCGGGGCAGCTCGACGTCGCGCTTCGCGTCGACGTCGCGCACCGCGATGCCGACGAGCTCGATGCGCGCGCCGATGCGCTGCGCGAGCTCGTCGCCGTGCTCGAGGAGGAGACGGGCGACCTGCGAGCCGACCGAGCCGGCTCCGAGGAGGCCGACTCGGATGGAGCGGTACTCGATCATGCGGTGGTTCCTCCGGTGGAGTTCGGTGCGGAATGCGGGTCGGAGGGCCGCGACGCGAGCCCGGCGTCGCGGGCGAGCAGGTCGTCGACCGTCTCGCCGTGCACGATCACGCGGGCGACCCCGTCGCGCACCGCGACCACTGGCGGGCGCGGCACGTGGTTGTAGTTGTTCGCGAGCGACCAGCAGTAGGCGCCGGTGGCCGCGACGGCGACGAGATCGCCGGGTCCGACATCGTGCGGAAGGTAGTCGGCGTCGACGACGATGTCGCCGGACTCGCAGTGCTTGCCCGCGATGCGCACGAGCGACGCGGGCTCGTCGGAGACCCGGCCGGCGAGGCGCACCGTGTAGTCGGCGCCGTAGAGCGCGGTGCGCGCGTTGTCGCTCATGCCGCCGTCGACCGACACGTAGTGGCGCCAACCGCCGTCGATCGGCACGGGCTTGACGGTGCCGACCGTGTAGAGCGTGACGCCTGCGGGGCCGATGATCGAGCGACCGGGCTCGAAGGCGAGCTTCGGCACGGGCACGTCGTGCGCGCGGCAGGCGTTCGCGACGGCCTCGGCGATGCGCTGCGAGATCGCCTCGATGGGCGTGGGGTCGTCGACGGACGTGTAGGCGATGCCGAATCCGCCGCCGAGGTTGAGTTCGGGCAGCGGCGCGACGCGAGCGAGCTCGGCGTGCGCGGCGAGCAGCCGCTCGGCCGACTCGGCGAACCCGGCGGAGTCGAAGATCTGCGAGCCGATGTGGCAGTGCAGGCCGACGAAGTCGAGCGATGCATGCGATCGGATGCGCGTGCCGAGTTCGACCGCCCGATCGAGCGAGACGCCGAACTTCTGGTCTTCATGGGCGGTGGCGAGGAACTCGTGCGTCGAGGCGTGCACGCCGCTGTTCACGCGAAGGCGCACGCGCTGCCTGCGACCGGCCCGCGCCGCGGCATCCGCGACCCGCTCGATCTCGATCTCGGAGTCGATGATGATCGTGCCCACGCCGGCGCCGACCGCGCGCTCGATCTCGGCGGGCGACTTGTTGTTGCCGTGGAAGCCGATGCGGGCGGGATCGGCTCCGGCCGCGAGGGCGACGGCGAGCTCGCCTCCGCTGCACACGTCGACCGAGAGGCCCTCGCCGGTTACCCAGCGCACGATCTCGCTCGAGAGGAACGCCTTGCCCGCGTAGTAGACGGAGACCGAGGTGCCGACGGATGCCGCGGCGGCCTCGAATGCGGCCAGCAGGCGTCGGGCGCGGGCCCGGGCGTCGGCCTCGTCGACCACGTAGAGCGGGGTGCCGTAGGTCGCCGCGAGCGTCTCGGCGTCGACGCCGCCGACGACGAGCCGGCCGGCGTCGTCGCGATGCGCGCCGATCGGCCAGACCTGCTCGGCGAGCGCGTTGGCATCGGCGGGCGCGTGCAGCCATCCGGGGACTGCGGTGGTCGTTGCCACGGGGAACCTTCGGGGACGTGGTGGATCGTGAGCCTCGCTCGCGGCGAGCGAACCCGGATCGATTCGGCGAAGCCTGCTGCGAACCGCTCTTGTGGAGCGGCCTCCGGCGAGTCTACCGAGTGCTCACGCAGTGGCCGAATCGCGTGACGTCGGCCTCAGTCGCACGTGCCGGTGACCTGCAGCGCCTCTTCGCCGAGCGGCAGATCGCGCGCCTGGAACGAGACGACGGCCCGGTCGGGCGTGATCTCGATGCCCGAGACCTCGGCTCCCTGCGGCAGGTACTTCGCGACGCACACGTCGAGCGGATTGCGGAGCAGGCCAGGCAGGTCGTCGAGCGCCAGCGTGCGGTCGCCGGAGCCGAACTCGACGCCGACGGGCGTCAGCAGCACCGACGTGCCCGCGGCCTCGGCCTCGGCCGTCACGGAGTAGTCGACCTCGATGCCGAGCAGTTGGATCTGGCCCTGGTATCCGACGACGCCGTCTCCGAGCGTGATCTCGCCATCGACGCCAGGCGTGTCGATGAGCGCGTTGAGGGATGCCGCGTCGGCGGTCACGCTGCCCTCGACGAAGTCGACCGTGCCGTCCTGCTGCACGGGCACGCCGTGCGCGACGAGGTGCACGGCGATCGGACTGCCCTCGACCTGCAGGTCGGGGGCGTCGGCGGTGATCTGCCCGATCGAACCCGTGAGCAGCTGGGCGAGCACCGAGAACCCGCCGATCTCGACGTCGACGTCGCCCTGGACCTGCTCGGGGAATGCAGCCTCGGCCTCTGCGGCGATGCGCTGCTCGATGATCGAGCGCGTGACCAGGTCGGCGACCACGAGGAGCGCCGCGACGGCGAGCACGATCGCGCCGGCGATGATCCAGCCTCGGCCCGTTCGGCGTCGTTCCGGGGTCGCCCCGGACGCGGCGGCGTCGGCCGACCCCGCACCCGCGCTCGCGTCCGCGCCCACGGCAGCGGGAACCGCAGCGGCGGGCGCTGCGGCGGCGACTGCGCCGTCGTGGATCACCTCGGTGGGCTGGTGGTCGGCCGACAGGGGCTCGAGCACCGCCGTCGGCTGCAGCTGCTCGTCGGGTGCGGCATCCGCTTCTGGCGCCGGTACTTCGGGCGCCTGCGCTTCGGACGCCTGGCCCGCGACCGCGGCGTCATCGGGCACGCGGCCGCCCGCGGCATCCGTCTCGTCATGACCGTCGCGCGGTGTGCTCACGTGATCCTCCGTGCTCGTGGGGGCCGGCCGTGCGTGCCGGAGCAGCGTACCCGAGTCACATGCGCTCGGGCGCGGAGACTCCCAGCAGGTCGAGGCCGTTGCGGATGACCTGGCCGGTGGCGTCGTTCAGCCACAGGCGCGTGCGATGGAGGTCGCCGATCGGCTCCTCGCCGAGCGGAAGCACACGGCAGTTGTCGTACCAGCGGTGGTACAGGCCCGCCAGCTCCTCGATGTAGCGCGCGACGCGGTGCGGCTCGCGGAGCTCCGCAGCCTGCGCGACGATGCGGGGGAACTCCTGCAGCGCGCCCAGCAGCGCCGACTCGGTCTCGTGCTCGAGCAGCTCGGGCGCGAAGCTCGACCGGTCGACGCCGACGGATGCCGCGTTGCGGTCGACGGCGGAGGTGCGGGCGTGCGCGTACTGCACGTAGAAGACGGGGTTGTCGTTCGTGCGGCGCGTGAGGATCTCGGGGTCGATCGTGAGCGGCGAGTCGGCCGGGTACCGTGCGAGCGTGTAGCGCAGCGCATCGGTGCCGAGCCAGGCCTGGAGGTCGTCGAGCTCGATGATGTTGCCCGCGCGCTTGGAGAGCTTCGCGCCGTTGATCGACACGAGCTGCCCGATGAGCACCTCGATGTCGCGCTCGGGGTCGTCGCCCGCGGCGCCCGCGAGCGCCTTGAGGCGGTGCACGTAGCCGTGGTGGTCGGCGCCGAGCAGGTAGATCTTGTGGCCGAAGCCGCGGTCGCCCTTGTCGAGGTAGTAGGCGGCGTCGGCCGCGAAGTACGTGTAGACGCCGTTGCCGCGGCGGATCACGCGGTCCTTGTCGTCGCCGAAGTCGGTCGTGCGCACCCAGACCGCGTCGTCCTCGTCGTAGACGTGGCCCTGCGCGCGCAGGCGCTCGACGGCCGTGTCGACGTCGGAGAGGCCGTCGTCGTTCTTCGCGTGCAGGCGGCGCTCGCTGGTCCAGACGTCGAAGTGCACGTTGAAGCGCTCGAGCGACTCGCGGATCTCGCCGAGCTGCAACTCGTAGGCGATCTCCTTCGCCGTGTGCAGCGCGATGTCGTCGGCCAGGGCGAGCAGGTTCGGCTCGCGCTCGAGCACCCGGGTCGCGAGATCGGCGATGTAGCTGCCCGGGTAGCCGCCCTCGGGGGTGGGCTCGCCCTTCGCGGCCGCGAGCACCGAGAGCCCGAAGTTGTCCATCTGGTTGCCGGCGTCGTTGATGTAGTACTCGTTCGCGACGTCGGCGCCCGCGGCGCGGAGCACGCGCGAGATCGCATCGCCGAGCGCGGCCCAGCGGGTGTGGCCGATGTGCAGCGGGCCGGTGGGGTTCGCCGAGACGAACTCGAGGTTGATGCGCTCGCCGGCGAGCTTCTCGGTGCGACCGTACGCCGCGCCCGCGTCGACGATCGCCTTCGCGAGCGCGCCTGCGGCTGCGGCGTCGAGGCGCACGTTGATGAAGCCGGGACCGGCGACCTCGGCGCTCGTGACCCCGTCGACGCCCGCGAGGCCCGCCGCGAGCTCGGTCGCGATCTCGCGCGGGTTCGAGCCGAGCGGCTTGGCGAGGCGCATCGCGATGTTCGACGCCCAGTCGCCGTGGTCGCGGTTCTTCGGGCGCTCGAGCAGGATCTGCTCGGGCGAGAGCGCGAGCTCGACCTCGGCGCCGGCTTGCCGACGTCGCTCGACCATGGCGGTCACGAGGTCGAACAGGGCACGCGAGAGGTCGTCGGGAGTCACCCGCAAATCCTACCGTTCGGCGTTGTACAGTCTGTCCATGCCTCGCCCTGCCACGCTCCGCCCCGCCCGCCGACTCCGTTCCGCGCTCGGAGCGACGCTGCTCGTCGCGGCATCCGTGGCCCTGCTCGCGGCGTGCAGTCCGTCGGGCTCCGACCCGACGTCGACGACCGGTCCGAACGCGTCGGGCTCGCCCGCGCCGACCGAGCCGGGCGCCTCGACCGCGCCCACCCCCACCGAGACCGCCGATCCGCCGACGCCGTTCGCGATCGCCTGCGACGCGCTCGTCACGCCCGACCAGCTCTACGCGTTCAACCCGAACTTCGGCGCGGCGCCCGACTACGAGCCCGCTGCGACCACGGTCGTGACCGCTTCGACGGATGCCGCGGGCACCGCGTGCGGATACCTGAACCAGACGAGCGGCGACCTCATCGAGATCGCGGTGGCCACCCCGTCGGCCGACGCGCTCATGGCCTACGCGAACGACGCCGCAGCGAACAGCAACCCCGTGCCCACCTACGGCACCCCGCCCGAGGTCTCCGGCTACTTCGAGCACAGCGGCAGCCACGGACAGGTGCAGGTCTTCACCGGCGACTACTGGGTCGTGGTCGACTCGACCGAGTTCTTCGAACCGGGCGACGCGCAGGGGCTCGTCGCGGCCGTGATCTCGAACCTGCCGACGAGCTGACGCACCACCCGACCCGCAGAGGAGCGACGCATGGCGGCCAACACGCCCGGTACCCCGTCCTGGCTGGGCGCCGTCAACGATCGGGCCGGCCTCTCGGTGCTGCTCGACCACGGGCCGCTCACCCGCAACCGCATCTGCGAGCTCGTCGGCGTCTCCAAGCCGACGGCGTCGCAGATGATGAGCCGCCTGCTGCAGCTCGGCGCCATCGAGGAGCAGGGGCTGCTCGCGGGCTCCGCCGGTCGCGCCGCCGTCGTGTACGCGGCCCGCACCGACCGCCGCGTCGGCGTCGCGCTCGACCTCGACGCGTTCGAGCTGCGGGCCACCGTCGTCGACGCCGCAGGCAGCGAGCGCCCGATGGTGCGCACGCCGCTCCCCCGCGACCCCACCGCGCGCTCCGCGGTCGAGGAGGTGCGCCGGGCCATCGACGCCGCGAGCGAGGCTGCGGGCACCTCGCCCGACGCCGTGCACACCGTGTGCCTCGGGATCCCCGGCTACGTCGACCCGGGCGCCACGGGCGAACTGTTCAGCGAGACGCTCCCCGGCTGGCCCGTGCGGGGGCTCCGCGCGATCCTCGAAGGCGACCTCGGGCGCACCGTGCTCATCGAGAACGACGTCAACCTGGCGGCCCTGGCCGAGCGCGAGTTCGGCGCCGCGGTCGGCAGCGACGTGTTCGCCCTGCTCTGGCTCGGCAACGGCGTCGGCGCTTCGTTCGACGTCGCGGGCGACCTGCACCGCGGCTCGTTCGGCGGGGCGGGCGAGATCGGGTTCCTCCCCGTCTCGGCCGAGGCGGCTGCGCTCGACCCGGCCGCGCGAACCGTGCAGGACCTCGTGGGCGGCCGCGCGGTCGCCCTGCTCGCCCAGCGGCACGGCATCGAGGCCGACGGCTTCCACGCCGCACGCGAGGCGCTCGCCGACCCCGACGCCGCCGACGCGCGACGCGCGGTGTTCGACGACCTCGCCGAACGCGTCGCGCACATCGCGCTGCCCGTCATCGCGACGCTCGATCCCGGGCTGATCGTGCTCGCGGGCCCGACCGCCAACCTCGGCGGCGAGGCGTTCGCGCAGGCGGTGGCCGGCGGCATCCGTCGCATCAGCCGCTGGTACCCCGAGGTGCGTGCGACGAGCGTCGAGGGCGATGCAGTGCTGCGCGGGGCGAGGAGCCTGCTCGGCACCCGGGTGCGCGAGGAACTCCTCGACTCGGTCGCGGCGCTCGGCCGCGCCTGAGCACCCGTCCCGGCCGGCACGCGTGCGGCAGCCGGGCGGCGCCAGCACGGCACCCTCGCGGTGCCGGCGCTGCACCCGCACGGCACCCGCGCGCAGCGGACGACGCCGCTGCGTGGAGTCGGAGCGGCCCCGCAAACGGTGCTAGTGTTGACGGCTGTGCGCCTCCGTAGCTCAGGGGATAGAGCGCCGGTTTCCGGTACCGTAGGTCGGGGGTTCGAATCCCTCCGGGGGCACAGATTCCGTCTTTCCACGACGGTCACCCAACGAAACGACTCGTTCGTTCGTCTCTTCAGGTGACGGCGGATCCGCCGCCGTCGGGAGGAGCCCCGATTGGCCCGCACCTGGGACGCCGTCGCGACGCGACTGGTCGCCGAACGCGGTGACGCGCTCACGCGCTACGCGTATCTGCTGACCGGCGACGCCGACGAGGCCGCCGACCTCGTGCAGGACGCGCTCGTGCGCGCGTTCGGCACCCCGCGGTTCCAGCTCGACCTGCCGCGAGCCGACGCGTACGTGCGCCGGGCGATCCTGAACGCGGTCATCGACCGGTCGCGCCGCGACGGCACCTGGCGTCGCGTGCGGCACCTCGCGGTCGCGCCCGCGGCCGCGGAGGCCGAGTCGGAGCGCATCGACGAACGGCTCGACCTCATGCACCGCATCCGCGCGCTCGCGCCCCGCCAGGCCGCCTGCGTCGTGCTGCGCTACTACGAGGACCTCACGGTCGACCAGGTCGCGGCGACGCTCGGGCTCAGCTCGGGCTCCGTGAAGCGCTACCTGAGCGACGCGCTGCGGGCGCTCTCCTCCTCGATCCGAGCCGCCGACGCGACCGCGTCGCGTCCGGCTCCCACCCGAACGGAGGGCGATCATGTCGCCTGACCCCGACAGCCCGCTGGGCCCCGAAGACATCTCGCGGGCGCTCGCCCGCGAGGCGGATGCCGGCGCGGGCCGCCCCGTCGACCTCGACGCCGTGCTGCGCGCCAGCCGCGCGCAGCGCCACCGCCGGCGACGCGCCGTCGTGGGCGTCACCGCCTCGGTCGCGGGGCTGCTCGTCGTCGGTGCGCTCGCGTTCGGCGTCGGATCCCTCGGCGGAGGCGTGTCGACGACCGCGGGTTCGAGCGCCGATTCTGCCGAGTCCGCCTCCGAACCCGCGAGCGAGGATGCGGGGACCGGCCATGGCCCCGCGTTCGTCGCCCCGCAGGACGGCGAGCAGTTCGGCACCGACGGACTCGTGGTCGGGCCCGACGCGCTGAATCGCTGCGGCGGGCCCGTCGCTCCGGCGACCCGGGCCTCGGACGGCCCGCTCACGGCCGCCGTGCTCACCCCGATCGACCCCGTTGCCCCCGGCGAGCAGGGCGTGGTGCGGGTGCGCGTCTCGAACACGGGCACGGCGGTGGTCGAGGGATCCGTTCGCGAGGAGCCGTCGATCACGGTGTCGGATGCCGGGACGACCGTGTGGCATCCGGCGGCCTCGATCGGCGACGGGGTCGTGCCCGTGCAGCTCGCGCCCGGCGAGCACGTCGACCTCCAGGGCGGGTTCGCCGCGGCATCCTGCACCGCGGCCGACGAACAGGACGGCACGATCGCGGCCGCACTCCCCCCGCTCGCGCCGGGCGCGTACGAGCTGTCGGCGGTCGTGTCGTTCATCGCCTCGGCCGGCGACGATGCGACGTTCGTGGTCTCCCCGACCGTCCCGCTGACCGTCCGCTGAGAGCACGGCGGCGCGGCATGGACGGCGTCGGCGGGTGCCCATAGACTCGGATCCGGTCCGTTCCCGGGGTCTGGAAGGCATTGGTGCATGACGTCGAACCGTCGTAGTCCGGCGATCATCGCGAGCATGCTCGGGGTCGCGTTCGCCTTCGCGGGAGCCGCTCCGGCATGGGCCGAGACGCCCGTGGAGTTCGGGCAGAGCCCGATCGTCGACACGGTCGGCGCGCTCGACGGGCGCACCGACGACGTGCTCGCCGCCATCGAGAAGACCTACGACGACACGGGCCGCCAGCTCTTCGTCGCGTACGTGAGCGAGTTCGAGGACCCCGAGCAGGCCGACACCTGGGCCAACGACACCGCGGTCGCCAACAACATGGGCGACGAGGACTACCTGCTCGCCGTCGCGGTCGACGGCCGCGCGTACGACCTCTCCGTCGCCGACAACGCGTCGATCACCGACGACGAGCTCGATCGCATCCGCGCCGAGGTCATCGAGCCGCTGCTGCACGACGAGGACTGGGCCGGCGCCGCCATCGCCGCGGCCGAGGCCCTCGACACCGACGGTTCCGGCGGCTCGGGCTGGGGCTGGGTCTGGTTCCTCGTCGCGGCGGCCGCGATCGTCGCCGTCATCGCGATCGTGCTCGCCCGGCGCCGCAAGGGCGGCCGAACGGATGCGACGGGCAGCGAGACCGGTGCTCCCCCGGTGCCGCTCGACGACCTCCGCCGCACGGCCGGGTCGGCGCTCGTGCAGGCCGACGACGCCATGAAGACGAGCGAGGAGGAACTCGGCTTCGCCACGGCCTCCTATGGCGACGACGCGACGTCGACGTTCCGTGCTGCGCTGGCCGAGGCGAAGGCGAAGGTCGCAGAGGCGTTCGGGCTGCAGCAGCGCCTCGACGACGACACGCCCGACACCGATGCCGAGCGCCGCGCCGCCTACGAGGGCATCATCCGGCTCACGGGCGAGGCCGACGCGCTGCTCGACGCCCAGGCCGAGGCGTTCGACGCCCTCCGCGACCTCGAGCGCAACGCGCCGGCCGAACTCGAGCGCGTCGCCGCCGAGGCCGCGACGGCCGAGGCCGCGATCGCGCCGGCTGCCGAGCGCCTGCGCGCGCTCGGACAGGCCTACGCGGCATCCGCGCTCGCCGCCGTCGCCGACAACCCGGCGCAGGCGACCTCGCGCCTCGCGTTCGCGACCGAGGCGCTCGCACGAGCCCGCGACGCGCTCGCGGCGGCGCAGACCGCCGATGCGGCCGTCGCGATCCGGGCCGCCGAGGAGTCGGCAGACCAGGCCGTGCTGCTCACGGGCGCCGTCGGCCGCCTCGCCGCCGACCTGGCGCAGGCCGATCGCGCGGTCGAGGCCGGCGTCGCCGATCTCGAGGCCGACGTGGTCGCCGCGCGGCCGCTGGGCGGCGACGCCGCGCAGGTGGCCGAGCGCACCGCGGCCGTCGCATCCGAGCTGCGGGCCGGCGCCGGCGCCGGCGGTCGCGACCCGCTCGCCGCGGTCGCCCGCCTCACGCAGGCCAACCAGGAGATCGACGCCGTCATCGCGGGCGCCCGCGCGGCGGCAGAGCAAGCAGCCAGGGCCGAAGCACTGCGAGAACGCGCCGTCGGCAGCGCCCGCGTGCAGGTGCAGACCGCCGAGGACTACCTCGTCGCGCGCCGCGGCGCGGTGGGCACCGAGGCCCGCACGAGGCTCGCATCGGCCGCGCAACTCCTGCAGCAGGCGCAGACCAGCACCGATGCCGCCGTCGCGGTCGAGTCCGCGCAGCGCGCCGAACGCCTCGCCGCCGAGGCGCTCTCGCTCGCCCGCAACGACGTCGAGGGCTTCGGCGGCGGGTTCGGCGGCATGGGCGTCCCCGGCGCGACCGGCGACGCGGCGCGCGGCGGCTCGGGCGGCGACCTCATGGGCGCCGTGCTCGGAGGCATCCTCATCGACTCCATGCTCGGCGGCGGGCGCGGGCGCTCCGGCTCGTCCGGCGGGTTCGGCGGATTCGGCGGCGGCTCGGCCGGCGGCGGGTTCGGGGGCGGCCGTTCCGGCGGCGGCCGTTCGGCCGGCAGCTTCGGCGGAAGCTCCACACGCGGCCGACGCGGGGGCGGAGGCCGATTCTGAGCCTCCTCGATCCTCCTTCGCCCACGCAGGCGCCGCCACATCGGTCGCCGAGCGCGACGAGACGAACCACCACACACGTGCAGTACCTGACGATCACCTGACGAAAGGAACACCATGACCAAGCAGTCCATCTTCGGGAGGATCTCCACCCTCCTGCGCGCGAACGTCAACGCGCTCATCGACCAGGCCGAAGACCCGCAGAAGATGCTCGACCAGATGGTGCGCGACTTCACGAACAGCATCGCCGATGCCGAGGCGGCGATCGCCGAGACCATCGGCAACCTGCGCCTGCTCGAAGACGACCACCGCGAAGACGTCGAGGCCGCCCGCACGTGGGGCGAGAAGGCGATCGCCGCCAGCCGCAAGGGCGACGAGCTGCGCGCCGCGGGCGACGCCGCGGGTGCCGACAAGTTCGACAACCTCGCCAAGGTCGCGCTCGGTCGCCAGATCTCGTCCGAGAACGAGGCCAAGACCGCCGAGCCGCAGATCGCCTCGCAGACCCAGGTCGTCGAGCAGCTGAAGTCCGGCCTCAACGGCATGAAGGAGAAGCTGGTCCAGCTAAAGAACAAGCGGTCCGAGCTGCTGGCCCGCGCGAAGACCGCCGAGGCCCAGCGCCAGGTGCACGACGCCGTGAAGTCGATCGACATCCTCGACCCGACGAGCGAACTCGGCCGCTTCGAGGAGAAGATCCGCCGCGAGGAGGCCGTCGTGCGCGGACAGGCCGAACTCGCGGCCTCGAGCCTCGACGCCCAGTTCAACGAGCTCGACGACCTGGGCGAGCTCACCGAGGTCGACGCCCGCCTCGCCGCGCTCAAGTCCGGCGGCAGCCAGGGCGCGATCTCGGGCTGATCTCCTCACGACCCGTCCGCGGCGGGGTCGATCGCGTCTGCGATCGACCCCGCCGCGGTCGTTCGGGCCGACTCCGCTCGCGCAGCCGCCGCCGATCGCGGGATACTTGGCTCATGCCCGCTACCTTCGTCGTCGTCCCGCTCTGGCAGGGCTCCGTCTCCTCCCGCGCGATGAGCCTCGCCGACGGCGCCGCAGCGATCCTCGGAGACCTCCCGGCGGCCGCCACCGTCAGCGTCGAGGTGCCGATCGAGGCCGGAGAGGCGCTCGGAACCGGCATCCGCCGGTACAGCGCGGTGCGACGCACCCGCGAGCGCACCGAAGAGGCCCTCGCCGGCATCGCCGGCACCGCGATCACCGTCGGCGGCGACTGCGGTGTCGCGCTGCCCGGCGTCGCGCACGCGGCCAGGCGGTGGAGCGGCGAACTGACCGTGCTCTGGCTCGACGCCCATCCCGACCTGAACACGCCGGACTCCTCGCCGTCGGGCGGCTTCGGCGGCATGGCCCTGCGACACATCGCCGGCGAGGGCGCCGACGGGCTCGCACTCGACGGCGAGAGCCGCGTCGCCCCCGATCGGCTCGTGCTCGGCGGCGTGCGCGCGATCGACGCCGAGGAGCACCGCTTCATCGAGGAGCACGGCATCGACGTGCTCACCGTCGAGGACCTCTCCGACCCGACCGTGGTCATCGCATCACTCGAGGCCACCGGCGCCTCGCGCGTCTTCGTGCACATCGACCTCGACGTGCTCGATCCCTCGGCGCTGGCCGGGTTGTCGTACCCCATGCCGTTCGGCGTCGACGCGACGACGCTCGTCGCACTCGTGAAGGCCGTCGTCGACCGGTTCCCGCTCGCCGGGGCCGCGATCACCGGCTTCGCGCCCAGCTCCCCCGAGGCCGCCGACGACGACCTCCCCACGATCCTCCGGCTGCTCGGAGCGCTCGCGAGCGGGGCGCCGGCCGAGGGGCGCGACGGCGACCCCGCGGCATCCGCACCCGCCGCGCTCTGACACCCGAGCACGGCCGACCGCCAGACGACCGCCGCCGAAGGTCGACGAGCCGTAGGAGCTCGACGAGCCGAAGGAGCTCGACGGGCCGTACGAGCCCGACAGGCCTTACCAACCCGACGAGCCCGACGAGCCCGACGAGCCCATGGCATCGGACCCGCCTGGGCGCAAGGGGTGCCCCCAGCCCATGCCGCTGCCTAGGCTTGGGCCACGGGCGCCGCACGGGCGCGAGAGGAGACCGATGCAACGCGAAGTCGATGTCGTCGTACTCGGCGCCGGACCGGTGGGCGAGAACATCGCCGACCGGGTGCGCGCCGCCGGACTCGAAGTGGTGGTCGTCGAGCACGAGCTCGTCGGCGGCGAGTGCTCGTACTGGGCGTGCGTGCCCTCGAAGGTGCTCCTGCGCGGCGCGGCCGCACTGCGTGCTGCGAAGCGGGTTCCGGGCGCCGCCGAGGCCGTCACCGGCGACCTCGACGTCGAGGCCCTGCTCCGCCGACGCGACTACTGGGTCTCCGACTGGAGCGACGACGGCGCGGCCGGATGGCTCGAGAGCGCGGGCATCGGGCTGGAGCGCGGCCACGGGCGGCTCGACGGGCTCCGCCGCGTCGTCGTGACGCGCGACGTCCTCGACGGGGGCGACGGCGCCGAATCCGTGACGCTCATCGCACGGCACGCCGTCGTGGTCTCGACGGGCAGCGACCCCGTGATCCCGCCGATCCGAGGTCTCGCCGAGGCCTCGCCGTGGACGAACCGCGAGGCCACGAGCGTCGAACGCGTGCCCGCCAGGCTCGCGATCATCGGCGGGGGCGTGGTCGCCTGCGAGATGGCGACCGCGTACGCCGGATTCGGCACCGACGTCACCGTGCTGGCACGCAGCGGGCTGCTCGGCGGCATGGAGCCGTTCGTCGGCGAGGCCGTTGCCGCCGGCATCCGCTCGCTCGGTGCCACGGTGCGCACCGGGGTGCAGACCACGGCCGTCGAGCGCACCGACGACGGCGAGGTCGTGCTCACGCTCGACGACGGGTCGACCGTGGTCGCCGACGAGGTGCTCGTCGCGACCGGCCGCAAGCCCCGCACCGACGCCATCGGACTCGAGACGATCGGGCTCGAGCCGGGCGACTGGCTGCGCGTGGACGATGCGATGCAGGTCGAGGGCCTCGAGGCCGCCGGGTCGGGCACGGACGGCGACGCCGACGGCGGAGCTCCCTGGCTGTACGCCGCGGGCGACGTGAACCACCGCGCCCTGCTCACCCACCAGGGCAAGTACCAGGGGCGCGCGGTCGGCGACCTCGTCTCGGCACGCGCCACGGGGCATCCGGTCGATATCGGAGCATGGGGCGTGCACGCCGCCACCGCCGATCACGCCGCGGTCCCGCAGGTCGTGTTCGCCGAACCCGAGGCCGTCGCGGTGGGCCTCACCGAGGCGCAGGCCCGGCAGGCGGGTCGCGGGGTGCGCACCGCAGAGGTCGACATGACCTCGGCGAGCGGAGCCGGCATCCTGGCCGACGGGTACGAGGGCCGGGCGAAGCTCGTGATCGACGCCGACCGGGGCACGGTGATCGGCGCGACGTTCACCGGCCAGGACGTCGCCGAACTGCTGCATGCGGCGACCGTCGCGATCGTCGGCGAGGTGCCGGTCGACCGCCTCTGGCACGCGGTGCCGGCCTTCCCGACCATGAGCGAGGTCTGGCTGCGACTGCTCGAGGACCTCGGCCGTCCCGAGGCGAAGGCATGAGCGGGCGCACCCTCCGCCTGACCGATTCACCGATCAGCCGGGCCGGGTTCTGGTGGGCGACGTGCGTCGGCTTCGTGTGGGGCACGCTCTGGAGCACGGGCCGCGTCGAACGCCGCAACGGCCTCCTCGTCTTCACGGGAATGCCAGCCTGGACCTTCGGACGCGGCGGCTCGTGCGTCGGCGCCTGCTACCTCACGAACCGCAACGACTCCGACACGGTGCTCGGCCACGAGGCGGTGCACAAGCAGCAGTGGCTGAAGTACGGCATGCTGCTGCCGTTCCTGTACCTGCTGGCGGGGCGCGATCCGCTGCGGAACCGCTTCGAGATCGAGGCGGGGCTCGAGGCCGGCGGCTACCTGCCGAAGCGACGACGGCGATCGGATGCCGCTCGGCAGGCGACCTGAGCGACGCCCGCCGCACGACGAAGGCCGGTGCCCCCGACTGGGAGCACCGGCCTTCGACCACATCGCGACTACTCGGCGAGCGCGCCGGCGATCGAGTCGACGAGCGCGGGCATGCCGGTCGGCCACGTGAAGCTGAGGGCGGTGGGGGGCGAGACCGACGACACCGTCACCGGGTCGTAGACCTGCGCGACCCGCCCGGCCTTGACCGCGGGGATCGCCTGCGTCTCGGGCTTCGTGAGCAGCGTCGCGGCGGTCGCCTCGTCGGACGAGTAGTTGATGATGACGTCGGCGTCGAGCTTGTCGAGCTGCTCGTAGCTGAGTTCGTAGAAGAAGCCGCCGTCGCTCGTGTCGAGCTCGGCGACGCTCGGAGCGACCTCGAGCCCGAGCTCGGTGAGGATGCCGATGCGGGGATCGGCGGCGGTGTAAACGTAGACCATGCCGTCGCCGTCCCAGATGCCTGCGACGGTCTTGCCCTCGAACTCGGGGTGGGCGGCGGCCTGCTCGGCGAGGGTGTCGTCGATGTCGGCGAGCACCTGCTCGCCCTCGGCCTCACGGCCGAGCGCCTTCGCGGTGATCGAGATGGTGTCGTCCCAGTCGGTCGTCCAAGGGGCTTCGGGATAGGCGACGACCGGGGCGATGTCGCTCAGCGTGTCGTACTGCTCCTCGGTCAGGCCCGAGTACGGGGCGACGATCAGGTCGGGAGCCGCCTCGATGAACTCCTCGTAGGGGATGGTCGCGCCGCCCTCGTCGTCGTTGATGACGACGGGGTGCTCGACGCCGGCGTCGTCGTACGCCGCCTCGACCCACGGCAGGAGGTTGCCCTCGCCGACGGTCCAGCTCTGCTCGGCGACCGCGACCGGGTACACGCCGACCGCGATCGCAGCTTCGGTGGAGCCCCAGCCCCACGTGGCGACGCGCTCGGGAGCCGCCTCGACGACGGTCTCGCCGAACGCGTGCTCGATCGTGATCGGGAAGCCGGTGCCAACGGCCGCGTCGGGGGCCGACGTGGGCTCTTCGGTCGTGCCCGAGGCACAGGCGGTCAGGGTCAGTGCCGTGGCGGCGAGGCCGGCCAGGGCGATGAGCGGACGTCGAAGACGCACGGAGAACTCCTCGTTCGATGAGTGGGGATAAGGGAAGGCTAACCTAATCGTAGCCGCAGGCGAACTCGTGCGGTCACGGACGCGTCACGATCGCAGACGCGTCACGATCAGGGCGCGTCTGCGACCGATCCGTCGAGCCCGGCCGTGTGGAACCGCCCGACCGGCACGATCATCGGCGACCCGGCCACGGGATCGGGGATCACCGAGGCTTCGAGCGCGAAGGCGCGATGCACGGTCTCAGGGGTCAGGATGTCGGCGGGCCGCCCCTCGGCGATGATCGACCCCGCCGACATCACGACGAGGTGGTCGGCGTACCGAGCCGCGAGGTTGAGCTCGTGCAGCACCATGACCACGGTCGTGCCGCGCTCGCGGTTCAACTCGGTGAGCAGGTCGAGCAGCTCGAGCTGGTGCGTCACGTCGAGGTAGGTCGTCGGCTCGTCGAGCAGCACGATGTCGGTCTGCTGCGCGAGCACCATGGCGATCCAGACGCGCTGGCGCTGGCCGCCCGAGAGCTCCTCGAGCCGACGCTCGGCGAGGTCGGCGATGCCCGTCGCGGCCAGGGCCTCGGCTACGAACCGGTCGTCGTCGCTCGAGTGCCGGCCGAACCAGCCCTGGTGCGGGTAGCGCCCGCGGCCGACGAGCTCGGCCACGCGTACGCCGTCGGGGGCGATCGAGGACTGCGGCAGCACGCCGACCCGCCGCGCGAGCTCGCGCCGCGGCATCGATGCGACATCGCGGCCGTCGAGCGTGACGCGGCCGCCGTCGAGCTGGTGCAGCCGCGCGAACCCGCGCAGCAGGGTGGACTTGCCGCACGCGTTCGGGCCGACGATGGCGGTGATGCGGCCCGTCGGGATGACGAGGTCGAGCCCGTCGATCACGCGACGGCCGTCGTAGCCGAGGCTGACACCGTCGGCGGCGAGTCCGGCCGGCGCGGCGTGAACGGCGGGCGCGGGCGACGGCGACGGCGACGGAACGGATGCCGGCACGGAGCTCATGCGCTGGCCTTTCTCTCGGAACGGGCGAGCAGCCACAGCATGTACGGCGCGCCGATGAGGCCGGTCACGATGCCGACCGGCGCGGTGAACTGGGGCAGGGCGAACTGGCCGAGCACGTCGGCGCCGAGCGTGAGCACGGCGCCCGTCATGACGGAGGCGGTGAGCGCCGCACTGCCGTCGTCGACGAGCCTGCGCGCGATGGCCGGCGCGATGAGCGCGACGAAGGCGATGGGCCCCGCGACCGAGGTCGCGATCGCGATGAGCAGCACCGCGACCAGCAGCAGGATGCCGCGGCGCAGGTCGGTGCGCACGCCGAGCGAGATCGCGTGGTCGTCGCCGAGCGCGAGCACCGGCAGGCCCTTCGCGAAGGCGGCGACGAGGAGGCATCCGACCGTCACCCCCGCGATGAGCACCACGAGCGCGTCGCCGCGCACGTCGGAGACGCTGCCCACGGTCCACATCAGGGCCGCCTGGGCCTGCCGCACCTCGGCTCTCGCGAGCAGCCAGGCGATGAGCGAGCCGCAGACGTACGCGAGTCCGACGCCGACGAGCACGAAGCGCACGCCGTGCAGGCCCTGCCGCCACGCGGCCGCCCAGATGACGAACGCGACGACGAGCGCGCCCGCGAGCGCGAAGCCCGACACGACGACGCCGGTCAGGCCCAGCCCGAGGATCGCCCAGACGGCGCCGAGGCTCGCACCGGTCGAGACGCCGAGGATGTCGGGGCTCGCGAGCGGGTTGCGCAGCACGGCCTGGAAGACCGCGCCCGCGAGGCCGAAGGCGGCGCCGACGAAGATCGCCGCGAGGATCCGCGGCAGGCGGAGCTTGAAGACCACGAGCTGCTCGGTGCGGTCGCCCTGCCCGAACAGGGTCGCGAGCACGCGATCGGGCGAGACGCTCGCCGCACCCGACGAGATCGCGATCAGCGCGAAGACGAGTGCGAGCGCGGCGCCGATGGCGAGGGTCGCGACGAGCCGCCGTCGGTTGCGACGGCGAACGGATGCCACGACGAGTCGCACGTCGTCGACGGATGCGCGGGCGCCGGGGTCGGCGCCGGGCGCCGGGGTCCTCGTGAGGTCGGTCGCCGTCATCACAGGCCCGCCACGTTCCTGCTGCGGGCGATCGCGATGAGCACGGGCGCCCCGAGGAAGGCCGTGACCACGCCGGCCTCGAGCTCGGCGTTCGGCACGATGAGGCGGCCGATGACGTCGGCCGCGAGCAGCATGACGGGGCCGAGCAGCAGCGCCGTCGGCATGATCCACCGGTAGTCGGTGCCGACGAGGCGTCGCGCGGCGTGCGGCACGACGAGGCCGACGAGCGCGATGGGGCCGGCGAGCGCCGTCGCCGTGCCGCAGAGCAGCACGAGCGCGATGCCGGACACGGCGCGCGTGGTGCCGACCCGCTGCCCGAGCGAGTTCGCGACGTCGTCGCCGAGGGCGATGAGGTTGAGCCGGTTCGCGAGCACGAAGGCGACCACGGTGCCGACGAGGATGAACGGCCACAGCACGGCCGCGACGTCGAGCCCTCGCCCGGTCAGCGATCCGACGGCCCAGAACCGGTACTGGTTGAACGTCTCGGTGTCGCGCAGCAGCACGAGCGCGATGAGCGGCGTGATGAACGCGGTCACGGCGGCGCCGACGAGCGCGAGCCGCACGGGGCGCCCGCGCCCGATCGAGAACACGATCGCGGCCACGGCGGCCGCGCCGGCGAACGCGAACCAGATGTACCCGAGCGGGGAGCTGACGCCGAGCAGCGCGATGCAGAGCACGACCGCGAGCGAGGCGCCCGAGTTGAGGCCGAGCAGGCCCGGGTCGGCGATGGGATTGCGCGTGACGCCCTGGATGAGGGTGCCCGCGAGGCCGAGCGCGACCCCCGCGAGCAGGCCGATGACGGTGCGGGGCACGCGCAACTGCCAGACGACGTTGTGGTCGGCGTTCGCGGGGTCGTGCGCGACGATCGCCTGCCAGACGACGCCAGGATCGATCGAACGCACCCCGAACGCGAGACTCGCCGCGACGATCGCCAGGAGTGCGAGCGCGCTCGCGACGAGCACGAGGACGGCACGCCCGGTGCCGACGCGGCGCGTGCGGCGCCTCACGGGCGCGGCCGTCGGGGAGGATGCCGCGCCCGGGGCCTGCAGGGCGGGAGTCGTGGCGACGGCAGGCGCCGCGTCTCGGGCAGGCACGACGATCGCCCCGCTCACTCGAGCTCGGCGCGTCCGCGGCGCCAGTAGCCCATGAACGCGACCTGGCGGCGGTCGAGGCCCGCCTCGCGCACGAGGAACCTGCGCAGGCCCGTGATGACGGACGCCTCGCCGGCGAGCCAGGCGTAGCACGCGCCGTCGAGGCTCTGGCCGGCCGGCACGTCCCAGAGCGGCGTGTCGGGCAGGTCGGCGCGCTCCGCGGCGGCGAGCGCGGCTGCGGACTCGTCGCCCCCGGCCCGCGTCACGCCGAGGTCGGCGAGGTGGCGGACGACCCAGTCCCGCACCGCGGGGGCGAGCAGGGCTCCGTGCTCGACCTGCCGGCCGGCGGATCCGGCTGCATGGGTGCCGCCGTCTCGCGCGAGCCAGCGGACGTCGACGCCCTCCGGTGCACGCACCTCGAGGGCGTCGCCGGACGCGGGCACCTCGAGGAAAGCGGCGCCGACGGAGTCCTCGGGCAGCGACTCGAGGATCGCGCAGATCGCCGGCGTCGCCGTCTCGTCGCCCGCGAGCAGCAGCGTTCCGACGTCGCCGGGCCGCCAGTCGATGCCGGCGGTCCGACCCGAGCCGTACTCGTCGGGGCCGATGAGCACGATCTCGTCGCCGGGTTCCGCGCGACCCGCCCATGCCGAGGCCGGTCCGACGTCGCCGTGGCAGGCGAAGACGATGTCCACCTCGCGCTCGTCGGGCCGCACGGCGCGAACGGTGTAGGTGCGGAAGGGGTTGCGCAGCTCGCCGGGGAGCTCGCGCCACTGCGTGTACCAGTCCTCGCCGTCGGGGAACGATGCGAATCCGGTCGACTCGAGCGGCAGCACGACCTTCACCCGCTGGTCGAGTCCGGCGGTGCCGAAGTCGGCCAGGTCGTCGCCCGTGAACGTGATGTTCACGAAGGTCGGCGATCGGCGTTCCACGCGCGCGACCGTGACGGCGAAGTTGCGGTACGCGGGCCGGTCGCGCCGGGGGGCTTCGGCGACTGAGGTAAGCATTACCTAAGTCTTACACATCGGCCCCGCGGCATCCGAACCGCTCGGTCGATCACCAGACGAGCGGATGCCGCGGCGCACGCCGCAACCGGCGCTCGAGGTGCGCCGCGAGCGAGAACAGCGTCGCCTCGCCGCCCGGCCGCCCGATGAGCTGCACGCCCATCGGCACGCCGGCCTCGGTGAACTCGACCGGGATCGTGATCGCCGGCAGCCCGGCGACGTTGACGAACGACGTGAACGGCGTCACCTGCACCTGCTGCGCGAAGTTGCGTTCGCCGTCTTCGGCGTCGTACCAGCCGACGGCGGGCGGTTCGAGCGCGAGCGCCGGGGTCAGGACCGCGTCGTACGACGCGAACCGCGAGATCACCCGGCGCTCGAACTCCGACAGCCACGACAGCGCCTCGGCGAGCTGCCGTGCGGGAATCGCCCGCCCGCGTTCGAGGAGCCACTGCGTCAGCGGCTCGAGCAGCGCGAACCGCTCGTCGTCGACGGGGATCGTCGCCGCCCCCGCCTGCCAGATCGTGCGGAACGCCTCTGGATAGCCCGGCTCGGGTGCCGGCGCCACCTCCTCGATGCCGTGGCGGGCTCCGTCGAGCACAGAGATGGCCCGGTCGAGCGCCGACCGCGCCGCGGGTGCGATCCCGATGTCGTACGCGTCGTCCCACGGGGAGTCGGTCATCACGCCGACCTGGAAGCGCCCCTCTCCGCGGATCGCCGCCCCGAGGTAGGGCCCGTCGTCGCCTGGCGCGCGCACGGCGTACGGGTGCGCCGCGGGGTATCCGGTCGGGGCGATCATGCCGTCGAGCAGCAGCGCCGCGTCGGCGACCGTGCGCGCGATCGCGCCGGCCACGCCCAGCCCGGCGAGCCCTCCGAGGCCGGAGCCGGCCGGCACGCGCCCGCGCGACGGCTTGATGCCGACGAGCCCGCAGACCGCGGCCGGGATGCGGATCGACCCGCCGCCGTCGGAGCCCGGTGCGAACGGCAGCATGCCAGCCGCCACGGCCGACGCGGCTCCCCCGCTCGAGCCGCCGGCTCCGAGCGTCGGATCCCACGGATTGCGCGTCGGACGCCCGACGAGCGCCTCGGTGTACGAGGGCAGGCCGAACTCGGGCGTCGCGGTCTTGCCGAGGCTCACCGCGCCCGCGGCGTCGACGGCGCGCACGAGATCGTCCGAGGCTTCGGGCACCGACCCGGCGAACGCCCGCGACCCGTACGCGGCCGTGACTCCCGCCCGGTCGTGCAGGTCCTTGTCGGCGAGCGGCATGCCCCAGAGCGGGGCGGCCTTCGGCACGTGCTCGGTCACGAACCTCGCGCGTTCCAGCGCGAGTTCGGGCGTAATGGTCGCGAACGCGCCGAGCTCAGGATCGAGTCGTTCGGAGCGGTCGAGGTAGTGACCCGTCAGCTCGACCGGCGACACCTCCCCGCGTTGCAGCAGTCGATGGAGTTCGAGTGCGGTGAGCTCGTGCAGTTCCACCCCCCGAGCCTACGGCCCGCGCGCGCGACGGCCGATAGCATGACGCCGTGAGCAGCAACCCGGTGACGGTCGGCATCACCACCTCGATCACGCGACATCCGCTCGTCTGGGGTGTCGCGTGGAGCCTCGTGTTCGGCGCCGCCCTCGTCGTCGCCGTCATGCTCGACTGGCACGGCCTGATCGACTGGCTCCTGATCGGCCTGCTCGTGCTGCCCTCGACGATCGCGACCGTGCTCGTGCTGGCGGCGACGCCCCGCACCCACTTCGAGGCGATGAGCTCGGTGTTCTCGCACTTCTTCGTGCGCTACCTCGCGCTCGTATTCGGCCTGACCGCCTGGGGCCTGTCGGTCGTCGTCGGCGCGGCGATCTCGCAGTCGATCCAGCTCGCGGCCGAGCAGCGCGAAGACGAGATCATCGGCATCGGCTTCGACCTCATGCTCGTCGTGGTGCCGCTCGTCGCGGCCCTGCTCTGGGCCGCGTTCGTGGTGCGCTGCGCGTGGTTCCTGGTGCGGGTGCGCGGCTGGGCCGAAGTGCCGACGGCCGACCGCGTGCCGGAGCACCTGTTCGCGTCCCGACCGGCACTCCGCCGGATCGTGGTCGGCCTGGCGCATCCGGCGCTCTTCGCCGCGACCGGGCTCGTCGTCGCGATCGCAGGCCCGTCGGCGGTCGGCACCCTCGAGATCACCTTCTGACGCGGATCGCCCCGCCGCCCGGCGACCGCATCGGGTCGAGGCCCGCTACTTCAGCGATCGCTGCAGCAGCACCGTGCCGAGCCAGCGATCGAACTTGAACCCGACGCGGCCCATGCGCCCGATCTCGGTGAAGCCGAACTTCTCGTGCAGTGCGATCGAGGCGTCGGCGCCCTGGTCGGCGATGACCGCGAGCATCTCCTTGAGCCCCGCGGCCTTCGAACGCTCGATGAGCTCGCCGAGCAGCGCGCGCCCGAGCCCCTTGCCGGCCGCCGCCGGGCCGAGGTAGATCGAGTTCTCGACCGTGAACCGGTAGGCGCGCTTGGGCTTCCACGGCGCGACGAGCGCGTAGCCGAGCAACTGGCCAGAGGGCGACTCGGCGACGATGAACGGCATGCCGAGCTTCGACAGGTGGGCGAACTTCGCCTTCCACTCCCTGAGGGTCATCGCGTCCTCGTCGAACGTGACCGTGGAGTTCGCGACGTAGTAGTTGTAGATCTCGCGCACGGCCGGCAGGTCGGCGGCCACCGCATCGCGGATCTCGTAGGCGAACGGCGCCTCGGCTTCGGCGGGCTTGCGCAGGTGCCGCGGCAGTTCGCGGCGCGGCTGGTATTCCTCCTCGAGCATGGCGACCACCATACGCCGCGCACGTCACGGGCGGATGTCACGGGCGGATGCCGCGGCATCCGCCCGGCGATCAGGCGAGCGCCCAGTCGACCGGCGCCGCGCCCTGGGCCGCGAGCAGCTCGTTCGCGCGGCTGAACGGCCGGGACCCGAAGAACCCGCGTCGAGCGGAGAGCGGGCTCGGGTGCGCGGACTCGATGACGGGCGTCTCGCCGAGCAGGGGGCTCAGCTGTTGCGCGTCACGCCCCCAGAGGATCGCGACGAGCGGCGTGCCGCGAGCCGCGAGCGTGCGGATCGCGTGGTCGGTCACCTGCTCCCACCCCTTCGCCCGGTGCGAGCCCGCCTCGCCCGGCCGAACGGTCAGCACGCGGTTCAGCAGCATGACGCCGTTCGCCGTCCATGGCGTGAGGTCGCCGTGCGCCGGGGGCGCCACGCCGAGATCGGCGGCGAGCTCGGCGTAGACGTTGGCCAGGCTCCTCGGCAGCGGGCGCACGTGACGGTCGACCGCGAACGAGAGCCCGATCGGATGCCCAGGCGTCGGGTATGGGTCCTGTCCGACGACGAGCACGCGGACCTCGTCGAGCGGCGCGGCGAACGCGCGCAGCACCAGGTCGGCCGCGGGCAGCACGCCGCGCCCGGCAGCCGACTCGGCACGGAGGAACGCGTCGATCTCGGCGAGGGCCGGCGCGACGGGTTCGAGCGCGCGAGCCCAGCCCGGGTCGACGCGCCCCTCCGCGACGAGGTCGTCGAGCGTGCCGAGTCCGTCGAACGCCGGCACGGCAGGTGCGGATGCACCGCGCACGGGCGCCCCCTCGAGCCCGTCGAAGACCCCGAAGCCGTCGAGCGGCTCGCCGCCCGCGGCGTGCGGCACGTCAGGCGCCGAGGGTCGAGACGAGCACGCCTCCGTCGGCGGGGAGCACGCGCCAGACGCTGCCGGAGCCGACGACCCGCAGCCCGCCCTCGCCCACGATGAGCGCGGTGCGCTCGTCGATGCCGAGGGCGCTCTCGATGAGCCCGGCCTCGACCGCGGCGACGAGGCGCGAGAGGTTGCCTCGCTGGGCGACGTGCGCGTCGATCGCGACGTCGACGAGCCCGATGCCGGCCTCGACCTCGAACTCCTCGCCGGGTTCGGACGGGTCTTCGGGCGAGACGACCACGCCGTCGATGCGCGATCCGCCGCCGAGCGCCCCCTCGCCTGCGATCATCGCGCCGGCCGAGACGCCGAGGTAGGGCACGCCGGATGCGATCTGGCGCCGGAGTTCCCCGAACACGGGCTCGATGCCGGCCCGGACCTCCTCGACGATGCCGCCGCCGATCACGATGCCGTCGACCTCGGCGATCGACGCGAGGTCGACGGACCCGCCGCGCTCGGCGGCGGTCACGTGGGGCTCGAACTCGCCGGCGGCCCGCAGGACGTCGACCAGCACTTCGGCCTGCTGCACCCCTGCGGGATGCAGGGACAGCACCGCGACGCGAGGCCGCTCGCGACCGGCCGCACGGCCGCGGGCCGCGGCCTCCGCGAGGAACGTGGCGTACAGCGGGGCGTGTGCCGCGCTCAGCGCGCCGCCTCCGACGAGATGCACGCTCATGCGAAGGCCCCGGCCTCGTCGGCCGCATCGCCGGCGTCGAGCACGTGCACCGGCGGCAGCGCCGACCACGGGAACACGATCCAGTCGTCGGTGCGCTTGTAGTCGAAGTCGGGCACGAGCACCGTGTGCGACTTGGTGTAGAGGGTCGCACTGCGCACCTCGGCGCCCGCGTCGCCGAGGATGCCGACGACCTTGGCGAGCGTGCGACCCGAGTCGGACACGTCGTCGACGAGGAGCACGCGCTTGCCGCTCAGGGCGGGCGCGTCGAGCATGGGCGGGTGCAGGATCGGCTCCTCGAGTCGCTCGTCGACGCCCGTGTAGAACTCCACGTTGATCGACCCGCACGCCTTGGTGCCGAGCGCATACGCGATGGACCCGGCGAACAGCAGGCCGCCGCGTGCGATCGCGATCACCACGTCGGGGCGGAACCCGGAGCCGAGCACCTCGGCCGCGACCTTGCGCGAGGCGACGGCGAAGTCGTCCCAGGTGAGGATCTCCTTGCGGATCGCATCGCCGGTCGTGCCGGCGTCATTCGCATCGAACGTCATGCACCAAGGCTAGCCGTCCGCCCCGGGCTCCCGTGGTGCGTCCGGCGCCGCCGTCGCCTCCTCGTCGGCCTCGGTCGGGTCGAGGAGTTCGAGCACGGCCCCGGTGCCGCCGGTGCGCTCTCGGCGCACCTGGCTCACCCGATCGCCGATGTACGAGATGACCGTCGCCGAGGCCGTGCCGACGATGACGACGCCGCCGGCCATCAGGAAGACCGCGTAGAGACGCCCTTCGGTCGTGATGGGGTACATGTCGCCGTAGCCGACGGTCGCGAGCGTGACGATGGCCCACCACACGGAGTCGCCGAACGTCGTGATCGTCGCGCCGGGCGCGTCGCGCTCGGCCTGCAGCGTGGCGAGGGAGACGAAGTAGACGAAGACCACCGCGTACGTGAGGCCGTAGATGATGATGTTCGCCCGCACGGCCGCACCGTTGCGTCGCTGCAGGTAGGGAACCTCTCGCAGGAGCGTGAGCACGCGGAACGCACGGAACACCGGGATGATCGCCGAGAGCACGTCGATCGGGTGCGTGCGCACGAAGCGCCACCGTCCGCCCCGAGGGGTAAGCGAGATGCGCACGATCACGTCGGTCACGAACACGAGCCACGCGACGATGAGCGCGAAGAACAGCACCGAGCCCGGCCCCCGGGGAATCCACGGGGCGAGCACGTACACCGTGTACGCGACGATGAAGACGACGCCGAGCACCACGAGCGGCACGGTCGTCACGCGCTCCCACGCCTCGCGACGCGGAGCGGCGAGCGCGTCGCCGTCGGCCATCACTCCTCCGCGCGCACGGTCAGCGGGCCCTTGGCCACGAGGTACGGCGCCGACTGCGCCACGGGCTTCACGACGATGAGGTCGAGGTCGACGTGGCGCGGCTTCGTGACGGCGTCGACGATGACCGCGGCGATGTCCTCGGCCACCAGGGGCTCGGGCACGCTGCTGTACACGGCATCGGCCCGTGCACGGTCTCCGCCGAAGCGCACGAGCGCGAACTCGTCGGTCTTGACCATGCCGGGCGCGACCTCGATGACGCGCAGCGGCTCGCCGTTCAGCTCGAGCCGCAGCACCTCGGTGAGCGCGTGCGCGGCGAACTTCGCGGCGTTGTACCCGCCGCCGCCGACGTACGCCGCGTGACCGGCGATGGAGGTCACGTTCAGGATGTCGCCGACGCCGCGTTCGAGCGCCCCGCGCCGCAGCAGCGGCAGCAGCGCGGAGATCACGCGCTTGACGGCGAGCACGTTGACCTCGAACATCCACGCCCAGTCGTCGACCGAGGAGCCCTCGACGCTGTCGAGCCCCTTCGCGCCGCCCGCGTTGTTGACGAGCGCATGCACGGGGCCCGTGGCCTCGAGGTGGTCGCGCAGCGCATCGACGTCGGACTGCACCGTGAGGTCGGCCACGAACACCTCGGCGCCGGTCTCCGCGGCGAGCGCGCGCAGCCGATCCTCGCGACGCGCGACCCCGACGACCTGCCAGCCCGCGGCGCGGAATGCGCGCACGGTGGCCGCTCCGATGCCCGAACTCGCACCCGTCACGACCACACGCAGTTCACCCATGGGCCCCATTCTGCCGTGCGAGGGGCGGATGCCGCGCGCACCCGCCCGAGCGATCCTCGCCGGGCCCGCGGATCGGTCGGCGTGCGGCGGCAGTGGACGCGACGCGGGCCCGTTCGCACGCACGCCGACCTGCGGCATCCGCCCCGCTGCGCTTGAATGGACCGATGCACCGCACCACCGCGCCGAAGCCCCACACCAGGCGACGGGTGCCCCTCTGGGACAACGCGCGCTGGATCGCGATCGCGCTCGTCGTGATCGGCCACGGGATCCTGCCGCTCATCGCCGAATCCGACAGCGCCTACAGCGTCTACCTGTTCATCTACTCGTTCCACGTCGCCGTGTTCGTGACGGTGAGCGGGTACTTCGCGAAGTCCGGGCCGCCGAGCGCGAAGGCGCTGAAGCAGATCCTCACCGACATCGTGTTCCCGTACCTGATCTTCGAGACGATCTGGACGGTCGTGAAGTGGGCGCTGGGCGGCCCGTTCGCCCTCGACTTCACGACCCCCTCATGGACGCTCTGGTTCCTCATCGCGCTCGCCGTCTGGCGCATCGTGCTGCCCTACCTCGTGCTGCTGCGCTATCCCCTGCTCATCGCGATCCTCATCTCGATCGGCGCCGGCTACACCGAGACGATCGACTCGACGCTCGCGCTCTCGCGCACGCTGGGCATGCTGCCGTTCTTCGTGTTCGGCTGGAAGCTGCGGCAGTGGCAGGTCACCGACCGATGGCTCGACCTGTCCCCCGCGGTCGCGTGGCGCTGGCGGGCCGGCGCCATCGTGCTGCTCGGCGCGGTGCTCGCGTTCATGCCGGCCACGATCGAGACGCTCCGCGACCTCAAGCTGCGCCGCTTCATGCTCTACGACGAGTCGTACGTCGCGATCGGGTACGACGAACCCTGGACCGGACTGGTCCGACTCGTGCTGCTGCTCCTCGCGATGGTGCTCGCCGTCGCGTTCCTGATCCTCATGCCGCGCGGCAAGCACTGGTTCACGGCGTTCGGCGGCGCGACGATGTACATCTACCTGCTGCACCCGTTCGTGCTCTACCCGTTCCGCGAGACGCCGGTGCTCGAGGGCGACCAGCCGTTCTGGGTGCTGCCGGCGATGATGCTGTTCTGCGTCGGCATCTCGATCGTGCTCGCGCTGAAGCCCGTTCGCCGGGTGTTCCGGCCGCTCGTCGAGCCGCGGGCGCGATGGCTGTTCCGCCCCGAGCCCTCGACGGCCACCGGCACCATCGTGCTGCCGCCGCACCCGAACGACCCCTGACCGCGTCGCTCCGCGACCCGGCGCGACCCGCCGAGACGTGCCGTGACGCCGTGTTTCGCCACCCGTTGCCGGCCGCGCACGGCGAACGTAGCGTGTCCTCATCGCGGCGAACCCGTGCCCCGATCCCAGATCAGCCCCAGAACCAGAGCACGCCCCAGAAGGAGAACACGATGAGCGAACGCGCCGCCGACTGGCGTTTCGAGACCAAGCAGGTGCACTCCGGCGCAGCACCCGACCCGGTGACGCACGCGCGTGCGACGCCGATCTACCAGACGACGTCGTACGTGTTCGACAACGCCCAGCACGCGCAGAACCTCTTCGCGCTGGCCGAGTTCGGCAACATCTACACGCGCATCATGAACCCGACGCAGGCGGTCGTCGAGGAGCGCCTCGCCGCGCTCGAAGGGGGCACCGGCGCCCTCCTCGTCGCATCCGGCCAGGCGGCGGAGACGTTCGCCGTGCTGAACATCGCGCAGGCGGGCGACCACATCGTCTCGTCGAGCTCGATCTACGGCGGCACCTACAACCTCTTCAAGTACACGCTCGGCAAGCTCGGCATCGAGACCACGTTCGTCGAGAACCAGGACGACGCCGAGGAGTGGCGCCGCGCGGTGCGCCCCAACACGAAGCTGTTCTTCGCCGAGACCATCGGCAACCCGAAGATCAACGTGCTCGACATCGAGCTCGTCGCGGGCATCGCGCACGAGGCCGGCATCCCCCTCATCGTCGACAACACGATCGCGACGCCCTACCTGATCCGCCCGTTCGAGCACGGCGCCGACATCGTCGTGCACTCGGCGACCAAGTTCCTCGGCGGCCACGGCACGGTCATCGGCGGCATCATCGTCGACGGCGGCACGTTCGAGTGGTCGAAGAACGTCGAGAAGTTCCCCGGCCTCACCGAGCCCGACCCGTCGTACCACGGGGCGAGCTACACGGCCGCGGTCGGCGATCCCCTCGCGTACATCATCAAGGCGCGCGTCCAACTGCTGCGCGACCTCGGCGCCTCGATCGCCCCGGCGAGCGCGTGGCAGCTGATCCAGGGCATCGAGACGCTCTCGCTCCGCATCGAGCGCCACGTGTCGAACACGCAGGAGATCGCGGAGTGGCTCGACAACCACCCCGACGTCGCGAGCGTCAACTACTCGGGGCTGCCCTCGAGCCCGTGGTACGCCGCGGCCAACAAGTACGCCCCCAAGGGCGTCGGCGCGGTGCTCTCGTTCGAGCTCAAGGGCGGCGTCGACGCCGGTCGCGCGCTCGTCGACAACCTCGACCTGTTCAGCCACCTCGCGAACATCGGAGACGTGCGCTCGCTCGTCATCCACCCCGCATCGACCACGCACTCCCAGCTCACGCCCGAGCAGCAGCTCACGACCGGCGTCACGCCGGGCCTCGTGCGCCTGTCGGTCGGCATCGAGAACGTCGAGGACCTCAAGTCCGACCTCGAAGCCGGCTTCGCGGCGGCACGCGCGGCGACGGCGGCCGCGCGCCTCTAGCACCGACGGCGCGGTCGACGACGTCGAGGTCGACCGCGCCGAGCACCACCACGCCGAGCACGACCTGAACGGCGGATGCCGCGGGCAGCGCCTGCCCGCGGCATCCGCCGTTCTCCGTACCACACGCCCGAACCGCACCCGCGCGCCGCCCATCACGCGGCACGCTCGTGTAACAAAGCCCCGGGCCGCCCCGGCATTCGGGAGAATCGAGAACATGGACTGGCAGACCACGACCGACGCGACACCGGTGCCGATCATCCCCGAGGCGCAGACGGCCGCGGTCGCCGGGCGCGCCCCCGTGACGGGCGCGTGGCGCGCTGGCGACGCGGTCGGCGATCGCCGGTTCGTGCAGATCGGCGACCTCGCGCTCGAGTCGGGGCGCTCGCTGCCCGGCATCCGCATCGCGTACGAGTCGTGGGGCGAGCTCTCCCCCGCGCGCGACAACGCCGTGCTCGTGCTGCACGCGCTGACGGGCGACAGCCACGTGGTCGGCCCCGCCGGGCCCGCGCACGCGAGCGCCGGCTGGTGGCCTGGCGTCGTCGGCCCCGGCCTCGCGATCGACACCGACCGCTACTTCGTCGTCGCGCCGAATGTGCTCGGCGGATGCCAGGGCTCGACCGGGCCGTCGTCGCTCGCACCCGACGGCGCCGAGTGGGGGTCGCGGTTCCCGCTCGTCACGATCCGCGACCAGGTGCGGGCGCAGATCGCGTTCGCACGCGCACTCGGCATCGAGCGGTTCGCAGCCGTCGTCGGCGGCTCGATGGGCGCCATGCACGTGCTCGAGTGGGCGATCGAGGCACCGGCCGCGGTCGAGCGCATCGCCGTGCTCGCCGCACCCGCCGCGACGACCGCCGACCAGATCGCGCTGAACTCGGTGCAGCTCGAGGCCGTACGCTCCGACCCCGCGTTCCGCGACGGCGACTACTACGACGCACCCGACGGCGTCGGCCCGTCCCGCGGCCTCGCGCTCGCGCGCCGCATGGCGATGCTGAACTACCGCACCGCGGCCGAGCTCAACGATCGGTTCGAGCGCAGCTGGCAGAGCGACCTCGATCCGCTCGGCGGCGGCGGCCGGTTCGCCGTGGAGTCCTACCTCGACTTCCACGGCAACAAGTTCACGCGCAGGTTCGACGCGAACAGCTACCTCGTGCTCACCGAGGCCATGAACTCGCACGACCTCGCCCGCGGGCGGGGCAGCGTGTCCGCAGCCCTCGCGCGGGTCGAGGCGAAGAGCCTCGTGCTCGGCATCGACAGCGATCGGTACTTCCCGCTGACCGGGCAGGTCGAGCTCGCCGCGGGCCTGCCGCACAGCATCCACGGGGCCGAGCCCGTGGTCGTGCACTCCGAATACGGCCACGACGCGTTCCTCATCGAGCACGAGGCCGTCGGCGCAGCACTGACCGACCTGCTCTCCCGCTGACCGCGGGCGAGCTCTCCGGTACAGTTCGAGGAGACGGAAGATTCGTGCGGTGCCCCGCACGGCCGGCCCCCCAGATCGGGACGGCCGTCGAAGGCCGACGATGAAGTGTGGCGCACACCGACGGGGGGTGCAATGAAGCGCATCCACAAGGAACGCGACCGCCTGCTCAGGCGGCTCGCGCGCATCACCGGCGCCACCGGCGCCGTCTGCGCATTCCTCTGCCTGCTCGTGCCCGGATCGGCGAGCACGCCCGAACTCGCGCTCGCGCTGGCCTTGACCATCGTGCTCACCGGGCTCGTCCTGGTGTACGCCACGCGGGGCTCGCTCGCCGCCGCGGCGGGCGTCGTCGTGGCATCCGTCACCCTCATGCTGACGCTCGGGTCCGCGCCCGTGACCGACCCCGCCACCGTCACCGCGCTCGCCGTCACCGGGGGCGTCACCTCGGCGTCCATCGCCGCGCCGCTCGTCGTGCGTCGGCACGGCGTGCTCCTCGTCGGCGCCTCGGCCGCGCTCATCGTCGCGTCCACCGTGATCGCCTCCGTCATCGCCGGGCACGGCCTCGCCGACGTGGCGCTGAGCACGGTCGTCGGCTGGTCCTCGCTCGCCGTGCTCGGCGCCTGGCTCGACAACGGCATCGGCATCGCCGAGGTCCGCATCGGCGAGGTCGGCCGCGCGCACGAGGCCGAGCGCATCGCCAGCGAGCTCGAGTCCCAGCAGCGGCAGGACGCCCGCGTGCTGCACGACACCGTGCTGGCGACGCTCTCGCTGCTCGCGCACTCCGGGGTGGGCGTCGGTGCGAACGCGCTGCGCGATCAGGCGGGCGACGACGCGCGACTGCTGCGCCAGCTGCGCCTGGGCGTCCCCCTCGACAACGGGTCGAACGCGATCTTCTCCCCCGGTTCGCACGACGACCTGCTGAGCACCACGTTCGAATCCGTCCGGCAGCGCTTCGTGCGCATGGGCCTCGACGTGAACTGGCACGGCGCCGGCCAGCTCATGCTGCCCCGCGAGACCCTCGACGCCCTGGTCGGCGCGCTCGGCGAGTGCCTCGAGAACGTGCGCAGGCACTCCGGCGTGTCCGAGGCCGACGTCACCATCACCGACGACGAGCACGCCGTGCGTGCGATGGTCACGGACTCCGGCGCGGGCTTCGAGCCCGAGGACATCGACCCGGCACGGCTCGGGTACGCCGAGTCGGTGGTCGGACGTCTCACCGCCGTCGGCGGGCGGGCGCGCGTCTTCTCCTCCCCCGGATCCGGCACGACCGTCATGCTGGAGGTGCCGAAGCCGTGAGCACTCGCACCGGAGCCCTCGCCTCGACGCTCGGCGAGCACTCGTTCCTGCGGCCGGCGCGTTCGGCCAGGGCCGCGAGCAACATCCGCTCGAGCCACGGCGGCCGCCGGCTCGCGATCGGCGCGACGATCGCGGCCGGCATCATCATCGCCGGACACCTCGTCCACGCGGCGACCATGGCGCCGTACTTCCCGCCCGGACTCGGCCCCTGGGCGGGCTGGTTCGCCCTCGCCGCGGTCGTCGCGGTCGGCTGCGTCGGCTGGCAGGTGTTCCGCGGCATGCCCGACTGGCTGTACGTGCTGCTGCTCGCGGGGCTCATCGCTCCGGCCTGGCTCGACATCCAGGCCACGTCCGGACTCGCGCAGATCGGGGTGCTGCCGACCGCCGCCCCTGCGGTCGGCGCCGTGCTGATGCCCGTGTCGACGATCCGCTCGCGCGTCGTCCCGCTCGTGGTCGCGTGCGGGGTCGCGGCGGCGATCCTGGTCGAGGCGGCCGTGCAGATCCCGGTCGCGGGCGGTGCCGCCGTGCCGCTGTTCGCACTCGCGGTCGCCACCGTGCTGCCCGTGGCGGTGACCGTCGCGATGCTCCGCGGCTTCAGCCGGGTCGTGCGGCACGAGGCCGACCTCTCGCTCGTGCAGAGCACCGTCGGCACGGCGCGATCGGCGGTCGGCATGCGCGCCTCCGAGGAGCTCGCCCGACTCGACTTCGACGCCGAGAACCTGCTCGAGGACGTCGCGGCGGGGCGCATCGGCCTGCCGCTCTCCGACGCGGACGCCGCGCACGCGAGCGACCTCGCCGCGCGACTGCGCATCCGGCTCATCGAGGGCCGCAACGACACCTGGCTCCGGCACGCGGTCGCGGAGTCGCAGTACCTCAGCGGGCGCGTGCAGGTCGACGATCCGACGGGGCTCGCCGGACCGCTCTCGGCTGCGCAGCGCGAGGGGTTGCTGCTCGCCCTGTGGCTGCTCGTGGCCGATCCGTCCAAGCCGTCGGCGGTGCCCGCCTCGGTCGAGGTGAGCTGCCGCGAGCCCGACGACGCCATGCCCGACGACGCCGATCCCGACGCCGATGACGGCCACCTCGCGACCTCCGTCGACATCACGATCCACGTCGACGGAGTCACACATCGACGCGTCGATCCCGCAACGTGGGACGCAGTCGCTAGTGTCGGAGTGCACCAGTTGGTCACCGCTGCCTCGGGGTTCCGCATCGAGATCACCTGTCGCATCGAACCCGAGGCGCACGCGCCAGGCCAGTTCCACCAGTCTGGCCGACCGATTGAGGAGAAGTCGAATGGCTGACACCGCTGAACCGATCCGGTTGGCGATCGTCGACGATCACCGCATGCTGCTCGGTGCCCTCTCCGAGTGGCTCCGCGGCACGGCGGCCGACATCGACCTCGTCGCCGCAGTGCCGTCGTGGTCCGAACTGCTCGCCCATCCGGCGTTCCCCGTCGATGTGGTGCTGCTCGACCTCGACCTGCGCGACAACATCCCGGTCTCGCTCAAGCTGTCGATGCTGAAGTCGGCAGGCGTGCAGACCATGCTCATGAGCACGTACTCCGAGCCGGCCGTCGTGCGCGAGGCGCTCGGGTCCGGCGCGCTCGGCTACCTGGTCAAGTCCGAACCGGTCGAGAACATCGTCGAGGCGATCCGCGCGGCCCGCAACGGCGAGACCTACCTCACGCACGAGCTCGCGGTCGCGCTCGCGGCCGAGGGCACGGTTCCCAAGCTGTCGGCGCAGGAGCGCCGGGTCATGGCGCTCTACGGCGCCGGCCAGCCGGTCAAGGCGGTCGCCTTCCAGCTCGGCATCTCCGAAGAGACGGCGAAGAGCTACCTCAAGCGCATCCGCGAGAAGTACCGCCTGTCGGGCTTCGACGTGGGCACCAAGGTCGCCCTGCGCAAGCGCGCGATCCTCGACGGCATCCTGCTGCAGTCCGACTGAGCGGGCGGATGCCGCGGCGCGGCGTCCGGCGCCGTCGTCGCCGCGTGCACCGCCCGGCGCTCAGACCTCGACGGCCGCCATGGCCCCGGTCGCGTACGGCACGACGACGCCGCGGCGCCCGCGCGACCGGTCGATCGCGAACGACGCGATCGCGAGCGCGATGCCGGCGAAGGTGAGCCCGAGGCCGATCCAGATGGGCGCGACGTAGCCGAGTCCGCCGGCGATCGCGAGGCCGCCGAGCAGCGCGCCGAGGCTGTTGCCGATGTTCAGCGCCGAGTGGTTCAGGGCGGCGGCGATCGACTGGCTGTCGCGCGCGACATCCATGAGCCGTGCCTGGATCGTCGGCGACAGCGCGGCCGACGAGCCGCCGATCAGGAACACGCCGACGAAGAGCCCCACGGGGTTCGCGGCCGTGAGCCCGAGCACGAACAGGGCGACGGCGAGCACTGCGAAGAACAGGTACATGCTGCGGCGCACGCTCCAGTCGGCGAGGCGACCGCCGACGAAGTTGCCGATGGTCATGCCGAGGCCGAAGGCGACGAGCACGACAGGCACCATCGACGCGGGCAGGCCGGTCACCTCGGTCGCGAGCGGGGCGACATAGCTGTAGACGGCGAACAGCCCGCCGAAGCCGATGGCGCCGATCGCGAGGGCGAACCAGACCTGCACGCGCGAGAAGGCCTTCAGCTCGCGGGCGAGCGTGGCGCCGGGGTCGCCCGCCTGCCAGGGAACCGCGACCGCGACGGCGACGAACGTGAGGGCGAAGATGCCCGCGACGGCGAGGTACGCCGTGCGCCAGCCCTGCGCCTGGCCGAGCCAGGTGATGAGCGGCACCCCGATGACGTTCGCGATCGTGAGGCCCGACAGCACCAGCGCCACGCCCCGAGCTCGCTTGCCCGGACCCATGAGGCTCGCGGCGACGAGCGAGGCGATGCCGAAGTAGGCGCCGTGCGGCAGCGCGGAGAGGAACCGCGCGGCGAGCACGAGCTCGAACGTCGGCAGCAGCGCCGAGGCGATCGTGCCGAGCGTGAACACGACGAGCAGCGTCAGCAGCAGGCGCTTGCGCGGCCACCGTGCGGCGACGGCGGCGATGGTCGGAGCGCCCACGACGACGCCGAGCGCATAGGCCGAGATGATCCAGCCGGCCTGCGCGTTCGCGTCGTCGGGCGAGCTCGCGGCGAGTGCGGGCAGCAGGTCGCGGCCGATCTCGGGCAGCAGGCCCATGGCGACGAACTCGGTCGATCCGATGCCGAACCCGCCGAGCGCGAGCGCGAGCAGCGCGAGGCGGACGCGGGTCGGCGAAAGGGTCGACGTCTGATCGGTTCGGCTGCTCATCCGTCGATTGTCGCACAGGAATCGAATCGATTCGATCCGGGTTCCGGATCGGGGCGCTCAGGGTCGCCCTCCCTCCGGCAGCCTGCCGAGCCGGCGCGCTCGTCGTCGTGACGGGCCTCGCCGGCGCATCGCCGGCGTCAGCCCAGCTCTGCCGCCTCGTCGGCGGTCGCGGCGAGCTTCGGCCGCACCCTGCCCTTCACGAGGAAGATCGCGACGATCGCGAACAGGATGTACGCGTAGTTGAACAGGCCCGCGATCGACAGCAGGCCGTCGCTACCGCCGGCCGCACCGTGCGCATCGATGCCGCCGGTCGCGAGGAACGTCGTCGGATCCGTTGCCGCGTGCAGCAGCATCGCGTAGACCAGGCTGCCGGTGACCCTCATCGACAGGTACATCATGGCGCCGAACCCGAACGCGTACACGACGGTGATCGCGACGTTCACGACGGGCTGCCCGCTCAGGACGTTGGTCGAGTGCAGCAGCCCGAACAGCAGCGAGGAGAGCAGCATGACCACGCGCTCGCTGTACCCGCCCTTGCGCAGCAGGTTCACGCCGACGCCACGCGTGATCAGCTCCTCGGCGTACCCGACGCACAACCCCATGAACAGCGTCGTGAGCACCACGGCGATCGAGTACGCCGACCAGTTCGTGGCGAACAGCCTGATGACGATCGGGATGACCACGAGCGCCACCGCCAGCCACATCCACGGGCGGCCTGCGATGGGCTGACGGCCGAGCAGGCTCGGCCACCAGCCGACCGACCAGACGAAGACGGTCAGCAGCGCCGCGGCGAGCACGATGGGCAGCGCGACGCCGAAGAAGATCCCCGCGGGGTCGCCGAACGGGGCGTCCTGGTCGATCAGTCCGCCGAAGAGCGCTCCGACGAGGAGCCCCATCAGCTGGTAGACGATCGCATAGACGACGGTGATGAGGAGCGCCCGCCACCAGCCGCCCCGATTCCAGAAGCGCCTCCAGACGGATCCCTGCTCCGCGTGCTCGGTCATGCAGCCATTCCCCTCGATCGACTCCGCCAAGTATGGACGCGACCGGGCCGACGGGTCGAGAGGCGCGGCAACGACCCGCGCGATCGGGCTCCGAGTACGCCCCGCCGCCCGCTTCGGTCGCGCCTTATTCGGTCGCGGCCTCGTCGGTCGCGCCCTCTTCGGTCGCGTCCTATTCGGCCGCGACCTCGTCGATCGCGGCCTCGAGCCGCTCGACCTTCGCGTCGAGCTCGCCGGTGTAGCCCGGCCGGATGTCGGCCTTCAGCACGAGCGAGACCCGCGAGCCGTACTCGCCCACCGCCTCGGTCGCCCGGCGCACGACGTCGAACACCTCGTCCCACTCGCCCTCGAGCTCCGTGAACATCGACGACGTGCGGTTCGGCAGGCCGGACTCCCGCACGATCCTGACGGCCGCGGCGACGGCGTCGTGCACGCTGCCGTCGCTGCGTCCGGTTCCACTCGGTGCGACCGAGAATGCCACCAGCATGAGTCCTCCTCGCGGGGCGCGATCACCCGGTGATGGGCGCGGGCTCCCGCCTGACTCCAGCCTGCCACAGGGTCGCGACCGCCCACACGAGCAGTGCGACGAGCAGCGCGACCTTGAGCGACAGCACCAGCACGAACGCCGGGTCGGCGGCGAGCAACCAGCCGTACCAGTAGGGGTAGATGATCTGCGTGCAGAGCGCGGTCGCCGCGGCGATCAGCGCCGGCACCGCGAACCGCCTCGGCCGGTAGACGAGCCCCAGCACGACGGGCGCCGCGAGCCACGTGACGAACTGCGGAGAGCCGACCTTGTTCGCGAGCATGAGCACGACGACGAACGCGAGCGCGAGAGGCGGCAGCACGCGCGCGAACACCGCACCCCGACGCACGGCGCGCACCCCGAGCAGCACGACGACGAGCACGCCCACCGCCATGAGGGGCGTCGTGAGCGCCGCCGCGGCATCCGCTCCTGGCCCGTCGATCTGGAACGTCAGGATCTCCTGCGAATACACGACGTGCACGTCGGGCGAGCCTGCGACGATCTGCCACAGCCACGCCACGGCGAGCGGTGCCTCGACCTGGAGGCCGCGACCGGCCTGCTCCTCGATGAAGCCGAACGCGTTCAGGCCCGCGCCGGCGAGCACGCTGACGCCCAGGATGCCGACGCTCAGCGCCGCTGCGATGCCCACGACCTCGAGGCGGCGACGGGAGGCGATCACCAACGCGGCGACGAGGGCGGCGGGCCACACCTTCACCCACGCGCCGATCGTGAGCAGCACCGCGGCGACCCTCGGACGCCCCGCCGCCATGAGCAGGCCGAGCATCGCGATCGGCACCGTGACCGCGTCGATGCGGCCGAGCGCGATCGGGCCGAGCAGCACCAGGAACCCCAGCCACCACCACGCCGCGGCACGTCGCGTGCGCGACAGGCGCGCCGACCCCAGCAGCACCGAGAAGGCGACGGCGTCGAGCGCGGCCACGATCGCGAGCCAGGCCTGCGCGTACCACGCGGTGCCGAACGCGAGGGAGGCCGCCATGGGCACGAACGCGAGGATCGGGTACACCCACGGCGCGTCGATGCCCATGCGCAGCCAGCCGTTCGAGGCGTTCTCGGCCCACACCCGGTAGACGCCGGTGACGTCGCCGAGCGGCAGGCCGGGCGCCGCGAGGTTCAGCCAGACGAGCAGCGCGTGCACGAGCACGAAGGCCACCCAGAGGGCCGCGCGCGTGCCGAGCAGACGACGGACGGATGCCGCGGGCGCACCGCGCTCGCTCCCGTCCGTCATGACGGCGAGCCTATCCGAGTGTCACATTCCGCCACGCTTCCCGCGGGCGGACCGCGGATCGGCGAAGCTTGGAGCACGACCCCACCGGAGGCAGCCATGACCCGACGCCCACTCGCCGCGATCCTCGTCGCGGCATCCGCAGCACTCGCCCTCGCCGCCTGCTCGTCCGGCGGCTCCGGCGACGGCGGCTCGTCCGACGACGCCTCCGCGTCGGGGTACGTCACCGACGGCAAGTTCACGGTCGGCACGGGCGAGCCCGCGTACTTCCCCTGGGTGATCGACGACGCCCCCGAGTCGGGCGAGGGCTTCGAGCCGGCCGTGGCCTACGCGGTGGCCGAGCAGCTCGGGTTCGACGCCGCCGACGTGGTGTGGGTGCGCACGACCTTCGACCAGGCCATCGCGCCGGGCCCGAAGGACTTCGATATCAACCTCCAGCAGTTCTCGATCACGCCCGAGCGCGCCGAGAACGTCGACTTCTCGTCGCCGTACTACGAGACCACGCAGGTCGTCGTCACCGTCGAGGGCTCGCCCGCGGCATCCGCCACCTCGATCGCCGACCTGAAGGACCTCCTGATCGGCGCCCAGGTCGGCACGACGAGCTTCGACGCGATCGAGAGCGAGATCGCGCCGACCGCGGGGGCGCAGGTGTTCAACACGAACGACGACGCGAAGCTCGCGCTCCAGAACGGCACGGTCGACGCGATCGTCGTCGACCTGCCGACGGCGTTCTACCTGACCGGTGCCGAGCTCGACGGCGGCAAGATCGTCGGCCAGCTGCCCGCGACCACGGGCGGCGACGAGTTCGGCCTCGTGCTCGCGAAGGACTCCCCGCTCACCGCGGATGTGACGGCAGCCGTCGACGCGCTGCGCGAGGACGGCACGCTCGACGAGCTCGCGACCACGTGGCTCGGCGGCGACGCGGCCCCGCTGCTCGACTGATCGATCCGGTCCGATCGACTGAGACGACCGGCGGCGCACGCGGGCGATCGCGTGCGCCGCTACCGTTGCATGGTGGCTGAATCTACGAAGGCGGGCGCGTCGCGCGGCCCGACCGAACTCGACGCGACGGGTGCGTCGAACGAGCCCGGGTGGCGGCCGAGCGAGCTCGAGCTCTCGCGCCGGACGTTCCGGCGCAAGCAGACGCGACGCTCGGTGCTCGTCAGCATCGTCTCGACGATCGTGTTCGCGGCCCTGCTGGTCTGGGCCGTCGCCGGCTCGCCCGGGTGGGCGAAGGTGCGCGAGTCGTTCTTCGACCCCGAGGTCGCGATCGCCTCGCTGCCGCGCATCCTCGAGGGCCTCTGGCTGAACATCCAGGTGCTCGTCGTCGCGGCGATCGGCGTCGTCATCGTCGCGCTGCTGCTCGCGACGCTGCGCACGCTCCGCGGTCCGGTGTTCTTCCCGCTGCGGGCGCTCGCGGCGGGGTACACCGACCTGTTCCGCGGCGTTCCGCTCATCATCGTGCTCTACCTCGTGGGCTACGGCATCCCCGGCCTCGACTTCTTCCCGCGCGTCCCCGTCGCGGTGTGGGGCACGATCGCGCTGATCCTCACCTACTCGGCGTACGTCTCCGAGGTGTTCCGAGCGGGCATCGAGGCCGTGCACCCGTCGCAGCGGCTCGCCGCGCGTTCGCTCGGCCTCAGCCACGGCCAGACCATGCGTCGCGTGGTGCTGCCGCAGGCGCTGCGCAAGGTCACTCCGGCGCTCATGAACGACTTCGTCGCCATGCAGAAGGACGTCGGCCTCATCTCGGTGCTCGGCGCGATCGACGCGGTGCGCGCCGCGCAGATCGAGGTCGCGCACTACTTCAACTTCACGCCGTACGTCGTGGCGGGGCTGCTCTTCGTGCTGCTCGCCTGGCCCATGATCCGGCTGACCGATTGGCTCTCGGCGCGCATGCGCGTGCGCGAGCAGGGCGGGAGCATCGTATGAGCGAGTCGTCCACGGCGGGCATGCCCGGCTCATCCGCCACGCAGCACGCCGCTCCGGGGCTCCTGCGTCTCCGCGGGATCCGTCGCTCGTACGGTCCGAAGCTCGTGCTCGACGGGGTCGACCTCGACGTCGACGCGCACGAGGTCGTCGCGCTCGTCGGCGCCTCGGGTTCGGGCAAGTCGACGCTGCTGCGCACGATCAACCTGCTCGAGACCATCGACGACGGCGTGATCCTGCTCGACGGCGAAGACGTGAGCGATCCGCGCGTCGACGCCGACGCATTACGCGCGCGCATCGGCGTGGTCTTCCAGCATTACAACCTCTTCCCCCACCTCAGCGTGCTCGACAACGTCACGCTCGCCGCGCGGCTCGTGCACCGGATGCCGCGGGCGGCCGCCGAGGCGAAGGCGCTCGAGCTGCTCGACTCGGTGGGGCTCGCCGACTTCGCGAAGGCGTTCCCCGACCGGCTCTCGGGCGGACAGCAGCAGCGCGTCGCCATCGTCCGCGCCATCGCCACCGGGCCCGAGCTGCTGCTGCTCGACGAGGTCACGAGCGCGCTCGACCCCGAGCTCGTCGGCGAGGTGCTCGCGCTCGTGCGCTCGCTCGCCGAACGCGGCACGACGATCGTGATGGCGACCCACGAGATGGCCTTCGCGCGCGAGGTCGCCGATCGGGTCGTGTTCCTCGACGCGGGCCGCATCATCGAGGACGCGCCGGCCCTCGAGTTCTTCACCGCACCGCGCGAGGCCCGCACGCGCGAGTTCCTGACGAGGTTCCTCGGGGCGTAGCCGCGCGGCAGCCGCCATGCGGCGCGGTTCGCACGTGCGGATCGACCCGAGGAACGCCCGCGGATCAGCCCGCGCGGTGCGCGAGCAGGTCGCCGACCACCCCCGGCACGGACTGCGCGATGTCGAGCGCGACGACGGGCCCCCCGCCGTTCGCGGTGCTCGCCCGCAGCGCCGCCTCCCCCTGGATCCATGCGGCCGTCGCGGCGAGCGCGGTGAGGGCGGCCGCGTCGTCGGCGAGCCGGGCATGATGCGTCGCGGCGAGCGCGCCGAGGATGCCGCCGAGCACGTCTCCCGTGCCGCCGGTCGCGAGCCAGTGCGTCGGCGCCTCGACGACGTACCGGTTGCCGTCCGGATCGCACACGCGTGTCGTCGCCCCCTTCAGCAGCACGACGACGCCGAGTTCGTGCGCGGCGCGCTCGGCCCAGGCCGCCGGATCGTCGCGGATCTCGTCGAGGCTCGAGGGCACCTCGCGCGCGGCGAGCAGCCTGGCGAGTTCCCGTTGGTGCGGCGTGATGACGGTCGGCGCGGTGTGCGTGCCCACGAGGTCGAGCGCGCCGGCGTCCAGCACCACCGGAACGCCGTCGGCGAGCGCGTGCTGCAGGTCACCGAGCAGCACGAACGAGCGCCGCGTCGGGTCGATGCCCGAGCCGAGCACCCACGCCTGCACCCGACCGCGGCCGACGACCGTCTCGGGCCTGCGCAGGAGCACGGCTGCTCGGACTCCGCGCGGGCCGATGTAGCGCACGAGCCCGACGCCCGTGCGGTGCGCCGCCTCGACGCCGAGCACCGCGGCCCCCGGGAACTCGACGGAGCCCGACACGAGCCCGACCACGCCGCGCGTGTACTTGTCGTCGTCGACGCCGGGCGGCGAGATCCATGCGGCGGCATCGGCTGCGGACCAGGTTCTCCACTCGGTGGCCATGCTCCAACGATAGGTTGGATGGCGATGTCTGCGACAGTCCTCGAACCCATCGACCTCTCCCCTCGCGTCGTGGTCTTCGACTACGGCGAGGTCGTCTCTCGCGCGCCGAGCGACGTCGATCGTGCCGCGCTCGTGCTCCGGGCCGGCGCGACGGACGACGAGTCCGCGTTCTGGCAGGCGTACTGGCGTCATCGCGAGGGCCTCGACCAGGGCACCGTCTCGATCGCCGCGTACTGGGCGGCCGTCGCGGGCGATCTCGGCGCGGACTGGGGTCCGGTCGACGTGCACGAGCTGTGGGCGCTCGACCACCGCAGCTGGCTGAGCGTCGACCCCGGCACGCTGGGTGTGCTGCACGCGCTGCGCGCCGGCGGCACGCGGCTCGCCCTGCTCTCGAATGCGGGTGCCGACTTCTCGGGCTGGCTCCGGTCGGGCTCGTTCGCACCGCTCTTCGAGCGCGTGTTCGTGAGCGGGGAGCTCGGGCTCGTGAAGCCGGGCGCCGAGATCTACGAGCACGTCATCGCCGAGCTCGGCATCGAGCCGTCGCAGTTCGTGTTCGTCGACAACAAGGCCGAGAACGTGGCGGGCTCGCTCGCCGTCGGCGGCGACGCGCACGTGTTCACGGATGCCGCCTCGCTCGAGTCGTGGCTCAGGGGGCTCGCCGCATGAGCCCCGCACTCGAGGCGGACGACGTCGCGCCCGCGGCATCCGCCCTCTTCTCGCCCCTGACCATCAGGGCGCTCACGATCCGCAACCGCGTGTGGGTGCCGCCGCTCTGCCAGTACTCGGTGACGGAGCGCGACGGCGTGCCGCACGACTGGCACCTCGTGCACCTCGGTTCGATGGCGGCCGGCGGCGCGGGCCTCGTCATCGCCGAGGCGACGGCCGTGAGCCCCGAGGGCCGCATCTCCGACTACGACACGGGCCTCTGGAACGACGAGCAGGCCGAGGCGTGGTCGCGCGTCACGAGGTTCATCCGCTCGCAGGGGGCGGCCGCGGGCATCCAGCTCGCGCACGCCGGCCGCAAGGCGTCCGTGTGGCCCGAGACCGTGCGCAGGCGCGGGTCGCAGCCGCTCGACGAGGGCGGCTGGCAGACCGTCTCCGCATCGGCGCAGGCGTTCCATGGGCTGCGCGAACCCGTCGCGCTCGACGAGGCGGGCATCCGACAGGTGATCGCCGACTTCCGTGCCGCCGCCCGGCGCGCGCTCGACGCGGGCTTCGACCTCGTCGAGGTGCATGCCGCGCACGGCTACCTCGTGCACCAGTTCCTCTCGCCGCTGTCGAACCTGCGCGACGACGGCTGGGGCGGCGACCTCGAGGGCCGTGCGCGCCTGCTGCTCGAGATCGTGCGCGAGGTGCGCGCCGAGATCGGCGAGCAGGTGCCGATGTTCGTGCGCTTCTCGGCGACCGACTGGGTCGAGGGCGGCTGGGACGAGGCCCAGACCGCGACCGTCGCCCGCTGGTGCGAAGACGCCGGCGCCGACTTCTTCGATGTCTCGACGGGCGGCCTCGTCGCCCATGCCGACATCCCGGTCGGTCCCGGATACCAGGCCGGGCACGCCGAGTACGTCGGCGAGCACGGCGACGTCCCGGTGTCGGCCGTCGGGCGCATCACGAACGCCGCGCACGCCGAGCAGCTCGTCGCCTCGGGCGCGACCGACGCCGTGATGTTCGGCAAGGCCATGATGCGCGACCCGCACTTCGCGCTGCGGGCCGCGCACGAACTCGGCGCGGGCAGCGGCATGTGGCCCGTGCAGTACCTGCGGGCGAGGCCCGAGGTCAACGACGGCGAGTGGTGAGCGGCTCCGCCTGAGCGCCGTGGCCAGGCGGTCCCGGCATCAGGCGGTCCGGCATCAGGCGGTCCCGGCGGAGGACCCCCTCATCCGCATCGCCTGCTCCATGCGCTCGTCCGACATCTGGCCGATCGCGAAGATGTTGCCCTCGGTGTCGATGAACCACGCGCTCCGCTCGGTGCCGAAGTCCGCGACCCCGTCGACGGTCTTGAGGCCGGGCAGGTCGTAATCCTCGAACACGACTCCGTGGGTGCGCAACGCGGTCATGTCGCGGTCGAGGTCGTCGGTCATGAGGTTGAACGCGGTGTTCTGCGCGGTTCCGGCGAAGTCGGTGCGGTAGACCATGACGGTGACGCCGCCGATCTCGTAGAAGAGGGCCTCGCCTTCGGTGTCCTCGTACGCGGGATCGCAGCCCAGCACGTCGTGCCACCAGGTCTTGGCTCGGCCGAGGTCCGACGCAGGGAGGACGGCCGTCGCCATGAGTTTCTCGAACATGATGTTTCCTCGGATCCTCGGGTCGGCCGAGAGTCTACGCCCGGCGGGATCGCCCGCGACCCAGGTCGGAACGAACGGCACGACCGAGACGACCGAGACGACGACGGCCGCGGCATCCGGAGACGGATGCCGCGGCCGGCCGTTCATGCGGGGCGCTCAGCCCCGCCGGGTGGCGTCCTGCACCTCGCCGACCAGCTCCTCGATGATGTCCTCGAGGAAGATCACGCCGGTCGTCGCCCCCTGCTCGTCGAACGCCCGCGCGACGTGCGTGCCGAGGCGGCGCATCGTGGCGAGCGCGTCCTCGAGATCGGTGCCCTCGAAGATCGACACGAGACGACGGATGCGCTTCGGGGGGATCGGGTCGTCGAACTCCTCGTCGCGCAGGTCGATGACGTCCTTCAGGTGCACGTAGCCCTCGGGGTCGCCCTCGGCGTCGACGATCACGTAGCGCGAGTAGCCGCGGCGGGCGACCGCCCGCTCGACGTCGGCGGGCGTCGCCGTCTGCGGCAGGCTCACGAGCGCCGACAGCGGCAGCGCGACATCCGCCACCCGCTTGGTCGTGAACTCGAAGGCCGCGCTCAGCGTGCCGCTCGCATCGGCGAGCATGCCCTCGGCGCGCGAACGGTCGACGATGGTCTGCACCTCGTCGAGCGTGAAGGTCGAGTTGGCCTCGCTCTTCGGCTCGACGCGGAACAGCCGCAGCACGCCGTTCGCGGTCGCGTTCAGCGCCACGATCACCGGACGGAAGATCCGCGCGATGAACACGAGCGGCGGTGCGAGCAGCAGCACCGCGCGCTCGGGAAGCGAGAACGAGAGGTTCTTCGGCACCATCTCGCCGAACACCACGTGCAGGTACGAGACGAGCACGAGCGTGACGACGAACGCGACCGTCGAGATGACGGCCTCGGACCAGCCCGTGAGGTGCAGCGGCACCTCGAGCAGGTGGTGGATGGCCGGCTCGGAGACGTTCAGGATCAGCAGCGAGCAGATCGTGATGCCGAGCTGGCTCATGGCGAGCATGAGCGTGGCGTGCTCCATGGCCCAGAGCGCCGTCTTGGCGCTGCGCCTGCCCTGCTCGGCGAGCGGCTCGATCTGCGAGCGACGCGCCGAGATCACGGCGAACTCCGCGCCCACGAAGAAGGCGTTCGCCAGCAGCAGCACGACGAGCCAGACGATGCCCATCCAGTCGCTCATCGCTCACCACCTGCTTCGTCGTCGTCGGCCGGCACCGGATCTGGGATGAACCGCAACCGGTCGATGCGGCGACCGTCGAGGCGCTGCACCGTGAGCGTTCCGCCGTCGATGCGCACCTCGTCGCCGACCGCCGGAAGGCGGCCGAGCTCGGAGATGACATAGCCCGCGACGGTCTCGTAGTCGCCGTTCTCGGGCACGCGGATGCCCGTGCGGTCGACGAGCTCGTCGGGCCGCAGGATGCCGGGGAAGGCCACGGAGCCCTCGCGGCGCACGATGCCCGCGCGGGTGCGGTCGTGCTCGTCTGCCACCTCGCCCACGAGCTCCTCGACCAGGTCCTCGAGGGTCGCGACGCCGGCGGTGCCGCCGTACTCGTCGACCACGACGGCCATCTGGAACCCCCGGCCGCGCAGCTCGCCGAGCAGCACGTCGAGGGTCATCGTCTCGGGCACGCGCAGCGCCTCGGACTGCAGGGCGGACGCCGGGACGTCCGCACGCCGTTCACGGGGCACCGCGACCGCCTGCTTGACGTGCACGAGCCCCACGACGTCGTCGAGGTTCTCGTCGTACACCGGGAAGCGCGAGAAGCCCGTCTGGCGGGCGAGCTCGAGCACCGTCTCCGCGGAGTCCTGTCGCTGCACGGCGGACACCGCGGGCCGCGGGGTCATGACGTCGGATGCGTCGTGGTCGGCGAAGCGCAGCGTGCGCCCGAGCAGGGTCGCCGTGTCCTGCTCGAGCAGGCCCGCGCTCGCGGAGCGGCGCACGAGCGAGGAGAGCTCCTCGGCCGAGCGCGCACCGGAGAGCTCCTCCTTCGGCTCGATGCCGAAGGCGCGGATCACGCCGTTGGCGCTGCCGTTGAGCACGACGATCGCCGGGCGGAAGACCCAGGTGAACGCGGTCTGGAAGGGCATGACGACCTTGGCGGTCGCGAGCGGCAGCGCGAGCGCGAAGTTCTTCGGCACGAGCTCGCCGATGACCATGGAGAGCAGCGTCGCGACGACGACCGCGGTGATCGCGCCGACCGGACGGATGACCGCCTCCGGCACGCCGATCGCGGCCAGCGGCCCGGCGAGCAGCGAACTGATCGCGGGTTCCATCGTGTAGCCGGTGAGCAGGGTCGTCAGCGTGATGCCGAGCTGGGCGCTCGACAGGTGCGTCGAGGTGATCTTCAGCGCCGAGATGGTGAGCGAGAGCCTCGTCTCACCTCGCGAACGGCGCGCTTCGAGATCGGCGCGATCGAGGTTGACGAGCGCGAACTCGCTCGCAACGAACAAGCCCGTGCCGACCGTGAGGAGGAGTCCGATTCCGAGCAGGATCCACTCAGACATCGCCACCTCCCCGGTCGATCACGGGCGAGGGTCTATGACTGGGATTGGCAGAGGGAGGATCGTCCATTGTGCGATCGAGTATATCGGCGCGATCCCGGTGATCTCCGGGTGAATCACCAGCTGACGGGCAGCGCCTTGCCCTCTTCGTACCCCGCGGCCGACTGGATGCCCACCCGGGCCCGCTCGCGGAACTGCTCGAGGTCGCGCGCGCCCGCGTACGTGAACGAGCTGCGCACGCCCGAGGTGATCATGTCGAGCAGGTCCTCGAGCGAGGGGCGCAGCGGGTCGAGGTAGATCGACGACGACGAGATGCCCTCGGCGAAGAGCTCCTTGCGGGCCAGCTCGTAGGGCGAGAGCCGGTCGAAGCGCTCGCGCACGGCCTTCGTCGACGCCATGCCCCAGCTCTCCTTGTAGAGCCGTCCGTTCGCGTCGCGGGCGAGCGAACCCGGCGCCTCGATGGTGCCGGCGAACCACGACCCGATCATGACGGACGACGCGCCGGCCGCGAGGGCGAGTGCGACGTCGCGCGGGTACCGCACGCCGCCGTCGGCCCACACCCTCGCGCCGAGCTCGCGTGCCGCCTCCGCGGTCTCGAGCACGGCCGAGAACTGCGGGCGCCCGACGGCGGTCATCATGCGGGTCGTGCACATCGCGCCGGGACCCACGCCGACCTTCAGCACGTCTGCCCCGGCGTCGACCAGGTCGGCGACCGCGTCGGCGGTGACGATGTTGCCCGCCACGATCGGAACCCCGAGGCCGAGGTCGCGCACGATCGAGACCGCGCGCACCATGCCCTCCTGGTGGCCGTGCGCGGTGTCGAGCACGAGCATGTCGACGCCCGCATCGACCAGCGCCGCCGCCTTGGCCGCGACGTCGCCGTTGATGCCGACCGCGGCGGCCACCCGCAGGCGACCCTCGGCGTCGACGTTCGGCTCGTAGATCGTGCCGCGCAGCGCGCTGCGCCTGCTGAGCGTGCCCACGACCCGCCCGTGCTCGAGCACGGGTGCGAACTCGAGTCCGGCGTCGACCATGAGGTCGAACGCGCGACGCGGGCTGTCGACGTCGTCGGCGTCGAGCGAGGCGAGGCCGCCGTGCACGAGGTCGCCGAGCCGCGCGTCGGGCAGCGCGGTCGCGAGGCGCTCGGCCAGGATGCTGCCGACGAAGGCGCCCTCGGCGTCCTGCAGCACGATGCCCTGGCCGGCGACCGGCGGAAGCACCGCGAGCGCGTCGGCCGCGGTCGCATCGGGGGCGAACGAGTACGGGGTGTCGAACCGCGGCGACTGCGCCTTGACCCACCGGATCGACTCCGCGAGGTCCTGCAGGTGCAGGTCCTGAGGCAGCACGCCGATGCCCCCGCGCCGCGCCAGCGACGAGGCGAGCCGCGGCCCGGTGATGGAGTTCATGTTCGCCGACACGATCGGCACCGACGCGCCCGACCCGTCGTCGGGTGCGAGCGAGACGTCGAGGCGACTCGTGACCCCCGACCGGCTCGGCACGAGGAAGACGTCCGAATAGGTGAGGTCGTGGCTGGGTTCGGTGCGGTAGAACTCCATGGCCCTCACGCTACCGCGGCCTGCTGGAAGCCGAGCCCGTGGAAGGGGTTTAGGCTTGTCGAGGCGATCGGCGCTCTGCGAAGGGCAAAGTGTAGCGATCGCGCGAGAGAATCCAGAATCAACGGAGAGAGTGGGCGATCGGCTGTGTCGAGCCAATTGACCGGGTCGGGGTCTGAAGAGACCGCGGCAGGCGAATACGGAGCCAACGAATGGCTCGTCGACGAGATGTACGAGAAGTTCATCGTCGACCCCGAATCCGTCGACAGGTCCTGGTGGCCGGTGCTCGAGTCCTACCGCGACGCCCGGTCCGGCGCCGCCCAGCCTGCTGCACAGCCGACGGATGCCGCGCCCTCGCCGGCACCCGCCGAGGCCCCCGCAGCCCCGGCCGCCCCCGAGACGGCCGCAGCCGCCGCACCGGCCGCGCCCGCGGCATCCGCCCCCGCGACGACCCCGAACGCGGTCATCGGCCAGGCGCCGGCCGCACGCACCACCTCGGTGGCCCCGCGCTCGACCCCGGTGCCGGCCGACGTGCCCGTGACCAGCCCGCAGCCGATCATCGACGACGGCGAGCGCACCGACGAGGTCGTGCCGCTGAAGGGCATGCCGAAGGCCCTCGCCGCGAACATGGACGCCTCGCTCACCGTGCCGACCGCGACGAGCGTGCGCACCGTGCCGGCGAAGCTCATGATCGACAACCGCATCGTGATCAACAACCACCTGCGTCGCACGCGCGGCGGCAAGGTCAGCTTCACGCACCTCATCGGGTGGGCGCTCATCCAGGCGCTCAAGGAGTTCCCGAGCCAGAACGTCTTCTACAGCGAGGTCGACGGCAAGCCCAGCCTCGTCAAGCCCGCCCACATCGGCCTCGGCATCGCGATCGACGTCCCCAAGCCCGACGGCAGCCGGGCCCTGCTCGTGCCCGCCATCAAGCGCGCCGAGACGATGACGTTCAACGAGTTCCTGAACGCCTACGAAGACCTGGTCGGGCGCGCCCGCACGAACAAGCTCACGGCCGACGACTTCTCGGGCGCGACGATCTCGCTCACGAACCCGGGCGGCATCGGCACCGTGCACTCGGTGCCGCGCCTCATGAAGGGCCAGGGCTGCATCATCGGCGCCGGCGCCCTCGAGTATCCGGCCGAGTTCCAGGGCGCATCCGAGAAGGTGCTCTCGAACCTCGCGATCGGCAAGACGATCACCCTCACCTCGACCTACGACCACCGCGTGATCCAGGGCGCCGGCTCGGGCGAGTTCCTGAAGAAGGTGCACGAGCTGCTCATCGGCCAGCGGGGGTTCTACGAGGACCTCTTCGCCGCGCTGCGGCTGCCGTACGAGCCCATCCACTGGGCGCCCGACATCGCCGTCGACATCGCGAGCGCCGTCGACAAGACCGCTCGCGTCCAGGAGCTCATCAACTCCTTCCGCGTGCGCGGCCACATGATGTCCGACATCGATCCGCTCGAGTACCAGCAGCGCTCGCACCCCGACCTGAACATCGAGAACCACGGCCTCACGTTCTGGGACCTCGACCGCGAGTTCGTGACCGGCGGGTTCGGCAACACCCGCACGGCGCTGCTGCGCGACATCCTCGGCGTCCTGCGCGACTCGTACTGCCGCACGATCGGCATCGAGTACATGCACATCCAGGACCCCGACCAGCGCAAGTGGATCCAGGAGCAGGTCGAGCGCAAGTACGAGAAGCCCACGCACGACGAGCAGATGCGCATCCTCGGCAAGCTCAACGAGGCCGAGGCGTTCGAGACCTTCCTGCAGACGAAGTACGTCGGCCAGAAGCGCTTCAGCCTCGAGGGCGGCGAGTCCGTCATCGCGCTGCTCGACGAGATCCTGCAGGGCGCCGCCAAGGAGAACCTCGACGAGGTCGCCATCGGCATGGCCCACCGAGGCCGGCTCAACGTGCTCACGAACATCGCGGGCAAGACGTACGGCCAGGTGTTCATGGAGTTCGAGGGCACCACCTCGGGCCAGGGCTCGGGCGACGTCAAGTACCACCTGGGCACCGAGGGCACGTTCACCGCCGACGACGGCAACCAGGTGCCCGTGTCGCTCGCCGCGAACCCCTCGCACCTCGAGGCCGTCGACGGCGTGCTCGAGGGCATCGTGCGCGCCAAGCAGGACCGCAAGCCGATCGGCACGTTCTCGACGCTGCCGATCCTCATCCACGGCGACGCGGCCATGGCCGGCCAGGGCATCGTGGTCGAGACGATGCAGATGTCGCAGCTGCGCGGCTACCGCACGGGCGGCACCATCCACGTCAACATCAACAACCAGGTCGGCTTCACGACGGTCCCGGGCGACGCGCGGTCGTCGATCTACTCGACGGATGTCGCGAAGACGATCCAGGCCCCGATCTTCCACGTGAACGGCGACGACCCCGAGGCCGTCGTACGGGTCGCGGAGCTCGCGTTCCGCTACCGCCAGGAGTTCCACCGCGACGTCGTCATCGACCTCGTGTGCTACCGCCGCCGCGGCCACAACGAGGGCGACGACCCCTCGATGACGCAGCCGCTCATGTACACCCTCATCGAGGCCAAGCGCTCGGTCCGCAAGCTGTACACCGAAGCGCTCGTCGGTCGCGGCGACATCACCGAGGCGGAGTACGAAGAGGCGCACCGCGACTTCCAGGACCGCCTGGAGCGGGCGTTCGCCGAGACCCACGCCGCGCAGACCGGCTCGATCCCGATCATCGGCGCGACCGAGTCGTTCGATCACGAGGCGCCGGCCACGGGCGAGCTCGAGACGACCGGCGTGTCGACCGAGGTCGTGCAGGCCATCGGCGACGCGTTCGGCAACAAGCCGGCCGGCTTCACCACCCACCCGAAGATCCAGCAGCTGCTCACCAAGCGCGTCGACATGAGCCGCAACGGCAAGATCGACTGGGGCTTCGGCGAGTTGCTCGCGCTCGGCTCGCTGCTCATCGAGGGCACGCCCGTGCGCTTCGCCGGTCAGGACGCCCGTCGCGGCACGTTCGTGCAGCGTCACGCGGTGCTCCACGACCGGGTCAACGGCCAGGAGTGGCTGCCGCTGCAGAACCTCGCCGAGAACCAGGCCCGCTTCTGGATCTACGACTCGCTCCTCAGCGAATACGCGGCCATGGGCTTCGAGTACGGCTATTCGGTCGAACGCGCCGACGCGCTCGTGCTGTGGGAGGCGCAGTTCGGCGACTTCGCCAACGGCGCGCAGACCATCATCGACGAGTTCATCTCGTCGGCCGAGCAGAAGTGGGGCCAGCGCTCGAGCGTCGTGCTGCTGCTCCCCCACGGCTACGAGGGCCAGGGTCCCGACCACTCGAGCGCCCGCATCGAGCGGTTCCTGCAGCTCTGCGCCGAAGAGAACATGACCGTGGCGCGCCCGTCGACGCCCGCGTCGTACTTCCACCTGCTGCGCCGTCAGGCGTACGCCCGCCCGCGCCGCCCGCTGGTCGTGTTCACGCCCAAGGCGATGCTGCGCCTGCGCGGCGCGACGAGCGAGGTGGCCGACTTCACGAGCGGCCGCTTCGAGCCGGTCATCGACGACGCCCGCATCACCGACAAGGACGCCGTCAAGCGCATCGTCTTCGTCTCGGGCAAGCTCTACTACGACCTGCTCTCGGAGCTCGACAAGAACCCGAACCCCGAGATCGCGCTCGTCCGGCTCGAGCAGCTCTACCCGCTGCCCTCCGACGAGCTGAAGCGCATCGCCTACAGCTACCCGAACGCCGAGTTCGTGTGGGCGCAGGACGAGCCCGAGAACCAGGGCGTCTGGCCGTACTTCATCGTCGAGACGAACAAGCTCGGCGACAAGCCCGTGCGCGTCGTCTCGCGCGCCGCGTCGGCCTCTCCCGCGACGGGTTCGGCCAAGCGCCACGCAGGCGAGCAGGCCGACATCGTGAGCCGCGCGCTCACGCTCTGATCGACTGAACACCCGAAGAGGGCGGATGCCGCATGGCATCCGCCCTCTTCTGCGTTCGTTCCCGGCGACTCGTCCCCGGTCGGGTCGCGGGCGTCGGGCCCCGGCGGTTCCTCGGCCGCCCGGGCCCGACGGTTCAGACGCGGTGTTCCGCGCGGTCGTCGGCCCGGTGCTCCGCGTGGTGCACGGCCGCCCCGGACTCCGGTTCGACGTCGGCATCGAGGCCGGCGGCGACATCCGCTCGACGCTCGCCCACGTCGGGGCCGGCGCGCCACAGCTTCGACGGCCACCAGATCACCCGGCCGAGATCGTAGGCGAGCGCGGGCACGAGCAGCGACCGCACCAGGAAGGTGTCGAGCAGCACGCCGAACGCGACGATGAAGGCGAGCTGCGCGAGGAACAGGATCGGCAGCACCCCGAGCGCCGCGAAGGTCGCCGCGAGCACGAGACCGGCCGACGTGATCACGCCGCCCGTGACCACGAGGCCTCGCAGCACGCCCTGGCGCGTGCCGTGCTTCATGGATTCCTCGCGCACGCGCGTCATCAGGAAGATGTTGTAGTCCACGCCGAGCGCGACGAGGAACACGAACCCGAAGAGCGGCACGACCGGGTCGGCCCCGGCGAAGCCGAACACGTCGTTGAACACGATCGCCGAGACGCCGAGCGCTGCGGCGAACGAGAGCACGACCGTGCCGATGAGCAGCAGCGGCGCGACGACCGCGCGGAGCAGCAGCATGAGGATCAGCAGGATCACGCCGAGCACGAGCGGGATGATGAGGTTCCGGTCGTGGATCGAGGCGACCTTCGTATCGAGCGCGACGGCCGTGACCCCGCCGACGAGCACGGGCTGGTCGGTGGTCGAGACGCCCTCGAGGCCTTCGCGAAGGGCGACGACCGTCGCCTCGGCCGCATCCGAGTCGCTCGCGTCGGCGAGCGTCGCGTCGAGCTGCACGAGTCCGTCGACCACGGTCGGTTCACCCGCCGGGGTTCCGGGAGGGCCGAGCGGCTGGATGCCGTCCTCGGTGACCGGAAGCGATCCGCTCGGGGAGTCCTCCGAGACGACCGAGAGCGAGTCGACGCCGGCGGTCGCGAGCACGACCTCGGCGACCGCGTCGAGATCGGCTTCGGGGGCGATGATCACGGCGGGCGTGCCCGAGCCGCCGGGGAAGTGCTCGCTGAGCAGCGCCTGGCCGTCGCGGGCCTCGGAATGGCCGAGCACGAACTCGCTCGAGGGAACGCCGTCGGCCTTCAGCTGCGTCACGCCGAGCGCCATGACGGCGAGCAGCAGGGTCGAGACGATCCAGGTCACACGTGGGCGGCGCGCCACGAGCCGCGCGACCTTGGGCCAGATGCCCTTGCGGGCGACGACGTCGTCGGCCTCGACATGCGCGCCGAACTTGGGACGCACGGGCCAGAACGCCGCGCGGCCGGCCCAGAACATGAGGGCGGGCAGCAGCGTGAGCGAGGTCAGCAGCGCGAACGCGATGCCGATCGCCGACACCGGACCGAGGAGCTTGTTCGAGGTGAGGTCGCTCGCGAGCAGCATGAGCAGGCCGGCGATCACCGTGCCGCCCGAGGCGAGGATGGGCTCCCACGAACCGCGCAGGGCGGCCCACGTGGCATCCCACTTCCGGTCGTGCTGGTGCAGCGCCTCGCGGTAGCGCGCGATGTAGAGCAGCGAGTAGTCGGTCGCGGCGCCGATCACGAGGATGAACAGGATCCCCTGCGTCTGGCCGTTCAGCACGAGCACGTCGGCCTGCGCGAGCGAGACGACGACGAGCACCGAGGCGCAGAGGGCCGTCAGGCTCGTGCCGAGCACGATGAACGGCAGCAGCGGCGAGCGGTACACGATCACGAGGATCAGGAACACCGCGCCGAACGCGACGAGCAGCAGCAGCCCGTCGATGCCGGCGAATGCGGCAGAGAGGTCGGTCGTGAAGCCCGCCGGTCCGGTGACCGCGGCCTCGAGGCCGGATCCGGATGTCTCGGCGACCCGCTCGCGCACCTCGCCGACGACCTCCTTGACCTCGGCACCCGTGTCGACCTGCACGAAGACCTCGGCCGCCTCGCCGTCGTCGGACTCGACCGCGGGCGAGACGCCGTCGGGGAGCACGCCGTCGATCGAGGCGAACGCCTCGGCGTCGTCGGAGATGGCGGCGAGGTCGCCCTCGGTGAGCCCGCCGTCACGGGCGTAGACGACGATCGCGGGAATCGCGTCGTCGCCCCGGAACTCGGACTGCAGCGCCTGCACCTCGGCGGACTCCGACGAGGACGGGAGGAACTGCGCCTGGTCGTTCTCGACGACGTCGCTCAGCGTGCCGAAGGAGGCGCCTCCCGCGCCGAACGCGGCGAACCAGACGAGGATCAAGACGGTGGGCAGGAGCACCCTGAGCCAGGTCGGCACGCGACCTGAACGGGTGGAGGCGGGAGCATTCTCGTTCATCGCCCTCGACGCTACGCGCGAGGCGCGTGCACGGGCGTCCGTCGAATGGTTGAACGTCGATCCGCTCGACGCCCTCGAGGCGTGGGCGATGCACCCGGCACCGTCCCGTCGGCGGGTCAGCCGGCCGGGCGGGTCAGTCGGCGGCGACCCCGTGGCCGGCCTGCACCGTGCGGATCTGCGCGAGCACGAGCGTGCGCAGCGTCTCGGGAGCGCTCTCCTTGCAGGCGCGCTGCATCACCTCGGTGATGGCGACGCCGACGCGGACCTCGTTCGAGCAGTCTGGGCAGTTCTCGACGTGCGCACGGATGTCCGCGGCATCGGCACTGGCCAATTCGTGGTGCAGGTACTCCTCGAGCTCTGCGCGGGCCTTCTCACAGCCGCAGTCGTTCATTTCGGGCTCCTCGGCATCTTCTGCCTCTTGGGGGTGGACGCCGACGCGGCGGTGGCGATGCCCTGCTCGCTCGCGTACTCGGCGAGGGACTCGCGCAACAGCCGCCTGCCACGATGCAGTCGGCTCATCACGGTCCCGATGGGGGTGTTCATCATGTCGGCGATCTCTTGATACGAGAACCCCTCGACGTCGGCGAAGTAGACCGCGAGGCGGAAGTCCTCGGGCAGCGCCTGCAGTGCGTCCTTCACGGCGCTGTCGGGCAGGTGGTCGATCGCCTCGGCCTCGGCGGATCGCGTCGAGCGCGCGGTCGTGGACTCGGCGCCGCCGAGCTGCCAGTCCTCGAGCTCGTCGATCGTGCCCTGATACGGCTCGCGCTGCTTCTTGCGGTACGTGTTGATGAAGGTGTTCGTGAGGATGCGGTACAGCCACGCCTTGAGGTTGGTGCCCTGCGTGAACTGGCCGAAGGCGGCATAGGCCTTGACGAAGGTCTCCTGAACGAGGTCCTGCGCGTCAGCGGGGTTCTTCGTCATGCGCAGCGCAGCGGCGTACAGCTGATCGAGGAAGGGCAGCGCCTGCTCCTCGAACAGTTCGCCGAGCGGACGCTCGGACTCCGGTGCGGTGTCGATCTCGTCGCCAGTCATCACCGGCCATCCTAGGCTGTCGCCCTGAGCCGCCACCCTGCGCCGACGGGTCGATCGGGGGACGACCGACGCCGAGGTCATCGGGTTCCGCAGTTCTGCCACCGGCACGCGCATCAACTCCTTCTGCGTTCGCGAACGCTACTGTTGGTAACCGATGCAGATCTCGAAGTATTCCGAGCCCGAGTTCGATCCGTACGGCGACCGCCGAGAGACCGAGCCCGACCCGGGCTGGCTCGCGCCCGTCGCGAGCGGCCCCCTCGACTCGGTGCTCGCGTTGCCCGGTTCGAAGTCGCTGACGAACCGCGAACTCGTGCTCGCCGCCCTCGCCGACGGCCCGTCGACGCTGCACGCACCGCTCTGGTCCCGCGACAGCGAACTCATGGTCGACGCGCTCCGCGCCCTGGGCACGACCTTCGAGCGGATGCCGGGGGCGGGCGGCTTCGGCGACGACGTCCGCGTGATCCCGGCCGACGAGCTGCTCGGTTCCACGACCGTCGAGTGCGGACTCGCCGGCACCGTCATGCGGTTCGTGCCGCCGGTCGCCGCGCTCGCGCTCGGGCCGACGACCTTCGACGGCGACGAGGGGGCACGGCGTCGGCCGATGGGCGGCTCCATCGAAGGGCTGCGCGCACTCGGCGTCGACCTCGACGACGACCGCCGCGGCGCCCTCCCGTTCACCGTGCACGGCACGGGCCGCGTCGAGGGCGGCGTGGTCGAACTCGACGCCTCGGCGTCGAGCCAGTTCGTGTCGGGCCTGCTGCTCTCGGCGGCCCGCTTCGAGCGCGGCCTCGACCTGCGGCACACGGGCGAACGCCTGCCGAGCCTGCCCCACATCGAGATGACCATCGAGACGCTCCGCGCGCGCGGCATCGAGGTCTCCTCTCCCGAACCCGGCCGATGGGTCGTCGAGCCCGGCCCGATCCGTGCGATCGACGTCGCCATCGAGCCCGATCTCTCGAACGCCGCCCCGTTCCTCGTCGCCGCAGTCGTCGCCGGCGGCAGCGTCACGATCGCCGGCTGGCCCGAGCAGACGACGCAGGTCGGCGCGCAGCTGGAGCACCTGCTCCCCCGCTTCGGCGCCCGCGTCGAGCGCACGGGCGACCGTCTCACCGTGCACGCGCCCGCGCGTTCGGCCGACGGCGGCCGAGGCATCCACGGCGTCGAGCTCGACCTGTCCGAGGCCGGCGAGCTCGTGCCGAACCTCGTCGCGCTCGCGGCCTTCGCCGACGGCCCAAGCACCATCACGGGCATCGGGCACATCCGCCATCACGAGACCGACCGGCTCGCCGCGCTCGCCGCCGAGCTGAACGGGCTCGGCGGCGACGTGCGCGAACTCGACGACGGCCTGCACATCGTGCCCGCGCCGCTGCACGGCGGGCCCTGGCGCGCGTACGCCGACCACCGCATGGCCACGACGGGCGCGATCGTCGGTCTCGCCGTCGACGGCGTGATCGTCGACGACATCGGCTCGACGGGCAAGACCCTGCCGCAGTTCACCGGCCTCTGGGAGCAGATGCTCGCATGAGCTGGTGGGACGACGGCGACGACGACGAACCCGAGTTCGACGAGTCGAGCGTGCGCGTGCGTCCCAATCGGCGCGGCAGTCGGCCGCGCACCAAGACGCGCCCGCAGCACGCCGACGCCGTCGTGGGGCTCGTGCTCGGCGTCGACCGCGGGCGGTACACCGTGCTCGTCGAGGAGAACGAGCCCGAGGAGCGCACGCTCACGGCGGCTCGCGCGAGCGAGTTGCGCCGCAAGTCCGTCGTCACGGGCGACCACGTCGATCTCGTCGGCGACACCACCGGCGAAGACGGCACGCTCGCCCGCATCGTCCGCGTGCGCGAACGCAGCACGCTCCTGCGGCGCAGCGCCGACGACACCGACGACGTCGAGCGGGTCATCGTCGCCAACGCCGACCAGATGCTCATCGTCGTCGCCGCGGCCAACCCCGAACCGCGCATCCGCCTCGTCGACCGCTACCTCGTGGCCGCCTACGACGCGCGCATCCAGCCGATCCTCTGCATCACGAAGACCGACCTCGCCGACCCGACCGAGTTCCTCGAGAACTTCGCGGGCCTCGACCTCCCGATCGTCCGCTCGCGCACCGACGACATGCCGCTCGACGAGATCACCGCCGAACTCGTCGACCATCGCACGGTCTTCGTCGGCCATTCGGGCGTCGGCAAGTCCACTCTGGTCAACGCGCTCGTGCCGAGCGCCCGCCGTGCCACCGGCGTCGTCAACACCGTGACCGGGCGCGGACGGCACACCTCGTCTTCGACCGTGTCGCTGCGCCTCGAATCCTCCGCGGGGCGCGGCTGGGTCATCGACACTCCCGGCGTGCGGTCCTTCGGCCTCGGACACGTCGACCCGTCGAACATCCTCGGCGCGTTCAGCGACCTCGCCGCGGTCGCCGAGAACTGCCCCCGCGGGTGCACGCACCTGCCCGACGCACCCGACTGCGCGATCATCGAGGCCGTCGACGCCGGAGAACTCGGCGACACCGGTCGTGCGCGGCTCGACTCCCTCCAGCGGCTGCTCGAGACGTTCCGCTGAACCGCGCCGGCGCGGTCGCGGAGCATGCCGACCGTCGCGCGCGTCTGCAGTCCGCACGGCCGCAAGAGGGACGCGTCGCGCCGTGCGCCGGCCACCGGCATCCGGCACTCCCCCATCGAACCCGTGTCACGATGGAGGCATGACCGACGCACGACTCGCCCCCGGCGACCTCGCACCAGACTTCACCCTGACCGACCAGCACGGCACCCCCGTCACCCTCTCGCAGCTGCGCGGCGAACGCGTCGTGCTCTACTTCTACCCCGAGGCGATGACCCCCGGCTGCACCACCGAGGCCTGCGACTTCCGCGACAACCTCAACTCGTTCGCCTCGGCCGGCGTACGCGTCGTCGGCGTCTCGAAGGACCCGGTCGAGAAGCTCGCCCGGTTCGCCGAGCGCGACGGGTTGAACTTCACGCTGCTCTCCGACGAGGATGTCGCCGTGCAGCAGCGCTACGGCGTCTGGGGCGAGAAGCAGAACTACGGCAAGACCTACGTCGGATCCATCCGCTCGACGCTCGTGATCGGCGCAGACGGCGTCATCGAGCACGCCTGGTACAACGTCAAGGCCACCGGGCACGTCGCGCGCGTGCGACGAGAGCTGGGACTCGACGGCTAGCACCGCCTCCGGCACCCGACGCGATCGCGCGGGCCGGGACCGGCGCCCCACGGGCGCCCCACGACGTTCACGCGCCGTGCGGCGCCCGTTCCGCGTCGTCGCGCGTGTACGCCATGCGGACCGGGGTCCACAGCAGCAGCCCGATCACCGTGATCGCCGGCACGAGCAGCACCCACCCGATGTCGGCGCGGGCGAACATGCCCTGGAAGGCCCCGACGGCGATCGAGACCTGCAGCACCTGCCACACGATCGCCGACGCACGCGCCCACGGTGCGCGACGCAGCGAACCGATCGCCGCTGCGCCGACCCACGCGGCCGCGAGCACGACGAGCACGAGCAGGGCGATCGCCGTGGCATACGACGACGGTGCGAGCGAGAGCAGGTCGACGACCAGCCAGACGACGACTGCCGCCAGGCCGGCCGCTTCGAGGAAGAGCACGATCGAGACCGTGGCCAGTGCGGCGCGCACGCCGCCCGCATCGGATGCGTTCTGCGGCATGTTCGCGTCGTTCTCGTCGGTATTCACAGCGATATCCCATTCACGGCTATTGATTCGGCCTCGTCGCTATGCGAACATTTATGAGGCCGAATTGATGCTCACAGGGACGTGAGCCGATCGATACCGATCCTACTTCCCGTGATTCGGCCTTTCCCCCAAGCAGCACAGCCGGCTTCGGCTTGCGCAATCGTGCGCGTCTGCAAACGAAACACATCGCAAGGAGCATCTTCATGGATTGGCGCGACAAGGCCGCCTGCCTCACGGCTGACCCGGAGCTTTTCTTCCCGGTCGGCAACACTGGTCCCGCAGTCGACCAGATCGAGAAGGCGAAGGCCGTGTGCGCCCGATGCACCGTCACCGAGATCTGCCTCCAGTACGCCCTCGAGACCGGCCAGGACTCGGGCGTGTGGGGTGGACTCAGCGAAGACGAGCGCCGCGCCCTCAAGCGCCGTGCCGCGCGCGCACGCCGCGCCGGCTGACCCAGCCTGCACCACAGCACCGAGCGACGCCGCGGCCTTCGGGCCGCGGCGTCGTTTCATGCCCACGGCGTTTCCCGCCCTCGGTCTGCTCGGGTCCGCCCTCATTGCACCGACCGGAGCCTCACTCCATCGACCGGGGGCGCGCGCCGGTCGCGCACCGGGCGACCCCCGCGGATGTCCCGTGCACGACGACGCCGCTGCGGCACACCCGTTCGGCCGCCGCGCGGCATCCGCCCGTCAGACCGGCTTGATCCAGCGCAACGGCACCTCGATCGTGACCTCCGTACCCCGGCCGACGACCGTGTGCCAGTCGATGGTGCCGCCCAGCTCGCCCTGGATCAGCGTGCGCACGATCTGCGTGCCGAGCCCTTCGCCGACCTTGCCCTCGGGCAGTCCGGAGCCGGTGTCGCGCACCTGCACCGTCAGCATGGTGTCCGACCGGTCGGCGCTGATCTCGACGTCGCCCTCCTGACCGGCCAGGCCGTGCTCGACCGCGTTCGTCACGAGCTCGGTCAGCGCGAGCGCGAGCGGCGTCGCGTACTCGCTGGGCAGCACCCCGAACGACCCCGTGCGCTTGGGGTGGGCGGTCGTGTTGTGCGCGGACGCGACCTCGGCCACGAGCAGCAGTGCGCGGTCGAACACCGCGTCGAAGTCGACGTTCTGGGTGAGCCCCTCGGAGAGGGTGTCGTGCACGACCGCGATCGCGCCGACTCGGCGCATGGCTTGCGTCAGCGCCTCGCGCGCCTCGTCGGAGTGCGTGCGGCGGGCCTGGATGCGCAGCAGCGAGGCCACGGTCTGCAGGTTGTTCTTGACGCGGTGGTGGATCTCGCGGATCGTCGCGTCCTTGGTGATGAGTTCCTGCTCCTGATGGCGCAGCTCGGTCACGTCGCGGCTCAACACGATGGCGCCGATGCGCTCGCCCCGCCTGCGGATCGGGATCGCGCGAAGCGAGACCGTGACCCCCCGGGACTCGACGTCGGTGCGCCACGGCGCCCGGCCCGTCACGACGAGCGGCAGCGATTCGTCGACCACGAGCTTTCCGGTGAGCAGGCGCGTCGTCACGGCGGCGAGGGATTCACCCTCGAGCTCGTCGTCGAAGCCCATGCGGTTGAACGCCGACAGCGCATTCGGGCTCGCGAAGGTCGTGATGCCGTCGACGTCGAGCCGGATGAGCCCGTCGGAGGCGCGCGGGGCACCGCGCCGCGGTCCGGTGGGGGCGCCGAGGTCGGGGAAGTCGCCGGAGGCGATCATCTCGAACAGCTCGTCGGCGCACTCGTTGAACGTGAGCTCCTGCCGGCTCTGCGGACGCGTCGCGCCGAGGTTCGTGTGCCGGGTGATCACCGCAACGGGCTCGGGCGCCACCTTGGTGCCGGTCGCGGCGAGACGGCGCATCACGGGTACCGCGCGGACGCGGGTCGGCATCTCCTCGTACCAGTCGGGCGCCGACGAGTCGGCGATGCGAGTGCCGGTGAACGCCTCGCCGACGAGCTCGAGCCACTGCGGCTTGATCGGCTGCCCCACGAAGTCGCGGTAGAAGAGGGTCGCAGCGCCCGAGGGACGAGAGTGGGCGACGGCGACGAACTCGCCGTCGTCTGAGGGCACCCACAGCACGATGTCCGCGAACGCCAGATCGGAGAGCAGCTGCAGGTCGCCGACGAGCATGTGCAGCCAGTCGACATCGGCCTGACTGCTGCGGCCCTGGGCGAGGACGAGATCACTGAGGGTCGACACCCCTCAAGCGTACTGGTCGGATGCCGCGGCCACCGTGTTCGCGGTTCGTCGGCCTTCTCGGCTCGACGCGCCGAGGCTCGATCAGGTCGCCGGAATCCCGGCCGAGGCACGGACCGGCGCGAAGCGTCGACGGCGGAGCCCCGCCGGCGCCGCCGGCAGGAACGCGTCCTGCGTGAAGTCCCGCACGGCGGTGTGCAGCGGCGACCTCGGAGCGGCGTCGCGGAGGGTGCGCGCCGTCAGGATCGCGGCATCGACCGCCCGACCGTCGTGCGGCAGCATGACGACGTCGGAGAGTCCGGCGAACCGTCGCATGGTCTGGCGCACCTGGCCGTAGGCGTCGATGCCCAGCGCGCTCGTGCGCACGCGGTTCACGACCACGCGCACGCGGGCGGCGTCGACGAGGTCGAGGAGCTCGACGTGGCCTCGGAGCAGGCGAGACAGCCCGACCGGATCGGCGAGGCCGACGGCGATCACCTCGTCGGCCAGGCCGAGCACCGCGAACGTCGCCGCGTTGCGGCGTGGCGCGAACTGGTCGCTCGTGAGCTCTTCGTCGTGCTCGAGGCTGAATCCGGTGTCGACCACGACGTAGTCGACCCACTCCCTGATCACGCCGAGCGCGGTCGCGACCCGGTCGCGGGCGAGCTCCGGCCACCTGCTGGGCCCGACGAGGCCCGTGAACACCTCGAACGACGCCCGCGGCGACGAGTATCGCTGCGCGATGCGCTCGAGTTCGGCGTGGTCGAGCGCTCCCGCCCCGGCCAGGCGACAGGCCGATGCGAACCCGGGCGCCTCGTCGAGCAGCCCGAGCGAGGGTGCGACGGCGCCGCCGTAGGGGTCGGCGTCGACGAGCGCGACCCGGTGTCCGGCGGCCGCGAGTTCGGCGGCGACGTTCACCGCCACGGTCGTGCGTCCGGGCGCGCCGGCCGGGCCCCACACGGCGATGACGGTCGCAGGGGCCGGCCCGACGGCGTCGGGCGCCGGCCCACCGGACGATCGCGCCGGGACCGGCACCCCGCCGCTGACGATGGGCTCGAGCTCCCGCCACCCGGCGGAGACGTCGAACACCTCGTGCAATCCGAGTCCACGCGCCTGCCCCCGCTCCGCATCGTTCGCCGCGAGTGCGACGATTCGGATGCCGCGGACGTCGCAGGCCTCGATCAGGTCGGGACTCAGCGACGCGCGGCCGGCGCCGACGAGCACGACGTCGGGCGCGATCGCGTCGAGGCCCCGCATGAGCTCGTCGACTTGGAGCGCTCGCGCGACCACGAGGTGACCGTGCTCGACCGCGTCGGGCAGGAGTCGATCCTCGGTCGACGGATCGAGGGCGAAGGCGAGCCGGCTCACCGCTCGGCCGACGGTCGCGCGGGGATCAGGTCGATGACGTCTTCGGCCGCGAGCGCCTGGAGCAGCGCCGCGACGCGATCGCGGGGCACGAGCAGTTCGACGGTGATGCTGCCGTCGTCGACCATGCCACCGCCGCCGGCGACCTCGGCGACCTCGGCTTCGGGCACGAGCACGGCGGGCGGCTCGTACTCGCCGCGCTCGATCCGACGTGCCGACCAGACGTCGACGACGCTGCCCCGGTCGACGCCCCCGGGCAGCGCCGTGCGGCTCGTGACCACCACGGTGGCCAGGCCCGCGCGGTCGAGGTCGTCGACCGAGGCGAGCGGAACCAGTTCGCCCTCGCGCACGGTGCTCGTGACGATCAGCCCGTCTTCGGGCAGCGCGTCGGGCTCGAGGTAGCGCGCCTCGCTCGAGCCGAACCGCACGCGCTCGACCACGAGGTCGCCCGCGCGGACGCGATCGCCGGGGGTGAGCGTCTCGGCTGCCGTGTACACCTCGGTCGCTTCGTCGAGGCCGCTGACGAGGGCGAAGACGCCGGCCGTCGAGCCCACGATGAGCACGACGCCGATGATGAGGCGCGGGTCGATGCGGACGGATCCGCGCTCCGGGCGACGAGGCATGATGTTCCCTTCGGCGGCGTCCACCGCCGCACTCGGACCATCGTTCCGGATGCCTGCCGAATCGCCGTGAAGTTATCCACACCGGGTCGCCGGTGACCTCGCCCGGTCGATAATCGAGAAATGAGCACATCCGATGCGAGCGAACTGGGGCGCTTCCTGTCGATCGCCGACGCCGCGCAGCTGCTCGAGGTCGATGCGGCCACCATCACGGAGCTCATCCGGTCCGGCGAGCTCCCGGCCATCCGCGTCGGCGACGCCGGGCCCTGGCGCATCGAGCGCACGCAGCTCGAGATCTGGATCGACTTCCGGCTCGAGCAGACCCGCCGCGCCGCCCTGTGGCAGCAGGGCGAGTTCGCCGACGTGGCCGACTTCTCGAACGTGACCACGCTCGGTCCGCGTCGCCTGCACAGCTGACGCGGTCCCTCCGCTGCCGCACGGGGCGACCTAGCGGGCGCGTCGTACGCGCCTCGCACGCGCCTCGCCTGCGACGATTCAGGCCGGCGGTCCGAACGACACGAGCAGGATCCGGTCGAACGGCACGATGCGGTATCCCTGCACCTCGCGCTCGCGACGCGGAGTGCCGGCGGGGTGCACCGCGAGATCGAGATGGTCGCGCGCGACCCGGTCGATCGTTCCGTGCACTCTGCCGCCCTCGGTGAGCACGTGGACCGCAGCCCGACGACGACTCAGATCGCGCAGGGGAATGGCCATGCCCATGCGGTCGGTCAGACCCGACGCAGCCGTGCCGTTCGGCTCGAGGCTCCGTTCGAGCAGGGTCGGGCCGGCGAGGATCGCCGCGATCGCGTCGAGCGGCACGATGCAGTGTCGCCCGGTGCGGTCGCCGTCGAGATGATCGCCGGTCACCCAGTCGCGGCCGAACGCCGAGGGCCTCAGGGCGAGCGTCTGCCCCGTTCGCACCTCGATGCGGACGAAGCCCGCGACGCCGTCGTCGATCGCACGGGCGATGCCGGCGAGGCGGTCGCGGAGGCTCAACCTGCCGAGACGCAGCCGCTCCTCCTCGAGGGCGAGGGCGCGCTCTTCGTCGCGCTGCTCCTGATCGAGTCGCGCCTCCAGGTCGTCGAACAGGAGGTCCCACCGCATGCAGGCACGTTACCGTTCATGACCACGCCCGGAGCCCGGTTCTCCACAGGTCGAAAGACGCTCTTGACACGTATTCCGCGGCGCTCATACATTCGTCGCAGGGCAGCCCGACGCGACCCCCGTTCGGGGGCGATGCCCCCACCGCCCTCGATGCCCTCACCGCCCTCCCGATGGAGCACAGATGCCCGCACGCCCCGCCCTGCTCGCCGACGCTCGCACTTCCGGTTCGTACATCGACGAAGACGAGTTCTTCGGCCCGCAGGCCTCGCGGCGCGACGAACTGCCCGACCCCGGTGCCGTGCTGCAGAGCCTGACGCACTGCGTCGTCGAGGTCATGGCCGGAGCGCGCGATCTCGAGCAGCTGGCCAGGTGGGTCACCGATGACGTCTACCGCAGCCTGTCGATGCGCGTGGTGCTCGCGAATCGGTCGCGACGGGCGAAGGGCGTGGCCCCCCAGCGCCCGGTCTTCCGCATCGGTCGCGTGATCTGCACCGAACCCGCCGACGGCGTCGTCGAAGCGGTGGTGATGGTGCATCAGCCGCACCGGGCGCGTGCGGTGGCCATCCGCCTCGAGGGGCTCGACCAGCGCTGGCGCGCGAGCGCGATCACGGTGCTCTGACCGTCGACGACGAGCGCCCGAAGCGCTGAACGTCGAAGACGAGAACCGCAAGCGACAACGAGAGCGGGCCGGCCATCCGATCGGATGGCCGGCCCGCTCTCAGCATGCTCAGTTGCCCTTGCGCTCCTGGGCACGACGCTCTGACCGGTTCTGCGGGGCCGCTGTTCCGTCGCCGCGCTGCCCGAAGGCACCGCGTGCCTGCTCGGCGGGCGCCTCGGGCTGCGTCTGGGACTGGGCGACGGCACGGCGGGCGCGCTGGGTGGCCGCCTGCTGCACCTGGCCGCGCTGGTTGCGCACCTCGACGCCACCGGAGTCGCTCGGCGCGGTGTAGCTCAGCTTGTCGGCGGGGGCATCGGAGCGAGTGAGCCCCTTCGCCTCGATCGTGCCGACGCCCTGCGGCGCGACCTCGACCTCGAGGTTGAAGAGGAACCCGACGGTCTCCTCGCGGATCGAGCCCATCATCTGCTGGAACATCGCGTAGCCCTCGCGCTGGTACTCGACCAGCGGGTCGCGCTGCGCCATGGCGCGCAGGCCGATGCCGTCCTTCAGGTAGTCCATCTCGTAGAGGTGGTCGCGCCAACGGCGATCGATCACCGAGAGCACGACGCGGCGTTCGAGTTCGCGCATCGCCGGGCTGCCGAGCTGCTGCTCGCGCCGCTCGTACGCGAGCTTCGCATCGGACATGATCTCGGTGCGGATGAACTGCCGGTTGACGCGGCCCTTCTCGCCGGCCTCTGCGACGACCTCGTCGATCGTGATGCCGATCGGGTAGAGCGTCTTGAGCTCGGTCCAGAGCGCATCGAAGTCCCACTCGTCGGGGTTGCCCTCGGCGGTGTGGGAGTCGAGCACCTCGTCGATGACGTCTTCGAGGAACCGCTGCGTGCGCTCGTGCAGGTCGTCGCCCTCGAGCACGTGCCGACGGTCGCCGTAGATCGCCTCGCGCTGGCGGTTCAGGACGTCGTCGTACTTGAGCACGTTCTTGCGGATCTCGGCGTTGCGCGCCTCGACCTGCGACTGCGCCGAACGGATGGCCCGCGAGACGACCTTCGATTCGATGGCCACGTCGTCGGGCACGCCGCGCGCCATGAGGCTCTCGGCCGCGCCGGCGTTGAAGAGCCGCATGAGGTCGTCGGTGAGCGAGAGGTAGAACCGGCTCTCGCCGGGGTCGCCCTGGCGGCCCGAACGGCCGCGCAGCTGGTTGTCGATGCGGCGCGACTCGTGGCGCTCGGTTCCGAGCACGTAGAGCCCGCCGGCCTCGAGCACCCGCTCCGCCTCGGTCGAGACCTCGGCCTTGACGGCGTCGAACACGTCGTCCCAGGCCGCTTCGTACTCTTCGGGGGTCTCGACCGGGCTGAGGCCCTTCTCGTGCATCTGCTGCACGGCGAGGAACTCGGCGTTGCCGCCGAGCATGACGTCGGTGCCGCGGCCTGCCATGTTCGTGGCGACCGTGACGGAGCCGTAGCGGCCGGCCTGCGCGACGATCGCCGCCTCGCGAGCGTGGTTCTTCGCGTTCAGGACCTCGTGGCGGACGCCCTTCTTCGCGAGCAGCCTCGAGAGGTACTCGCTCTTCTCGACGCTCGTGGTTCCGACCAGCACCGGCTGGCCCTTCTGGTGCCGCTCGACGATGTCCTCGACGACCTGCGCGAACTTGATCTCCTCGTTCTTGTAGACGAGGTCGGACTGGTCGATGCGCAGCATCGGCTTGTTCGTCGGAATGGGCACGACGCCGAGCTTGTAGGTCGACATGAACTCGGCGGCCTCGGTCTCGGCGGTACCGGTCATGCCCGAGAGCTTGTCGTACAGGCGGAAGTAGTTCTGCAGCGTGACGGTCGCGAGGGTCTGGTTCTCGGCCTTGACCTGCACGCCCTCCTTCGCCTCGATCGCCTGGTGGATGCCCTCGTTGTAGCGGCGACCGACGAGGATTCGGCCGGTGTGCTCGTCGACGATGAGCACCTCGCCGTTCATCACGACGTAGTCCTTGTCGCGCTTGAACAGCGCCTTCGCCTTGATCGAGTTGTTGAGGAACGAGATGAGCGGAGTGTTGGCCGACTCGTAGAGGTTGTCGATGCCGAGGTAGTCCTCGACCTTCTCGATGCCCTCTTCGAGCACGCCGACGGTGCGCTTCTTCTCGTCGACCTCGTAGTCCTCGCCGGGCACGAGGCGCTTGGCGAGGTTCGCGAACTCGGCGAACCACCGGTTGGCCTCGCCCGAAGCGGGGCCGGAGATGATGAGCGGCGTGCGCGCCTCGTCGATGAGGATCGAGTCGACCTCGTCGACGATCGCGAAGAAGTGGCCGCGCTGCACCATGTCGGAGGCCTGCCACGCCATGTTGTCGCGCAGGTAGTCGAAGCCGAACTCGTTGTTCGTGCCGTAGGTGATGTCGGCGGCGTACTGCTCGCGTCGCACCTGCGGGGTCTGGCCGGCCACGATGCATCCGGTCGTCATGCCGAGCGCGCGGAACACGCGCCCCATGAGCTCGGACTGGTAGCTCGCGAGGAAGTCGTTCACGGTGATGACGTGCACACCGCGGCTCGCGAGCGCGTTGAGGTATGCGGCCGTCGTCGCCACGAGGGTCTTGCCCTCACCGGTCTTCATCTCGGCGATGTTGCCGAGATGCAGGGCCGCACCGCCCATGAGCTGCACGTCGAAGTGGCGCAGACCGAGGGTTCGGCGGCTCGCCTCTCGCACCGCGGCGAACGCCTCGGGCAGCAGGTCGTCGAGCGACTCGCCGTTGGCGTAGCGCTCGCGGAACTCGACGGTCTCGTGCTTCAGTTCCTCGTCGCTGAGGTCTTTGAAGTCGTCTTCGAGCGCGTTGATGGCCGCCGCGTAGTTCTGCAGTCGCTTGAGGGTTCGGCCCTCTCCGACGCGGAGGACCTTCTCCAGAATCGAAGCCACGAATGTTCTCCTGTCATTGCGGCGCACCATGTTCTCGGTGGAGCGTCCCTCGGGTGGAACGGCCGAAGGCGCGCCGGTTTCGCCGTATCGACGGCATCATAGCCATGCTAGCGGGCACCGGGCTGGGCGACCCCGGCGAGCGGCCTGTGACGCGCCCCGTCGACTTCGCCCGTCGCGAACGCGGCGGGCCGCGCAACGCCGTCGCATCAGGCCACTTCGGCCGGCCTCGGGCGGCCTCGCGCCCCGAACGACGAACGCCACCGACGTCGATGACCGGCGTCGGTGGCGTTGCCCGCCCTCCTCGGGGCGACGGATGCGGCTGTCAGGCGCTCGCGCGCTGCAGCGGGACCTCTTCGTCGTCGTCGAACGCATCTGCGTTCTCGTCGAGGCCGATGAGACCGTAGTCCCAGCCCTTGCGACGGTAGACGACGCTCGGTCGCCCGGTCTCGGAGTCGACGAACAGGTAGAAGTCGTGACCGACGAGCTCCATGAAGGAGAGCGCGTCGTCGACGGTCATGGGTGCCGTCGCGAAGATCTTGCGACGGATGACGACCGGGCAGTAGACGTCGTCCTCCTCGAGCACCGGTGCGCTCTCCTCGATCACCGGGATCGACCCGGTTCGCACCTGCTCGAGCACCTCGGGCCGTGCAGCCTGCACGCCCACCTCGGCGAATCCGAGATCGGTGGCCTCGCGGATCGACGTGGGTCGATGCTGCCCTCGATGGACCTTGCGCCGGTCCTTCGCTCGGCGGATGCGTTCGAGCAGGCGGCCGAGGGCGACGTCGAACGCCGCGTACTTGTCGGAACCGTCGGCTTCGGCCCGGACGACGGGCCCCTTGCCGACGAGCGTGAGCTCGACGCGGTCGGGCCCGGTGTTGCCGTTCTTCTCGTGGTGACGCGTGAGCTTCACGTCGAGGCGAATGGCACGGTCGGCGAGGTTGGAGATCTTCTCCGACTTCTCAGTCGCATAGGTGCGGAATCGATCAGTGATCCCCAGGTTTCGTCCGACGATGTTCAGTTCCATGACGACCTCCATCCACCGACGTGTCACCCGGTTCTGAAGGGTGGTAGGACCACGCCTGTCCTGCCACCGTAGTCTGCGAACCTCCGGATGTCACCTCCCGTTCACCGAGAGGATCCTGAACGTCTCCCGTGCCGGAGCGGGGTCTCGGCGAGCACGGCGACGGCGTCGACGCATGCGCCTGCGGCGGTCAGCGCCCGACGCGCCTCGCGAAGCGTCGAGCCCGTGGTGAGCACGTCGTCGACGAGCAGGAACCGATGCCCGTCGAGGCGTCGGCGCGCGACGAGCCCGCCTGCGGCGTTCGCCGCGCGCGCCTCGGCACCGAGCCCTGCCTGGTCATCGCGTTCGCGGGCGAGCCGCAGCACGGGGGCAGCACGCAGGCCGCATGCGGCGAGGAGCATCGACACGGGGCTGTAGCCGCGCGTACGCAACGCGCCTGCAGTCGAAGGAACCGTCGCGATGAGGATGCCGGACGGCGCGCTTCGACCCGACCGGGAGGCAGGGCCCCACGGTGGGCCGGGCGCGGACGCCGAGGCGGGCGGGCCCGGGTCCGCGACGGCGCGGGCCGCGGCGCGGGCTGCGGCGAGCGCCGCACCGACGGCCGAGGCCAGCGCCGGCGCGAGCACCTTCGCGACGTCCGGCCGACCGGCGTCCTTGTAGACGCCGATGAGCGCGGCGACGACCCCTTCGTACTCGAGACCGGCATGCACCTCGAGGTCGCCCCGAACGACGAGCGCCGGGCGGGCGTGGGCGGCGGCACGGCACGGCGGACACACCGCGCGGTCGGGCACGCCGCACCCCGCGCAGCGCACCGGCAGGAGGGTTGCGACCGCATCGGCGAACGCCGTGCCGACGACCATGCGGCCGCCCGCGGCCCAGGAACGAGACAGCAGGCTCTGAGCGCGGGATGCATCGGACACGGGCTCGAGCATGACGGCCCGCCGCGGCATCCGATCGGGCAGGTTCGACGTCGGTCGCATCCCCGCATCTCGGGAGTGCTGGGGAGGACCGGTCGCGTCGGTCGAGCGCGGATCAGCCCGGCAGCTGCGCCGCGACGAACCGGATGCCGGTCGCCCGCGGCTGCCATCCGACGCCGCTCTGCACGACCAGGTCGCCCGAGCCGAGCCGTACCCGGACGTCGCGCACGCTGTTGGCCGCGTCGAGCTGCGCGCCGCCTTCGGGCCCGTCGCGCGTGGAGGCGACGCCGCCGAGGAACTGCGTCACGATGCGCGTGGCGTCGCCTCCGGTGCGCGTGAGCGAGGCCACAGTGCGGCCGTCGACCCAGGCGACGTCGAGCGGAACGCCGTCGACCGAGGCCAGCCGCAGCACCGTGCTGCCGAGTTCGATGGGCGATCCATCGGCGTCGCGATGGATCGCCGCGACGACGAACGACGTTCCGGTGCCGTCGGCGAGCAGCGCGAGGAGCCGCGTGCCGTCGCGCGACACCTCGATCGCGGCGATCGAGGTACCGGACCACGGCACCTCGACGCGTCCGTTCAGGCGGCCGTCGGAGCTGAACCAGGCCAGGTCGCTCGGCGAATCGGCAGGCACGGTCCAGATGATCCCGGCTCGGTCGTACGCCGGCGTGATGAGTCCCGCGCGCGGGTCGAGGGGACGGGGGTCCTCCCCGACGGTCAGCACGGAGACCCCGTCGGAGGTGAGGATCGCCGCAGACTCGGCATCGGGCCCGATCGCAGCGCCGACGGCACCCGCCTGCACGACCTGTTCCGACAGCCCGTCGATCGGCGTGATGCCGTCGCCGGAGGAGGAGAGGTAACCGAGCGCCTCGCCGTCGAAGACGACCGGGCGGGGATCGACGCGAGGGTCGCGCACGGCCGGGTTGGAGGGCTCGCCGGCATCGGATTCGACGCCGTTCAGGATCAGCTCGACCTTGCCGACGTTGCGAACGCTGCCGATGAGGCTCTCGTCGAGCTGCAGCTGCATGCGCTGCGCCGCCGAGAGGTCGTCGAACGCCGCGCCGGTGAGCGAGACCTCTGCGACGCGGGACGAGACCGGCACGGCAGCCGGCGAGAGCTCGGTGCCCTCTGGGAACGCCGTCTCGACGCCAGGGTCCAACCACTCGGCAGGACCGCCGAGGAGCGCCTGCACGACGCTCGTCTGCGCCGAATCGCGCCCGGCGAACCACCGCGAGTCGGGAACGAGGTAGCGATAGGTGGGGTCGAAGAAGTAGAGCGTGTACTCGCGGAACACCTGGGAGAAGTTCGCCTGGTCGATCACGATGCCCTGCGGCGCGCTCGAGATGCGCCACTGTCCGTCGACCTGTTCGAAGGAGTACTTGAGCTGCAACGGCGTGGCCGACGTGGCGACCTCGTACTGGCCGTTGTTGCGCAGCGAAGCGGCCGGTGTCGCCGTCATGTCGATCTGCGTGTCGGAGACCTCGTCGAACTCGCGGTCTGCGAACACGTCGACGGTCGTGCCGCCGTCGGCGCGCCATTCCTCGGCGAACGTCGGGGTCAGGAAGGTGTAGGCGGTCTGGTAGTTGTTGCGCGGGCTGAGGGCGGCCGTCAGGAACCCGTCGAGGATCTCGCGCTGGGTTCCGTCGACCTTCGGCGAATCGACGATGATGTCGAGGTCGAGCGACGACGCGTCGGTCGGCGCGGGGTCGCCCTGCTGCACCTTGCCGGAGCTCGGGATCGACACGCAGCCGCTGAGCAGCAGCGCGAGCACCGCGGCGGATGCAAGGAGCCATCGTCTACGCATCGTGCACCTCTCGCTCGTCGTCGAGCCTGATCGCACCCACTGACGCCGTGGGAGGCGGTGCAGAGGCCTCGGGATCGTGGGGTTCGAGCGGCAGCGGGGACTCGACCTCGGCCGCTCGCGCATCGGCACGCGCCTCCGCCGAGCGCGGCAACGTCAGCCGGAACACGCTGCCCTGACCCGGGTGGGACCAGACGTCGAGGCGGCCGTCGTGCGCGACCGCGTCTTCGAGCGAGATCGCGAGGCCGAGCCCGGTGCCGCCGATGGTGCGCACGCGGCTCGGGTCGGCGCGCCAGAACCGGTCGAACACGCGCTCGGCCGCCTCGGCCGACATGCCGAGGCCGTAGTCGCGCACCGACAGCGCGATCGCGGTCGCGTTGCTGTCGACCGCGACGACGATCGGACGCCCCTCGCCGTGCTCGATCGCATTGCCGAGCAGGTTCGTCACGATGCGGCGGATGCGGCGCGGATCGACGTCGGCGTCGAGGTGCCCGCCCGGCGCCTCGAGCCGGACCTCGGAACCGCGCTCGCGCGCGAGCCCGTTCATCTCCTCGATGACGTCGCCCGCGAGGTGCACCAGGTTCGTCGGCTCGGTCGCAAGGGTCACGGATCCGGCGTCGTACCTGCTGATCTCGAGCAGGTCGCCGAGCAGTCGCTCGAACCGCTCGGTCTGGGTGTGCAGCAGTTCGACCGTTCGTGCGGTGGGCCCGGCGAAGTCCTCGCGCTGCCCGTAGAGCACGTCGCCGGCGAGCCGGATGGTCGTGAGCGGCGTCCGGAGCTCGTGCGAGACATCCGAGACGAAGCGCTGCTGCATGACCGAGAGCTCGGCCAGTTCCCTGATGCGCGCCTGCAGGCTGTCGGCCATGCCGTTGAAGGATGCCGCGAGCGAGGCCAGCTCGTCTTCGCCGCGCTCGGGGATGCGCACGCCGAGATCGCCGGCGGCGAGGCGGCGGCTCGTCGAGGCGGTCGTGCGGATGGGCTCGATCACGCCGCGCACGACGACGAGCGTGATGGCGCTGAGGAGCGCGATGAGCGCGATCGCGCCGACGATGCCCGTGATCTGCATGAACGCGAGGGTCTGCTGGGCCTCGGCGAGGTTGTAGCCCAGGTAGAGCTCGTAGCGCCCCGCACCGGCGGGGACCTGCAGCACGCTGCCGACCACGATGCCGGGATCGGTGCCGCCCGAGGCGTTGTCGAGCGCCACCGACTGCCAGTACTGGCCCTCGGCGTGCCGCTGCACCTGCTCCCGCAGCTCGGGCGAGATGACCCCCGCGAGGTCGGGGCTCAGCTGGTCGGGCGGTGCGATGCTGTTCGCCGCGGCATCGGGGTCGCGGAAGATCGCGACGACGTTCGTGCCGGCGATGCTCGTGACGGTGTCGAGCGTCGCCTTCATGAGCAGTTGCAGCGACCCGCGGTCGGCGGCGTCGGAGGAGTCGAGGATCAGCTGCGCGGCCGTGGTCGCGTTGTTCGACGCCTCGAGCACGCGCGAGCGCTGGTCCTGGAACAGGTTCGAGGCGACGCTGAACGAGATGTAGAGGCCGATGACGAGGATCGCTAGGCTCGACAGCCCGAGCGTGATGAAGACGGTCCGGACCTGGAGCGACCGTCGCCACGTCGACGCGACGGCGGCCCTGAGGCGCCGCGGAAGACCCCGCCACGAGCCGGTGGCGCGGGTGTCGTCGGCGGCGGCCATTCCGGTCAGGTGGTCGCGCCGGCGCGGTAGCCGACGCCGCGCACGGTCATCACGATGCGGGGGTTGTCGGGATCGTGCTCTACCTTGGCGCGCAGGCGCTGCACGTGCACGTTGACCAGGCGCGTGTCGGCCTTGTAGTGGTAGCCCCAGACCTGCTCGAGCAGCATCTCGCGCGTGAACACCTGCTGCGGCTTCGACGCGAGCGTGAGGAGGAGGTCGAACTCGAGGGGCGTGAGCGAGATGCGGTCGTCGCCGCGGCGCACCTCGTGGCCGGCGGCATCGATCGTCAGGTCGCCGACCGCGTAGGTCTCGGCCGACGACTCGGGCGTCGGCCGCAGCCTGGTGCGGATGCGCGCGACGAGCTCCTTCGGATTGAACGGCTTGACCATGTAGTCGTCCGCGCCGGACTCGAGGCCCTTGACGACGTCGGCGGTGTCGCTCTTGGCGGTGAGCATGATGATCGGCGTGCCCGACTCGGCGCGGATGCGCCCGCAGACCTCGATGCCGTCCATTCCGGGCAGCATGAGGTCGAGCAGCACCAGATCGGGACGGCTCTCGCGGAAGGCGGCGACCGCGCTCGCGCCGTCGCCGCAGAACACGGGGTCGAAGCCCTCGGTGCGCAGCACGATGCCGATCATCTCGGCGAGGGCCGTGTCGTCGTCGACGACGAGTACGCGTGAAGTCATCGGTTCTTTCCTGTGATCTGCGCCTTCCGGCACGGTGGACCGGTCACACAAGCGTAGTCGCTCGCTCCGTCATGGGGGCGGATGCCGCGGGCGGGCGCTGCACGCGCGCTCGGAGCGCGGGGAGGTCGACCGCGAACGGTGCCCCGCCCTCCGGATATGCGAGCATGGGAATGCGCAGCGGAAGGAGCTCGACGAGGTGGCCGAACACGACTGGCGAGCGCCCGGAGCGCCCGAGCCGCAGCCCGAGCCCGCCGCACCGCAGTTCGGCGAGGCGCCGGTGGTGCCGGTGCCGCCTCCGCTGCCGCCGCAGTCGCCGCAGTCGCCGCAGTCGCCGCAGTCGCCCTATGCTGCGACGCAGCCGCCCTATGCCGTGGCGCAGCCGACCTACGGAGCGCCCCCGCCCCCCTACGGCGCCCCGCCGCAATACGGCCCCCAGGGCGGGCCGACCTGGACCGCTCCCCCGAAGCCGGGCCTGCTGCCGCTGCGTCCGCTGGGCTTCGGCACGCTGCTCTGGGCTCCGTTCCGCACGCTGCGGCGCAATCCGGCCGCCACGTTCGGCAGCGGCCTGCTCGTGCAGCTCGCGGCCGTCGTGCTCGGTGCCGCGGTCATGGTGCCGGTCGTCGTGTGGTTCATCGGCCGGCTCGACGGGGCGAAGCCCTCCGAGGTCGACGAGCTGCTGCCGGGGTCGATCGCGGCCGTCGTGCTCGCGATGCTGTTCGCCGTGGGCGTCTCGATCGTCGCCGGCGCATTCCTGCAGGGGGTCATGGTCGTCGAGGTCGCCACGGGCACGCTGGGCGAGAAGCTCGCGCTCGGCGCCCTGTGGCGCCGCGCCCTGCCGCGCATCGGCGCGCTGATCGGGTGGACCCTGCTCGTCTCGCTCGCCCTGCTCGTCGTGCTGGCCCTGCTCATCGGCATCGTCGTGCTCGGCGCGATCACCGCCTCGCCCGTCGGGCTGGCCGTGAGCATCGTGATCGTGGTGCTGCTCGCCCTCGGGCTCGCCGTGCTCGGCTGGTGGATCGGCGTGCGGCTCTCACTCGTGCCGAGCATCATCGTGCTCGAGCGAGCGGGCATCGCGACGGCCATGCGGCGCTCATGGGGGCTGACGATCGGGTACTTCTGGCGCACGCTCGGCACGCTGCTGCTCGTCGGGCTCATCCTGAACGTCGCCTCCCAGGTCGTGGTGCAGCCGATCTCCTTCATCGGCGGCCTGCTTCCGGCACTCATCGATCCGACGAACGCGGGTTCGGCGATCGCGATCACGATCGTGCTGGCGGTCGTGACGACGGTGCTGTCGGTGATCATCGGGGCGATCACGACCGTGGTGCAGGCGGCCGTCATCGGCGTCATCTACATCGACCTGCGCATGCGCACCGAGGGCCTCGACCTCGAGCTCGCCCGATACGTCGAGCTCCGCGACGCGGGGCAGCCCGTGGGCGACCCATGGGCGGTGCCCGGCGCGGCGCCGGAGTCCGGCCCGGTGCCGTCGGGCGGCGCCCTCGCATGATCGCGGTCGCGGCGGTGCGCGCGCTCGGCGTCCGGGCGGATCCGCTCGATCCCGACGCCGACGAGGCCCGTCGCTGGGTGCTCGACGAGCTCTCGAAGCCGCGATACCGGGCAGCCGAGCCGAACGCGCTCGACCGCTTCGCCCAGGCCGTCCGCGACTGGTTCGCCGACCTGCTGAACGGCGCCGGCGCGGTGCCCGGCGAGGTCGTCGCCCTGATCGTCGTGCTCGTCGCGCTCGTGCTCGTGCTCGTCGGCCTGCTGGTCTTCGGACTGCCTCGGCTCCGTCGTCGCCGCCGTTCCGTCGGGGCTCCGGCGTTCGAGGGCGACCTGCGCGACGCCGCGACGATCCGGCGTGCGGCAGAGGCCGCCGCACGCGCGCTCGATTGGCCGCTCGCGATCGAGGAGCGATTCCGGGCGATCGTGCGCGAACTGGTCGAGCGCGAGCTCGTGCACGTGCACCCCGGCACGACGGCCCACGCGGTGGCGGATGCCGCGGCGCGGCCCTTCCCCGAACTGCGCGTCGAGCTGTCCGCGGCGGCCGACGCGTTCGACCGGGTGCGCTACCTGGGCGACGCGGGCGACGCGACGGCGTCCGAGCGCATGACGGCGCTCGACGCTCGACTGCGCTCGGCCCGGCCGACGCCTGCTGCCGCCGAGTCCCCCGACGCGGCATCCGTCGCGGGATTCCGGGCGGTCCGATGAGCGCCTCCCCCACCGTCGAGACCTCGGCCGAGGCGTCCGGCGCTCCCGTGTCGACGACTCCGCCGGCCCCCGCAGGCGGATCGGGCGGCGCGGGCGACGCTGCGGCGATCACCCCGACGGCCCGCGCGCAGTTCCGACGCGGGCGCACGTGGGTCGTGCTCGCCGCCGTGCTCGCGGTCGGCGTCGTCGCGCTGTTCGTGCTGCAGGGCGGCATCGGCGCACCCGGCGGCCGGCTCGACCCCGAGAGTCCGGGCGCTGCGGGCTCGGGCGCACTGGTCGAGGTGCTCCGCGCGCACGACGTCGACGTCGCGGTCGCGCGTTCGCTGGGCACGGCGCTCGACGCCGTCGACCGGGCCGGCGACGCCACGGTGCTGCTCTACGACGAGTTCGGCACGCTCGACGCTGCGCGCCTCGACGAGCTGGCCGGCAGCGGCGCTCGGCTCGTGGTCGTCGAGCCGGGGTTCCGCGCGCTCGAAGAGCTCGCCCCCGGCGTGCGGCTGGCCGGTGCCGCCGAGGGCGCGCTCGACGACGTCTCGTGCGAGGTCGGCGCCGCGACACGGGCCGAGGAGCTTTCAGACGGTCAGCGGCTGCTGACGATCGACGGCGACGCCCGCGAGGCCGGCTGGAACGGCTGCTTCGCCGAGGGCGACGGCTTCGCCGCGGCGATCCGCGCGGGCGACGATGGCGTCGCCGGGGCATCCGATGCCGTGTCGCTCGTCGCGTCGACCACCGTGTTCGAGAACTCGCGCATCGACGAGGCGGGCAACGCCGCCTTCGCGATCGGACTGCTCGGGGCGACGCGCGACCTCGTCTGGTACCTGCCCGGCCCCGGCGACGCCGAGGCCGTCGACGCACCCACGCTCGGCGAGCTCACGCCGGGCTGGGTCAGCCCGGTGCTCGTGCTCGCGACGGTCGTGACCGTGGTGGCGGGTCTCTGGCGCGGCCGCCGGTTCGGCCCGCTCGTCGTCGAGCGACTGCCCGTCACGGTGCGCGCCGGCGAGAGCACGCAGGGTCGCGCCCGGCTCTACGCGCGCTCCGCGCAGCGCACGCACGCGCTCGACCAGATGCGCATGGCCGCGATCGGGCGGCTCGCGACCCTGCTGCGCCTGCCGCGCACGACCGACGCGACGGCGATCGCGCAGGCCGCCGCTTCCGCGACCGGGCGCGAGGCGACATCCGTCGTGCACCTGCTCGTCGACGAGGCGCCCGACGGCGACGGCCGATTCGTCGCACTCGCCCGCGCCCTCGACGACCTCGAACACGACGTGGCGGCGGCCGTCCGCCCCGCCCGAGCAGTGCACGGCGGCCCGGCCGCCGAGACCTCCACCGACGATCCGCCAGGAAGGCAGCGATGACCGACACGACCCCCACGAGCACCACGGACGACGCCCGGCTGCGCGAGGCGCTGAACCGCGTGCGCCTCGAGGTCGGCAAGGCCGTCGTCGGCCAGGACGGCGCCGTCACCGGCCTCATCATCGCGCTCCTCGCGCGCGGGCATGTCCTGCTCGAGGGCGTGCCCGGCGTCGCGAAGACGCTGCTCGTGCGCACGCTCACGCGCACGCTCGACCTGCAGACCCGGCGCCTGCAGTTCACGCCCGACCTCATGCCGGGCGACGTCACGGGTTCGCTCGCCTTCGATCCGCGCACGGGCGAGTTCGCGTTCCGCGAGGGGCCGGTGTTCACGAACATCCTGCTCGCCGACGAGATCAACCGCACGCCGCCGAAGACCCAGTCGGCGCTGCTCGAGGCCATGGAGGAGCGACAGGTCTCGGCCGACGGCGTCACGCGCCCGCTGCCCGAGCCGTTCCTCGTCGCGGCCACCCAGAACCCGATCGAGTACGAGGGCACCTACTCGCTGCCCGAGGCGCAGCTCGACCGGTTCCTGTTGAAGCTCGTGCTCGACGTGCCCGAGCGCGACGCCGAGTTCACGATCCTCCGACGTCACGCAGACGGCTTCGACCCGCACGACCTCGCTGCGGCCGGCGTCGAGGCGGTGCTCGACGCGGACGAGCTCGAGGCCGCGCGGCTCGCCGCGGCATCCGTGCGCGTCTCCGACGACGTGCTCGCCTACCTCGTCGACCTGGCCCGCGCGAGCCGGCTCAGCCCGTCGTTGCGCCTCGGCGTGAGCCCGCGCGCGTCGACCGGCCTGCTCGCGGCCTCGAAGGCGTGGGCATGGCTCTCGGGCTACGAGTCGGTGACGCCCGACCACGTGCAGGCGATGCTGCTGCCCGTGTGGCGTCACCGCGTGCAGCTGCGGCCCGAGGCCGAACTCGAGGGCGTCTCGGTCGACGCGGTGCTGCGCGCGATCATGCAGCAGGTGCAGGTGCCGCTCTGACATGGAGGTAACCGGTCGGTTCGTGCTGCTCGTCGCCCTCGGCGTCGTGCCCGTCGTCGTCGCGGGGTTCTCAGGGTCGGATGCCGCGTGGCTCGCGCTGCTCGGGTGGCTCGCCGTGTCGATCGGACTGGGCGTGCTCGACCTCTCGCTCGCCGGCTCGCCGCGACGGGTCTCGCTCGAGCGCGACCTGCCCGAGCGGGTGCGCCTCGGCGAACCCGTCACCTCGACGCTCGCGGTCGTCAACACGGGCGAGCGGATGCTGCGCGCCACCGTGCGCGACGGGTGGGAGCCGTCCGCCGGGGTCGCCGGTCCGAACCGCACCCGGCTCCGCATCGCCGCGGGCGAGCGACGGAGCCTGCGACTGCAGCTGACCCCGTGGCGCCGAGGCGACCGGCGCACCGAGCAGGTGACGATCCGCTCGGCGGGCCCGATGGGACTGTGGTGCCGTCAGGCGACGCTCGCGGCGCCCGGGCGCCTGCGCGTGCTGCCGCCGTTCCACTCTCGCGTGCACCTGCCGTCGCGGCTCACGCGCCTGCGCGAGCTCGACGGGCGCACGCCCATGCTCGTGCGCGGCCAGGGCACCGAGTTCGACTCGATCCGCGAGTACGTGCGCGGCGACGACGTGCGCTCGATCGACTGGCGGGCGACCGCCAGGCACGTCGATCCGGCGGCCCGCGGCGGCACGAAGCTCATGGTGCGCACGTGGCGGCCCGAGCGCGACCGTCGCATCGTGATCGTCGCCGACACCTCGCGCACGGCGGCCGCGCGCGTGGCCGACGAGCCGCGACTCGACACCGCGTGGGAGTCCACGCTGCTGCTCTCGGCACTCGCGACCCATGCGGGCGACCGCGTCGACTTCTTCGCCTGGGACCGCCGCGCACGCGCTCGCGTGACGGGGGTCACGGGCCCGCAGCTGCTTCCGCGCCTCGTCGACGCCATGGCCGGGGTCGAGGCCGAGCTCATCGAGGCGGACTGGACCGGGCTGCCCGCGCAGATCCGAGCCGTCACGAGCCGACGCGCGCTGGTCGTGCTGCTCACGGCAGCCGACTCCCCCGGGTCCACGCGCGGCCTGCTCTCGGTGCTGCCGCAGCTGACGGCGAGGCACACCGTGCTCGTCGCCTCGGTGCAGGACCCCGAGACGGATGCCTCGGCAGGGCGCCGCGAGACCCTCGACGAGGCCTACCTCGCCGCCTCCGCGGAGCGCGCGCGCCTCGACGTCGACCGCGTGGCCGCGGCGATCCGCCAGTCGGGTGCGCACGCGGTGTCGGCGGCCCCGCACGACCTGCCCCCGGCGCTCGCCGACCGCTATCTCGAGCTGAAGTCGGCCGGCCTGCTCTGACGGCCGCCGGGCCGCGGATGACACGATGCGTCGACGTGTGTCGCCCGCGCGTCGGTTCGGATAACGATTCGGACATGGAGGGTGAATGTGCCGTGCATGCCGCAGCGCGGTGGATATCGTCGCATCGAACGGCAGCTGGGGGGCGCGCCGTTCCACACGCATCACTCGTGTTCTCCCCACCATCCCTACGAAAGGATCGGTCATGTCCGATACGACTCCCGCCGTCGCCACGGCTCCCGCCGTCGCTGCACCGTCGACGGCCCAGAAACTCACCGCAGAGGTGCTCGGCACCTTCATCCTCGTCTTCGGCGTCATCGGCACCGCGATCTTCGCGGCCGGGTTCGCCGGCGGCGAGGGCGGGCTGAACGTCGGGTTCCTCGGCGTCGCCCTCGCGCTCGGCCTCAGCGTGCTCGTCGCGGCCTACGCGTTCGGTCCGATCTCGGGCGGCCACTTCAACCCCGCGGTGACCCTCGGGCTCGCGGTCGCCGGTCGCTTCGGCTGGAAGGAGGCGTTCCCCTACATCGCCGCCCAGCTCGTCGGCGCGGTACTCGGTTCCACCCTGCTGCTCCTGATCGTCGCGAACGGCCCGACCGGCTACGACTCGGCGGTCTTCCAGGGCGCCTCGACCGGGTACGACGAGCTCTCCCCCGGCGGCTACGGCGTCGTCTCGGCGTTCCTCGCCGAGACCTTCACCACCGCGGTCTTCCTCTTCGTGATCCTCGGCGTCACGAGCGCCGGGCGTTCGGCGGCGAGCTTCGCGCCCCTCGCGATCGGCCTGACCCTCACGGTGCTCGCGCTCATCGCGATCCCGATCACGAACGCCTCGTTCAACCCGGCCCGTTCGATCGCGACCGCGATCTACGGCGGCACCGAGGCGCTCGGCCAGGTCTGGCTCTCGATCGTCGCCCCGATCCTCGGCGCGGTCATCGGCGGGTTCATCTTCAAGGCGGTCTTCGACCGGGCCGCGAAGCTCTCGGCGTAGTCCGCGCACGCGGTCGCGAATGGCGGATGTCCTCACGGGGCATCCGCCATTCGGCTTCTCGGGCCGCGGATGCCGCGGCGACGGGCCGTGCGTTCAGCCGGCGACGATGCGGGTCGCCCCCGCCTCGAACTCGTCGAGGTCGCCGGTCGCCCCGGCCTTCGCCGCGCGACGCCCGAGGACGAGCATGTACGCGAGGAATCCGCCGAGCGCGAGCACGCCGATGCCGATCTTCACCGGCCACGGCCACGGTGCAGGGGTCACGAAACCCTCGATGAGTCCTGAGACGAAGAGGAAGAACACGAGTCCGATCGCGACCGTGAACAGCGCCCTGGCGTCTTCGGCCAGGGCGACGCCGCGCGGACGCCGGCCCGGAGCGACCCAGGCCCAGAAGATGCGCAGGCCCGCGGCCGCCGCGACGAACACGCACGTGAGCTCGAGCAGGCCGTGCGGCGTGATGTAGAGGAAGAACGTGTCGGCCTCGTCGTAGGCGAACATGATCGCCGCCGTGACGCCGAGGTTCTGCGCGTTCTGCATGATGACCACGGGCACCCAGACGCCGGTGATGCCGAACGCGACGCACTGGGCGGCGATCCACGCGTTGTTCGTCCAGACCGAGCCCGCGAACGACGCCGCCGGATTCTCGGAGTAGTAGGCCACGAACCCCTCGTCGGCGAGCTGCTGCAACTCGGCCTCGTCGCCGAGCGTCGCCAGCACCCGCGGGTCGGCGGCGATCCACCAGGCGTACAGCCCGGCGACGACCACGGTCGCGACGGCGACCGCGAGCGTCAGCCAGCGCACCCGGTAGAGGGCCGCGGGCAGGTCGACCACCGCGAAGCGGGTGAAGAGCTTCAGCGGGTTCTCGGACGCGCCGGTGAACTTCAGGCGCGCCTTCGCGAGCGAGATCGAGAGCCGGTCGCCGAGCGCGGTCGACCCGACGGTCGTCTGCACGAGCGAGAGATCTGAGGCGACACCCTGATAGCGCTCGATGAGCTCATCGGCCTCTGGGCCGGTGAGCCGGTTCGCACGGCCGAGCGCGTCGAGCCGCTGCCATTCGTCATGGCGTGCTGAGGCGAGCGCGTCGAGGTCCATCTGCTTGAATACTAGCCATGGTCGACGCCACCCACGCCCGCACCGGCGCCGCCCGGCACGACGACGATGGCGTGGTCATCGGCGAGGCCGTCGCGCTCGACCTGCGACCGGCGTCCGCCCTCATCCGCGGCGGCGGCACGATCATCGACGTGCTCGTCTCGATCGCCCTCCTCGTGGGCATGGCGCTCATCGCCACCGGTGCGGGGCTCACGGTCGACGACGCCGCGCTCCGCGCGATCGCGATCGGCGGCGTCGTGCTCGTCATCATCGTCGTGCCGACCGCGGTGGAGACCGCTTCGCGCGGCCGGTCGCTCGGCAAGCTGGCGATGGGCCTGCGCGTCGTGCGCGACGACGGCGGCGCGATCGGGTTCCGGCACGCGTTCATCCGCGCCCTCACCGGGGTGCTCGAGATCTACCTCACGTTCGGCGGCCTCGCGGTGCTCGTCGGCTTCCTGAACCCCTCGTCCAAGCGACTGGGCGACCTGCTCGCCGGCACCCACGCGCAGGTCGAGCGCGTGCCCGCCGTGCCCTCGAACCCCTTCGACGTGCCGACCTCGCTCGTCCCGTGGGCGTCGATCGCCGACGTCGCGCGCCTGCCCGATCCGCTTGCGCGCCGCGTCGCCTCGTTCTTCGAGAACGTCGCGCAGCTCGCGCCCGAGAGCCGCGCACGCCTCGCCGCATCGCTCGCAGCCGAGGTCGCGCCGTTCGTCTCGCCGATGCCCGACGCCGCGCCCGAGCCGTTCCTGGCGGGCGTCGTCGCCCTGCGCCGCGCTCGCGACGCGCGTGCGCTCGAGCTCGAACGCGTCCGCCTCGCGGCGCTCGAGCCGGTGCTCACGGCAGCGCCGACCGGCTTCCCCCGGCGCTGAGTCCGCGGGCCGGCACGCTCCTCGCTGCGCGCACGGCGTGCCGGCCCGGCGCACGAGCACGCTGCGCCGGACACGCAAGAGCGGGGCGGATGCCGCAGGCGCGCGCCCGCGGCATCCGCCCCGCTCGATGCGAGAGGCGACCGATCAGTACCGGTAGTGGTCGACCTTGTAGGGGCCCTCGACCGGGACGCCGATGTAGGCGGCCTGCTCGGGGCTGAGCTCGGTGAGCTGGACGCCGAGGGAGTCGAGGTGCAGTCGGGCGACCTTCTCGTCGAGGTGCTTCGGCAGCACGTAGACGCCGACCGGGTACTGCTCGGGCCTGGTCCAGAGCTCGATCTGGGCGAGCACCTGGTTGGTGAACGAGTTCGACATGACGAACGACGGGTGGCCGGTGGCGTTGCCGAGGTTCATGAGGCGGCCCTCGGAGAGCACGAGGATCGACCGGCCCGTCGGCAGTCGCCACTCGTGCACCTGCGGCTTGATCTCGACCTTCTCGGCGCCCTCGAGCGCCTCGAGGCCGGCCATGTCGATCTCGTTGTCGAAGTGGCCGACGTTCGAGACGATGGCGAGGTGCTTCATGGCGAGCATGTGCTCGAGGCGAAGCACATCCTTGTTGCCCGTGCAGGTGACGAAGATGTCGACCTCGCCGACCACGTCGTCGACGCGCGCCACCTGGTAGCCGTCCATGGCGGCCTGGAGTGCGCAGATCGGGTCGACCTCGGAGACGATGACGCGAGCGCCCTGCCCGCGCAGCGCCTCGGCCGCGCCCTTTCCGACGTCGCCGTAGCCGACGACGAATGCGACCTTGCCGCCCATGAGCACGTCGGTCGCGCGGTTCAGGCCGTCGGGAAGCGAGTGGCGGATGCCGTACTTGTTGTCGAACTTCGACTTCGTGACCGAGTCGTTGACGTTGATGGCCGGGAACCGCAGCTCGCCCTTCGCGTGCAGCTCGTAGAGGCGGTGCACGCCGGTGGTGGTCTCTTCGGTGACGCCCTTGAGCTCGTCGGCGATGCGGGTCCAGCGGTCGGGGCTCGCCTCGAGCGAACGGCGGAGCGTGTCGAGCACGACTCCGTACTCGTGGCTCGCGTCGGCGGGGGTCGCGGGCACCGCGCCCGCGAGCTCGAACGCGCGGCCGTCGTGCACGAGCAGCGTCGCGTCGCCGCCGTCGTCGAGGATCATGTTCGGGCCGATCCAGTCGGCACCGGCTGCGGCGGCCTCGGCGCTCCAGTCGAAGATGCGGTCGGTGCACCACCAGTACTCTTCGAGCGTCTCGCCCTTCCACGCGAACACGGGCACGCCGGCGGGAGCCTCTGGCGTGCCGTCGGGGCCGACCGCGATCGCCGCGGCGGCTTCATTCTGCGTGGAGAAGATGTTGCAGCTCGCCCAGCGCACCTGCGCGCCGAGGGCCACGAGCGTCTCGATGAGCACGGCCGTCTGCACGGTCATGTGCAGGCTGCCGGCGATGCGTGCACCCGCGAGCGGCTGGGACGGGCCGAACTCCTCGCGGAGGGCCATGAGGCCGGGCATCTCGTTCTCGGCGAGGCGGAGCTGGTGGCGCCCTGCCTCGGCGAGGGAGAGGTCGGCGACCTTGAACGGGAGGGCGGATGTCTCGGCGAGCGTCATGCGTCCATTGTCGCAGGATCGCGACGAGCTCCGCACGGGTCGCGTTCACGAGTCCGCCGTGGATGCGCTCGGCGCCGGCTCGCCTCGCGCTGCGGTGCCGCCCCTCGGCGGGCCGCCCGTCGTCGGGCCTCCCCCTTCGGGCCGCGCTTCGCTACGCGCCGCGCGGGCTCACGCGCGGATGAGCGCCAGCACCTCGTCGCGCACGACCGCCATGGTCGCGGTATCCGCGCCCTCGACGTTGAGGCGCAGGAGCGGCTCGGTGTTCGACGGACGCACGTTGAACCACCAGAACGGCTCGTCTTCGGCGGTCGTGCCGAAGACCGTGAGGCCGTCGAGCTCGTCGAATTCGCCGCGGCCGGTGAACGCCTCGACCACGCGGGTGTAGGCCGACGGCACGTCGTCGACGACCGAGTTGATCTCGCCGGAGAGCGCGTAGGGCGTGAAGCGGTCGGCCAGCTCGGAGAGCGGTGCCTGCTGGGCGCCGAACTCGGCGAGCACGTGCATCGCGGCCAGCATGCCGTTGTCGGCGCCCCAGAAGTCGCGGAAGTAGTAATGAGCCGAGTGCTCGCCGCCGAAGACCGCACCGGTCTCCTTCATGCGGTCCTTGATGAGCGAGTGGCCGACGCGGGTTCGCACCGGGTTCGCACCGGCCGCCTCGATCGTCTCGGGCACGAAGCGCGACGTGATGAGGTTGTGGATCACGTTGACGTCGGTCTCGCCGAGGGCTGCGACGCGGGCGATCTCGCGCACGGCGACGATCGCCGCCACCGCCGAAGGGGTGACCGCTCCACCGCGCTCGTCGACGACGAAGCACCGGTCGGCGTCGCCGTCGAACGCGAGGCCCAGGTCAGCGCCGTGCTCGACGACGGCCTTCTGGAGGTCGACCAGGTTCGCCGGCTCGAGCGGGTTCGCCTCGTGGTTGGGGAACGTGCCGTCGAGCTCGAAGTAGAGCGGCACGATCTCGAGCGGCAGCTCGGACAGGCCGGCGGCCGTGCCGAGCACGGCCGGCACGGTGAGCCCGCCCATCCCGTTGCCCGCGTCGACGACGATCTTGAGCGGGCGGATGCCGCTCAGGTCGACGAGCGAGCGCAGGTAGGCCGCGTACTCGGCGAGCACGTCGAGCGGCTGCACCGAGCCGGGGGCGTCGACGGGCACGATGCCCTGCTCGAGGTAGTCGGCCGCACGGTCGCGGATCGCTGCGAGGCCCGTGTCGAGCGAGATGCCCTGTGCGCCGGCGCGCGAGAACTTGATGCCGTTGTAGGCGGCGGGGTTGTGGCTGGCCGTGAACATCGCCGCCGGGGCGCCGAGCGCGCCCGAGGCGTAGTAGCTCTCGTCGGTCGAGCAGAGGCCGATCGCGACGACATCGGCTCCGCGGCTCGTCGCGCCGCGCGCGAACGCCTCGGCGAACACGGGCGACGAGTCGCGCATGTCGTGGCCGACCACGACCCTGCCCCCGGCAGCGCCGACCTCGTCGACGAACGCGGCGGCGAGTGCTTCGACCGACTGCTCGGTGAGGGCGTCGCCCACGATTCCACGGACGTCGTAGGCCTTCACGATCGAGCTGAGGCGCTCGCGGTCGACGGGGTTCGAGGCGTTCGTCATGCGGTGGAATCTACCCGACCGGGCGTGACATATCGAACAACCTGCCAGCCCACCGGTGCAGAGGTGCGATCGGCGTGGATGGCGCAGAGGTCGTAGCCGTGGGGCTCGGGGGTCGCCGACAGCGGGCCGAGCACGGCCATCGAGTCGGCGTAGTCGAAGGTCAGGGTCGCGACCGCCTCGGCGGGGCACGCGGTGCGCGAACATCGTCTCTTCATGGCTCGACCATGGTAGCGACGCAGCCGGACATTACGATGGAGGGCATGCCCCGATCCCGTCGTGTCGCCACCCCGCGTTCGCCCCGGCGGCTGGCCCGCGATCGGCACGGTCGCGGCATGCGCTCGGCGGTCACCGGTCCCCACCTCGAGCCGCTCACGACGCGCATCGAGGACTTCGACGCCACCGTCGCCGCGACGGCGTCGTACCTGCGGGGCCTCTGGCCCGAGCTCGACGGCGTCGTGTTCGAGGTGACGCAGGCACCGGCCGAGGCGATCCACGGCGATCACGTCGACCGCTGGAAGGTGGCGCACGACGAGCGCCGCATCACGTTCCACCGGTTGCCGATCGTGCGTTTCCTGCGCCTGCAGGAGGGCGAGGAGCGCGACGAGAAGCTGCTCATCGAGAGCTGCGTATTCCGCGCCGTCGCCGAATTCCTCGACAAGGACCCGTGGGAGCTCGCGCCGGGTCGCTACCGCCATCTCTGAGCCCCGCACGGGTAGGGCGCCCGATCGGCGCTGCCCGATCTAGCGCGGATACACGCGGATCGGGGAGTCGAGCGGCCCCGGCGGGGCGACCGCGAACGAGGCGAGCGCGTCGGCACCGAGGAACTTGACCGACGCACGCAGGCCCTCGACGCCTCCGAGCACCGCCGTTCCGCGCTGCAGCGGCACCGAGACCGCACCCGAAGGCGGCACCTCGACCTCGTCGCCGTCGACCGTGACGGTCACCGATGCCGCGTCGACCGCATCGGTGCCGGCGGCGAGCTGCAGCGTCGGCGACGGCCCCGAGGGGACCGCGATCACGGCGGAGTCGAGCAGCGGCTGCGCAGCGGCGAACCAGGCGAGATCGGCCGGCACCTCGGCATCCGTCCCGGCATCGTCGTCCGCGGGCGCGGCGACCGTCGAGCGGGCCGCGGCCACGATCGGACCGTCGGCGTCGACGCGCACGGTGTAGGTGCCCTCCGCCAGCTCGCCGAGCGGGATGTCGCTCACCTTGCCGGCCTGCAGGTCGACGTCGATGGAGTCGCCCGCGCCCCCGCCGATCGGGACGACGGAGATGGACGCCTCGACCTGCTCGCCGCTCGGGCTGTAGAGCCGCAGCGCCGGGAACGCATCGCCCTCGGCGTGGTCCTCGTCGGCGTGCACCCCGGTGCCGCCCGCGATCAGGAGGCCGGGGATCACCTGCGATTCGGCGGGGGGCGCCGTCGGGCCGGAGATCTCGACGCCCGCGGGCGTCAGCCCCTCGACCACCGACTGCTCGAGCGAGGCCGCGATCGCACCGCCCGTGCTGGTGACGTGCACGACGGGCGACGCGATGTTCGGGGCGAGGCCCGCGAGCGAGAGCACACGCTGCGTCCTCGCGGGCACCGTGATGCCGATCGCCGAGCGGGCCTCGACGGGCCCAGCCTCGCCGATCACCCGCACGTCGACGGTCGCGGCGACGTCGCTCGCGTTCGAGAGCAGCACGAGGCTGCTGCGGCCGACCGTCGTCGCGCCCGCGACGAGCCACGACTCCGCGATGCCCTCGGTGCAGGATGCCGCGACGAAGCCGCCGATCGTCTCCGAGCTCTCGGTCTGCGACTGGGCGCCCGCGAGCATGCCCGCGTCCACCGCACCGGCCGCGGCATCGATCACGAGCGGGCCCGAGTCCTCCGCCGCCTCGGGGTCGTCGGCCAGCGCCAGCCACGACAGCCCGAGGTCGACATCGTCGGGCTCGGTCGCGGTCACCACCGATGCCGTGCCGACCTGGTCGATCGCGGTCGCCTCGGCCGCGTCGGCACCGAGCGCGAGGATCGGTCCGGGGCAGACGCGCTGCTGGCTGACCGCCTGGGGTTGCACCACCGTCGACGGCGCCTCAACCCGGTAGGAGGGCCAGGTGCCGAGGGTCGCGGCGCCGACGAGGCCCACGGCGACCGCCGCGGTCGCGACGGCCGCGATCGAGCGGACTCCGGCGCGGACGAGGTTCCTGCGGTCAACGGGCATCGGGGGCCTCCCCTGCATCGGGTCGGTCGGTTGGTCCTGCCTCGGGCTCGACTCGGGAGTCGGACTCGGGGCTCGAGCGGTCGGGTGCCGAAGGCTCGGCGGCAGGCTCGGTTATTTCCGGGTCGCTCGCTTCGGGCCCGGTCCGTTCGGGCTCGGTCACTTCGGGTCCGGTCAGTTCGGGGTCGGTCGCTTCCGGCCCGCTCGCTTCCGGCTCGGCCAGTTCCGGCCCGACCTCGGCGTTCGGCTCGGTCCCCCGTTCTGGATCCGCTTCGCGCTCGTCCACGGCATCGGGCTCCGAGCCCGTGTCGGTCTCCAACCCGGACGCCTGCTCGCCCGGCTCCGGCGGCGCGGCGGCCTCGCGCTTCGTGCGCCGCGCACGCGCCGCACGCTGGGGCCGCCGATCCACCTCCCGCCCCGCACCGGTCGGGATCGACAGCAGCAGCGTCACGAGCAGCACGAGGAGCTGCACGCCGGTGATGACCGCGCCCGCCCAACCGGTGTCGGCCGGGATCTGGGCGGCCGCGGCATCCGGTTCCGCGTCGACGAAGCGCCACAGCGTCCCGTAGTCGGTGTCGCCGACCGGCGTGAGCGCAGCGTTGCCGTCGAGGGCGACACGGGCACGCTCGGCGATGGCGTCGGTGTCGTCAGTGACCGTTGCGAGCAGCACGAACGAGATGCCGTACTCGCTGACCGCGGCGTCGGCGTCGAACCCGCTGCGGCTGGCGAGGTTGCCAGCGATGTCGGCGATCTCGCGCTCGTCGTCGGTGAGCTCGGTACGGGTCTGCGCGAGCGTCGACTGGTCGTCGAGGGTCTCGCCGAGTCCGTGCACGAGCGTTGCGCGGAGGCTTCCGTCGGCGAGGGGCTGCATGCGGAGCGTCGTGACGCGGGGGTCGGCGTCGGCTTCGGCGACCACGTACGCGGGCACCGAACGCTCGGCCGCGGGACCGACGACGGCGGAACCCGTCGCGAGCGCTCCGAGCGTGGGCATCACGGCGACGACCGCGCAGACCGTCAGCACCGCGACCACCCAGCCGCGGAAGCGGCGGAGCGCGTCGGCGCCCACCACGACCGCGACCAGCACGCCCAGCCAGGCGAGGCTGAGCCCGGCGCCCGCCCAGATCGCGACCGACTCGGAACCCGCGGTCGCGACCGAGAGCAGCGTCGCGGCGAACGCGGTCGCGAAGCCCGCGATCGCGGTCACGACGGCGAGGAGCACCGTGCGGATCCCGCGCGCGAAGAACGCGCCGAGGGCGACGAGCAGGAGCGGCACGAGCAGGCCCGACAACACCAACGCGAGGGTGCGCGCATCGAGGCCCGCGAGCGCCGGGATCGACGCGACGGCGTCGGGCCAGCCTCCCCAGCCGGCCTGGGGCAGGCCCAGCGCGAGCTCCCAGGGGGTCGGCGCCGTGCTGCCGACCGGGAGACCGGGATCGGCCAGCAGGCCGAGCGGCGTGCCCCGGGAGACCTGCCCGAACACGAGCGGGAGCGCGAGTGCGAGGGCCGGCACCGGAAGCCAGGCGAAGCGCACCGCCGCGCGACCGCTCGTCGCCAGAGCGACGATCCAGCCGAGCAGCAGTGCGGGCGTCAGGCTCGGGGCCACGGCGATCACGGCGGCGAACAGCAGCGATGCGGTCGCCGCCGCCGACCACGACCTGGCGGCCCCGAGCATCGCGAACGCGAGCCAGCCGAGCAGCACGTGCGCGAGCACGGCACCGGGTCGGCCGTCGGCGAGCGCGGTGAGGAACATCGGGGCGAGCATCCAGACCACGGCGGCGAGCGCGCGCACCCAGCCGCGTTCGGTCAGCCTCGACGCGGCGAACCAGGCGCCGAGGGCGGCGGCGGGCAACGCGAGCAGCCAGACGCCGACGAGCGCGACGGAGGGCGCCCAGAACGTGATCGATCCGAGCACGGCCAGCAGTCCGGCGAACGGATCGGCGGCACCGACGAACCCGGCTCCGATGTCGCGCCAGCCGTAGGCCGCGTTGCGCCACAGTTCGGCGAGGCCGTTCGAGAGCGGCAGCAGTCCTCCGCCGCCGACTCCGCCCGCACCCAGCAACCAGGAGAACAGCACGACGGATGCCACGGCGGACACGAGCAGCACCCAGCCGCCGCCCGTGCCGATGAACGCCACGTCGTCGGTGCGGCCACGAGCGCGGATGCGGCGTTCCTCGGCGGCCGCCTCGCGGCGTCGGCGCGCCTCGTCGGGCTGCAGGCGCAGGGGGGCGACGGCCGACCAGCCCGTGGTCTTCGCCGACGCGAGGACGCGTCGGGACCTGGGCACCCGCATGCCGCCGAACATCGTGGCGAAGGCCGCAGCGAACTCGCCGGGGATCGCGCCGGGGCGTTTTCCGAGCAGTGCCACCACGGACCGCAGCAGCGCCAGCGGGAGGAACGTGAGCCAGTGCAGCGGGACCGCGGCCGCGGGCGCGTACGCGAGCCGTCGATGCAGCGCGGCGGCGCGTGCGAGCCGGTCGGTGCGGCGGCGGGATGATGCGCGGTCGCCGGCCTGCGGGCCCGCGATGCCGTCGCGCGCGAAGCGCATGCGGGCCTGCGGCACCACCACGACCCGGTGTCCGGCGAGGCGCGCCCGGACGCCGAGGTCGAGTCCGTCGTCGACGACCGGGAGCGCGGGGTCGAATCCGTCGAGCGCCTGCCAGACCTGATGGCGTACGAGGAGGCCGGCGGGGTCGAGCCCGAGCACGTCGCTCTGGTCGTCGTGCTGCCCCTGGTCGAGTTCCTCCGGCACGACGGGCACCGATCGGCCGAGTCGCGTCATGGTGCGGCCGAGGCCCACGAGCCGGTCGGGCGCGTCCCAGCGCACGAGCTTGGGCCCGGCGACGGCGATCGAGCGGCCGTTGACGAGCGTCGCGAGCAGCGCCTCGAGCACGTCGGGCTCGGGAGCCGAGTCCTCGGCGAGCAGCCACAGGGCGTCGGCCTCGTCGGCCGGAGGCTCGAGCACGCGCTCCCCTGCCCGCACGGCCTCGCCGAACGACAGGGCCTCGTTCGACTCGACGAGGTGCGTCGCGCCGGCGGAGGCGGCGATCTCGCGCGCGTCGCCCTCGGGCTTCGTGAGCACGATGACGAGCGCATCGGGCCGTCGGCCCTGCGCACGGACGGCGTCCAACGTGTGCCGTAGGCGGTCGCCGCCGTGGCGAGCGACGAGGACGGCGGTGACTCTGGGGAACATCGGGGACAGCCTAGGCGGCGCGATGCGCGGGATCCGGAACTGCGCGGGCGCGCCCCGAATCCGATTCGGGCCTCACACGACGAACGCGCCGTCACCTTCGAGAGGTGACGGCGCGTGTTCGCTCAGACCGCCCGTTTGCGGAGCTTGCGGCGTTCGCGTTCGGACAGTCCGCCCCAGATGCCGAACCGCTCATCGTTGCCCAACGCGTATTCGAGGCACTGCGCCCGGACCTCGCAGCCCGTGCAGATCTTCTTCGCGTCGCGCGTGGAACCGCCCTTCTCAGGGAAGAACGCCTCCGGATCGGTCTGCGCGCACAGTGCGTCGCTCTGCCATGCCAGCGGATTGTCGTCGCCGGCTCCCGGACGAACCCCAGGAACGCCGAGCCGAACCGGATCGACGAACCAATCGTCAGGTACTCCAGAACGATATTCAGGATTGCTCATATCGTCTCCCACCCAGTTGTACCGACCACCCAGAGGGTGTGTCATGACCAATTACACCGGTGTAGTTCGCGAGAGTCAAGTCGCAGATCGTAAACCCTCGATCGGGCGTCGAGGCTTCGACACGCGATCGACACGCCGAGGGCGTTGGAGAGTTGTGATCTGAGCGCAGGGCGGATGTCGCGCGTCGGCGCCTACGCGTCGGTCGCCGCCCGGCGTGCCTCCCATGCGCTCGTCACCATGTCGGCGAGCGAATGCCGCATGCGCCAGTCGAGATCGCGCGCGGCGAGCTCGCCGGAGGCGACGATCCGGGCGGGGTCGCCGGTGCGGCGGGGCGCGACATCCGGGACGAACGAGATGCCCGTCGCGTCGGCGACCGCGGTCATGATCTCGCCGACCGAGACGCCGTCGCCCGAGCCGAGGTTGTAGACGGGCTCGAGGGGCTCGCCCGCGTCGAGCCGCCTCGCCGCGACGACGTGCGCCTCGGCGAGGTCGGCGACGTGGATGTAGTCGCGCACGCACGTGCCGTCGGGCGTCGGGTAGTCGGTGCCGTTGATGCGAGGGGTGCGCCCCTCGAGCAGCGCGTCGAACACGAGCGGGAACAGGTTGTGCGGGCTCGCGTCGTAGACGTCGGTCGAACCGGAGCCGACGACGTTGAAGTACCGCAGGCTGGTGTGGCGGAGCCCCGCCGCCTTCGCCTGGTCGGCGATGAGCCATTCGCCGATGAGCTTGGACTCGCCGTAGGGCGACTCGGGGTGCTTCGGGGTCGACTCGGTCACGAGGTCGACGTCGGGCGTGCCGTAGACCGCCGCGCTCGACGAGAACACCAGGCGGTCGACGCCCGAGTTCGCCATCGCCGCGAGGAGGGTCGCCGTGCCCGTCACGTTCTGCTCGTAGGTGTGCAGCGGCCGGTTCACGGACACGCCCGCGTACTTGAAGCCCGCGAGGTGCACGACGCCCTGCACGCCGTGGTCGGACATGGCCTGCTCGAGGAGCGCGCCGTCGAGGATCGAGCCGCGCACGAGCGGGACGCCGTGGGGCACGAACGCCTCCTTGCCGGAGGAGAGGTCGTCGATCACGACCGCGTCGATGCCCTGCGCGCGGAACGCGCGTACGACGTGCGCTCCGATGTACCCGGCGCCTCCGGTGACGAGCCAGCTCATGTCCTGCCTTTCCGGGCGCGCCCGGTCGGCAGGCCTCAGTCGATGCTAACGGGGGTTCTGCGGGACGCGTCGCGTGCGTCGAGGCGGTGGTAGCCGTCGCGCGAGGCCGAGAGTGCTGCTCCGGCGACCGCCCAGACGGCCAGCGCGGCGATGGTGAGGATCAGGAGAATGGTCATGGCAGAAAGTCTCGCTCTTGTCATATCCTGCCGACAGTGGCAGTGTTGACAACTACCGACCACTTTCTGCCAAGGAGGCCTCGTGCTCAGATCCGTCGCCTGCATCGCCCTCGACCAGATGGCGCCCTTCGAGTTCGGCGTCGTGTGCGAGGTGTTCGGCATCGACCGCTCCGCGCAGGGCGGGCCGACGTTCGACTTCCACGTCGTCGCCGCCGACCCCGGCCCCATCTCGACGAAGCTCGGCTTCGACGTCGTCGTGCACGAGGACCTCTCCTTCGCCTACGAGGCCGACCTCGTGGCCGTGCCCGCCTCCCTCATCGGCAGCGAGCCCGACGAGCGCGTGCTCGACGTCATCCGCCAGGCCGTCGCCCGCGGCGCCTGGGTGCTCTCGGTCTGCTCCGGCGCGTTCACGCTGGGCCACGCCGGCGTGCTGGCTGGTCGCCGTGCGACCACGCACTGGATGTACACCGACCTCATGGCCGAGACCTTCCCCGACACGGTCGTCGATCCCGACGTGCTCTTCGTGCAGGACGAGAAGGTCGTGACCGGCGCCGGCACGGCCGCGGGCATCGATGCCGCGCTGCACATCGTGCGCACCGAGCTCGGCGCGGCCGCCGCGAACATCGTCGCGCGGCGCATGGTCGTGCCCCCGCAGCGCGACGGCGGCCAGTCGCAGTTCATCCAGACCCCGGTGCCCGAATGCCGCACCGACTCGTTCGCGACGGTCACCGCCTGGATGCTCGAGCACCTCGACGAGGACCTCACGGTCGACCTGCTCGCCCGCAAGGCGCTCATGTCGCCGCGCACGTTCGCACGTCGGTTCCGCGCCGAGACGGGCACGACGCCCAACGCCTGGCTCAACCGCCAGCGCCTCCTGCGCGCGCAGCAGCTCCTCGAGGAGACCGACCTCCCGCTCGAGGAGATCGCGCGCGAGACCGGGTTCGGTGCGGCCGCGGTCATGCGCCACCACTTCGTGAAGGTGCTGCAGACCACCCCGACGGCCTACCGCCGGGTGTTCGGCGGGCGGCCCTCGTCGGCCGACGAGCGACTCGTCGCGCAGCCGGCCTGAGCGCGGGGCGCGTCGCCGGTCAGCGCCCGGTCGTCGCGATCCACGCGATGCCCGCACCGGTCACCGAGACCGGCGACTCGTCGGGTGTCACGTAGAGCGACTCGCCACGCGCGACGGGTGCCGCGCCCGAGGCGCCCGTGACGACGACGTCGCCGCCCTCGGCGACCACGATGGCGGGGCCGTCGAGCGCGATGGGCGCCGACGCGGCATCCGAGGCTCCCGCGCCGTCGACCCGGTAGAGCACGAAGTCGGGCACGTCGGGCCGGAACGCCTCGACGCGCTCGCCCACCCGCTCGGGCGAGAGGCGGGGCGGGGCGATCGGCGTGAAGTCGAGCACGTCGAGCAGTTCGTCGACGTCGATGTGCTTGGGCGTGAGGCCGCCGCGCAGAACGTTGTCGCTCGCGGCCATGAGCTCGATGCCGAGGCCCTCGAGGTACGCGTGGATGTTGCCGGCGGCGAGGAACAGCGACTCGCCGCGCACCAGTCGCACGCGGTTCAGCAGCAGCGAGATCACGATGCCGGGGTCGCCGGGATACACCTCGGCGAGCGCGCCGACGGTCTCGAACGAGCGGGCGTAGGCGGAATCGAGGGCGACGGCGGATGCCGCGAGTGCCGTCACGCGCTCGGTCACCCACGCGACCTCGCCGGTGTCGCCGCCGCGCCCGTCGCGCAGCAGCCATTCGACCGTGTCCCGGAGGGGCTCCGCCGTGTCGAGGTGCTCGGCGAGGAGGTCGAGCGCGCCGGGCTCGGGCTCACCGGCCGCGGAGGCGGCATCCGCCTCGCGGAGCACCCGCAGCACGCCGGCGATCTCGTCGAGGGGACGGAAGCCCGAGAGCGCGTCGAACGTGTCGCTCACGGCGACGATGAGCTCGGGCTTGTGGAACGCGTCCTTGTAGTTGCGGTCGAAGGCCGTCAGCTCGGGACCCTCGGCCTCCTCGCGTGCGAACCCGGCGCGCGCCTGCTCCGGCGTGGGATGCGCCTGGAGCGACAGCGGCTCGGCGGCGGCGAGCACCTTGAGCAGGAACGGCAGCCGTGCGCCCTTCGCGGCGTGGTCTGGGCCCAGCGCCGCGACGGGGTCTGCCGCGATCCACTCGGCCAGGTCTGCGTGACCGAGCGCCTCCGGGTGCGTGATGCGCGCGGGCGACCCGGCGTGCGCGCCGAGCCAGAGCTCGGCCTCGGGGCCTCCCGATGCGGGCACCCCGCGGAAGCCTGCGATCGCGGTCGTCGAGCCCCACGCGTAGTCGCGCGGGGTATTGCCGATGGACACAAACATCCGAGGTGGCCCCTTCCGAGAATTCAGTCAAAACTACCAACGGCCGAAGGCCCGCGAGACCGCGGACGTAGGCTCGTGGCATCCGACGATGCATTGGAGCAGTCATGACCTTCGAGCCGCTCGCGAGCGACTTCTACTCGTACGAATCCCTCCTCACCGCACGCGAGCAGCAGGCGATCGCCGAGCTGCGCGCGTGGCTCGAGGCCGACGTGAAGCCCATCGTGGGCGACTACTGGGACCGCGCCGAGTTCCCCATGCAGATCGTGAAGCCGCTCGCCGAGCTCGGCACCCTGTCGTACGCGTGGGACGAGACGAAGCCGTTCGAGAACTCCGCGGTGTTCCGCGGGTTCGTGGCCATGGAGCTCGCGCGCGTCGACGCGTCGGTCGCGACCTTCGTCGGCGTGCAGAACGGTCTCGCGACCGGCACCCTCAGCGTGTGCGGCTCGAAGGAGCAGCGCGACGAATGGATCCCCAAGCTCGCGAGCGGCGAGGTCATCGGCGCCTTCGGCCTGACCGAGCCGCTGTCGGGCTCCGACTCGGCGCAGGGCCTGCGCACCACCGCGAAGCGCGACGGCGACAGCTGGGTGTTGAACGGCGAGAAGCGCTGGATCGGCAACGCCACCTTCAGCGACATCACGATCATCTGGGCGAAGGACGTCGACGACAACCAGGTGAAGGGCTTCATCGTGCCCACCTCGACGCCCGGCTACTCGGCCACGAAGATCGAGGGCAAGATCAGCCTGCGCGCCGTGCAGAACGCGAACATCGTGCTCGACGGCGTGGTCGTGCCCGAGTCCCTCCGCCTGCAGAACGCCAACTCGTTCCGCGACACCGCGAGCGTGCTTCGCCTGACCCGTGCCGAGGTCGCGTGGGCCGCCGTCGGCACCGCGATGGGCGCCTACGAGGCCGCGGTGAAGTACGCGGGCGAGCGCGTGCAGTTCGGCAAGCCCATCGGCTCGCACCAGCTCGTGCAGGACCTGCTCGTGAAGAGCCTCGGCAACATCACCGCGTCGCTCGGCATGGTCGTGCGCGTCTCCGAGATGCTCGACCGCGGCGAGCAGCGCGACGAGCACTCGGCCCTCGCGAAGGCATTCACGACGGCGCGCATGCGCGAGACCGTCGCCTGGGCGCGCGAGGCGTGCGGCGGCAACGGCATCACGCTCGAGTACGACGTCGCGCGATTCTTCGCCGACGCCGAGGCGCTCTACTCCTACGAGGGCACGCGCGAGATGAACACCCTCATCGTCGGCCGCTCGATCACCGGCAAGGCCGCGTTCGTCTGAGCTCCACCACGACGGCGATCGGATGCCGCGGGCGAACGTTCGCCCGCGGCATCCTCCGTCCGGGCACGCGACCGGTCGCCTCGCGTGACCGCCCGACCCGGCGCGATAGCCTTGACCGCATGACCCCGGCCCGACGCCCTGCCCTCGCGGGCGCGTACGCGACGTTCGTGCTGTTCACCGCGTTCGCCGGCCAGTTCTGGCGCAACCTGCTGGGCTGGTGGGGGTTCGGCGCCGCCGTCGCGATCGTGGTCGTCGGCGGCATCGTGCTCCTCGTGCACGTGCGCCCCGGCTGGAAGTGGCGCCGCACACCGAAGTCGACGCTCGCGTTCCTGCTCCTGGCCGCGCTCTCGCTGCTCTGGTCGTTCTATCCGGGGGCGACCGCCCTCGGACTCGCGATCCTCCTCGTCACGACGTTCGCCGCCGTGACCCTCGTGCTGTGCCTGCCCTGGTCGCGCATCGTCATGTCGCTCGCATCGGCGATCAAGTGGATCCTCGCGCTCTCGATCGCGTTCGAGCTCTGGGTCGCGGTGTTCGTGCGCGAACCGCTGCTGCCGAACTTCCCCGACTTCGACGTCACGGGCGAGAAGCTCCCGATGGCCTTCTACTGGTCGCGCGGCCTGCTGCTGCACGGCGGCCCCATCGAGGGCATCGTCGCCAGCCGGAACCTGCTGGGCATGATCGCCCTGCTCGGCCTCATCGTCTTCGGCTGCCTGCTCGCGGCCGGCAGCATGCGCCGAGCGCCCGGCATCTCCTGGCTCGTCGTCGCCGGGCTCGTCTTCGCCCTCACCCGTTCGTCGACGATGATCCTCGTCGCCGCGCTCGTCGCCGTCGTGCTCGTGTTCGCCCTCTGGACGCGGCGGGTCGGAGCCCAGCACCGCCGCAAGGTCTACTGGGCCGCAGCCGGCGTCGTCGCGGCATCCGTCACCCTGCTCGCGCTCTCGTGGAACCTGCTGCTGCAGCTCTTCGGCAAGGGCGAGGACCTGACCGGGCGCACCGACATCTGGGCGAGCGTGATCGACCTCGCGCAGCAACGGCCGATCGCGGGCTGGGGCTACGTGGGCTACTGGGTGCCGTGGGTCGAGCCGTTCAAGGATCTCGCCGTGCGCAAGGGCGTCACCTACCTGCAGGCGCACAACGCCTGGCTCGACGTGTGGATGCAGCTCGGCGTGCTCGGCCTGATCGCGTTCCTCTCCATCGTCATCGGCGCGGTCTGGCGCTCATGGTTCCTCGCGGTCGACCAGCCACGGGATGCCGCGGGCCGGCCCCTTCCCTACTCCACGGCGTCGCTGCTGCCGCTGCTCGTGCTGTTCGCGCTGCTCGGACAGAGCCTCGCCGAGAGCCGACTGCTCATCGAGATCGGCTGGCTGCTGCTCATCGCGATCGCCTGGGGCACCAAGCGCAGACAGTGGACGAACGACCCGCTGCCGGCCGTGCCCCGTCCCGCCCGTTCGCGTGCGGTGGCGCTGGCCGAGCCGCCGACGCCGACACCGCCGCCGTCCGCATGAGCGACACCGGCTCGCTCAAGCCGCTGCGGGAATTCGTCGGATCGGCCCGGTTCGCGCAGGCGCTCTCGCTGACCGCGATCGGCGTCGCGCTCTCGACGCACCTGATCCGCAGCCTCATCGGATGGCCAGGCCTGCTCGCGATCCTCGCGGGCCTGCTCGCGCTGTGCGCCGCCTCGCTCGTCGCGAGATGGCGGGCGGTCGAGTGGTACGGCATCCTGCCGCTCTCGATCCTCGTCTTCGTGGGCTGGTGCGCCGTGTCCGTGCTCTGGAGCACGACGCCCGGTGCGAGCGCCGCGAGGGTCGTCTACCTCATCGCGTTCGCCATCATCGGCGTGTACGTCGCGCTCATGCGCGACACCATCCAGATCGTGCGCGCCTACGGCGACGTCGCCAGGGTGCTGCTCGGCGTCTCGCTCGCGCTCGAGATCCTCTCTGGCATCCTGCTCGACCTGCCGATCCGGTTCCTCGGCATCCAGGGCGACATCACGTCGCTCGGCCCGATCCAGGGCATCTTCGGCTCGCGCAACCTGCTCGGATTCATCGCCGTCATCGCACTGCTCACCTTCATCGTCGAATGGCGCACCCACATCGTGCCGAAAGGTCGGGCGATCGCGTCGATCGTGCTCGCCCTCGTCTGCGTGGTGCTCTCGGGTTCGCCGACGGCCTGGGTCACGCTCGCGGTCGCACTCGTCGCACTCGCGGCGATCTACGGGCTGCGTCGCGTCGAGCCGGCGACGAGATGGCGGTGGCAGATCGCCCTGCTCGCGACCACGGTCGTCGTGCTCGTGACGGTCTGGCTGATCCGCATCCGCATCATCGAACTGCTCGACGCGCGCGCCGAGTTCGACGTGCGCCTCGACCTGTGGCGCGAGGCATCCCGTTACCTCGCATTGAACCCGCTGCAGGGCTGGGGGTGGGTCGGTTCATGGCCGGCCTCGTCGCCCTACCTCTGGATCGAGGCCGCGACGGGTCGACAGCACACCTCGGCGCTCAGCGCTTACGTCGACGTGTACTTCCAGGTCGGCGTCATCGGCCTCCTGCTGTTCGCCGCGCTCATCGGCACCGCGCTCGTGCGCGCCTGGCTGCTCGCCACCGGGCGGCGGAGCGTCGTCTACCTGTGGCCGGCGCTCATGCTCGTCGCGATCGCGATCACCTCGTTCGCCGAGAGCTTCGTGCTCGTCGAGGGCGGTTGGATGCTCCTGGTGGTCTGCGCGGTGAAGTCGGCCCGCGACATGAGCTGGCGCGACGCGTTGGCCAGCGCGCGCTGACCACCGCGCTGACCACCGCGCAGACCAGCGCGCGCAGGGACGCGGACCGAGCGGCGGATCAGACCGGCTGCACCAGATCGCGCAGGATGTCCTGCGCGCCTAGGCCGTACCGCGAGTACCTGCCGGTGCGGGCCTCGCGCAGCACGGGTGCGATCCGTGCGGGGCGTGCGGCCGGAAGCGCCGATCTGACGCGCTCGTGCTCGAGCTTCTCGGCTGTCGCCGCCACGAACGCCGCGTCGGCGAAGCCGCCGGCACGGGCGTGCAGGTCGTCGGCACGGCTGAGCAAGCGGGCGTCGCGATTCGTGCGCGGCTGCCGGAGCCGACCGAGCTTGCCGTCGAGCGAGAGCTTGGTGACGCCGATCTCGTTCGCCCCGTGCTGGCGGTAGTCGATCAACGGCTCCTCGAGGATCAGCGCTCCCCCGCTCGCTGCGGCGACGATGCCGAGCCATTCGTCGTGCACCCAGCTCGCCGGGAACGGCACTGCCAGCTCGACGAGTTCGCGGCGCACCATCATGGTCGCCCCCGTGAGGATGTTGCGCTTCAGCATCTCGTCGGTCGCGCCGCCGCCGGCGAATCGGGCCCGCAAGGCAGCGTCGACGCCGAGCGTGTCGAACAGGGTGTGCGGGAGCGGCTCGCCCTGGGCGTCGACCAGCCTGGCGTCGGAGGCGACCAGCTGCAGGTCGGGGTCGGCTTCGAATCGCGCGACTGCCGCGGCGATGCGGTCGGATCGCCAGACGTCGTCTTGATCGCAGAGCGCGATGAGATCACCGGTCGCGGCGCGCAGGGCCTGCTCGAAGTTCGCGGTGACCCCGAGCGCCGGGCTGTTGCGTAGCACGCGAAGCTCGGTACGGCCGCCGCGGTCGCGGTGGGTCGCGATGAGCCGTTCGGCGAGGGCGACGGTGTCATCGGAGGAGTCGTCGTCGGAGAGCACCACCTCGTCGACGGCCGTCGACTGCGCGAGGACGCTGCCGAGCTGGTCGGCCAGGTACGCGGCGCCGTTGCGGGTGCCCAGAGCGACCGAGATCCGCGGGGTCAATGACGCCTGACCGGGATCGAGATCACGCCGAGGAACATTCCCGCCATGATCGTCTGCACCCCGAGGATCATGAGCAGTGCGGCGGGGATGGCGAGTCGCACGGTGTCGACGGCGTCCTGCGTACCGAAGCCGCCGGCCGCCCACGCGGAGAACTGCACGATGCCGATGATGAGGCCGGCCACGAAGAGGCCGACGCCGATGAGCGCACCGGACTCGAGCGTCGCCCGTTCGGCCACCCGCTCGAAGGCCTTGCTCCTGGGGATGAAGAACCCCTCGTGTCTCGCGTAGAGCTTGGTCAGCAGCGCGAACATCACCGCCTGGTAGCCGACGGCGGTGAGCGCCATCGCGTACACCTGGGTCGAGACGTCGAGGCCGACGGCGCCGAGGCCGATCGGCCCGAGCGCCAGCACCGCGCTGACCACGGCCCCGATCGCGAACGCGATGAGGCCGGGGTAGAGGAACAGCCACCGCGGGCTGAAGAGCAGGAGGAACCGCAGGTGGCGCCACCCGTCGCGCCAGCTGCGCAGGTGCGGCGGCCGGGAGCGGCCGTCCTTCTTCAGCGTGGTCGGGACCTCGCTGATCTTCAGGCCGGAGAGGGTGGACTTCACGACCATCTCACTCGCGAACTCCATGCCGGTGGTGATGAGGCCGATCGCGAGGATCGACTCCCGGTTGAAGCCGCGGAGTCCGCAGTGGAAGTCGCGGATCTGCGACGGGAAGAACAGTCGCCCGACGAACGAGAGCACCGGGTTGCCGAGGTACTTGTGCAGGGGCGGCATGGCGCCCGGCTCGATGCCGCCGCGGAATCGGTTGCCCATGACGAGGTCGTCGCCCGCTCGAAGGCGTTCGACGAACGCGTCGAGCGACGAGAAGTCGTAGCTGTCGTCGGCGTCGCCCATGATCACGTAGGTGCCGTGCGCGGCGACGATGCCGCCCATGAGCGCGTTGCCGTACCCCTTCTCGGCGACGTCGACCACGCGTGCGCCGAGCGCGGTGGCGATCTCCTGCGATCCGTCGGTCGAGCCGTTGTCCGCGATGAGGACCTCGCCGACGACTCCGGACCGCTCGAGATAGCCGTTCGCCTTCTCGATGCAGATCGCGAGGGTCTCCGCTTCGTTGAGGCAGGGCATGAGGATCGTCAGTTCGATCTGGCGGGTGGACATCGAGACCCTTTCGTAGTGGCGAGTCAGTCTATCGAGGGGTACGGGTCCCGGTTTCACCGGGTGAGGACCCGGCCCCGGACGCCGAGCCGGTCCATGAGCCGGATTCCGCGGGCGACCGGCGCAGGCTCAGCGCCACCGAGGACACCGCGGTGACGGCCGTTCCGGCGACCACTCCCCAAGCTGCCGCGTCCGAGGCGGTCAGCGCCGGCAGGAGGGCGTACATCAGGACGACGCCGATGGCGGTGCCGACCACCGCCGAGGCGGTCGCGAGCCCGGTGCGCCACGAGGTGATGAGGAAGGACGACGCGATGATGCCGACCGAGAAGAGGAACGCGCCGACGAGCAGGATGCGCAGCACCTGCACCGATCCCTCGTACCCGCCGCCGTAGACGAACGGCACCAACCACCCGGCGAGCACCGCCACCAGGCCGAACGCGGCGACGAGCACGCCGACGAGCACGAGCAGCACGAGCCCGTAGCGGCGCCGCGCCGCAGCAGGGTCCTCGTGCAGCCAGAACGCGAACCTGGGGATCAGCACCTGCGACACGGCCTGAGCGAGCATGGAGGCGGGGGTCGCCAATGCCATGGCCGCCGCGAACATGCCCGCCTGCACCGGGTCGGCGTTCGCGTAGGCGAAGACCATCGCGAACTGCAGCAGGCCGTTGGTCGCGAGCAGCGCGACCGAGTTCGTCGCGATGAACCGCCACAGCCCCTCGGGAGCGGCCGTGATCCGGCTCGCGGCCGCCTGAGCGGTCGGGTCGGAGGTGCGGGTCGAGGACCGCATGCCGGGCAGCGCGGCGATCACGAACACGAGGTATCCGATCGCGAGCGGCCAGAGCAGCAGCGGGTCGGCGCCTGCGGCGATGACCGCCGCGAGCAGCGCGAGCGAGATCACCGCGCTGATCGTGTCCCAGACGGCCGTCTCGGCGATCTGGCCGAGGCCCATGCGGATGCCGCGGGTCATGATGTACGCCGACCAGGCGACCGTGAGCGCCGCGAAGGCCGCGAGCCGACCGCCGTCGGCGCCGGTCGCGATCAGCGCGATGGGCACCCCGAGCACCACGAGGATCACCGCCGAGACGGCGAACGAGCGCCACAGCGCCCTGAGCACCGGTGCGGTCGAGGCCTCGCGCGCCCTCGCCCGCGCGAGGAATGCGCCCGCGGCGTTGCCCGCGGCCGTTGGCCAGAGCAGCGAGAGGATGATCGAGAGCGAGATCAGGGTGTTGACCACGGCCAGCTCGCTCGCGCCCACGAACCGGGCAATCAGGATCGAGTAGCCGAACCTGGCCAGGCCCTGCGAAAGGACCCCTGCCGTCGAGAGCACCGACTGGCTGAAGAGGGATCTGCGCACCGCCGAATGTTACCCTGCTGAACTGTGCGTCCGGACGAACGCGGGGCCCAGCCCGCCATTGCCACCATCGACATCATGATGCCCTTCTACGGGCGGGTCGATCACTTCGAGGCGGCCGTCGAGAGCGTGCTCGCGCAGACCGACCCCGACTGGCGGCTGGTCGTCATCGACGACCACTATCCGTCACCCGAGGCCGGACGGTGGCTCCTCGACATCGGCGACCCTCGCATCGAGTACGTCCGACACGAGTCCAACGTGGGCATCAACCGCAACTTCCAGGAGAGCGTCGAGCGCTCCACGGCCGACTGGGTCGTCGTGTTCGGGTGCGACGACGTCATGCACCCCGGCTTCGTCGCCCGCATCCGCACGCTGGTCGAAGCCCACCCCGACGCGGCCATGCTGCATCCGGGCGTCCGCATCATCGACGAGGACGGCAGCCCGGTGCGCACGCTGGTCGACACCGCGAAGGGCTGGTACCGGCCGAGCTCGGCGGGCACCGTCGTCCTCACCGGAGAGGACCTCGCCGTGAGCGTCACCCGCGGCAACTGGATGAACTTCCCGGCGGTGGCGTGGAACGGACCGATGCTCAGGGCGACCGGCTTCCGCGCCGGCTACGACGTCGTGCAGGATCTGGCGCTCGTCATCGACCTCTGCACGTCGGGCGGTTCGCTCGTCATCGACCCGGTCGTGACCTTCGACTACCGCCGCCACTCGGCGAGCGTGTCATCGTGGAAGGCGGCCGACGGCTCCCGGTTCATCGAGGAGCGTGCGTTCTTCCTCGAGCTCGCCGAGCGGTATCGGACGATCGGATGGCCGCGCGCCGCCCGGGCGGCGCGCACGCATCTCTCGAGCCGTATCAACGCCCTGACCAGGGTGCCGTCGGCGCTTTCGGTGCGCGACACGGCCAGCGCGCGATCCCTGCTGCGTCACACGTTCACGACGGGCGGCTGAGCCGCGATCCTCCGTCCGCGTCGGCGCGCGGACCACCGCGGGATCGCCCGCGCGATCGGCGCCGCCCGTGGCGCGGTGCTTTCCAAAGCCCCCGTGTTCGGGTTACGTTGACCCGGGGGGCAAGACATGCATCAGGTTCGTCGTACCATCGCAGGGGTCGTCGCATTGGTGGTCGCAGTGGCGACCCTGAGTTTCGCGTCGCTCGGCGGCGAACAGTCGGCCGAGGCGGTCACCGGCTCCCAGTTCCAGGCCGGCAACATCATCAGCGACTCGGTGTTCTACAACGCGACCACCATGTCGACCGCGCAGATCCAGACGTTCCTCAACCAGCAGGTTCCGAGCTGCGCGGCCGGCTACACCTGCCTCAAGAACTACCGCGAGACGTCCAGGACGATCGGGGCGAAGGTCGAGGGATGCCGCCAGTACAACGCGGTGGCCAACCAGACCGCGGCGTCGATCATCGCCGACGTGAGCTTCGCGTGCGGCATCAACCCGCAGGTGCTGATCGTGCTGCTCCAGAAGGAGCAGGCGCTCGTCACCGATTCCGCCCCGTCGAGTCGCCAGTACCGATCGGCGACCGGCTACGGATGCCCCGACACCGCCGATTGCGACACCCAGTACTACGGCTTCTTCAACCAGCTCTACAACGCGGCCTGGCAGTTCAAGAAGTACCGGTACAACCCGGGCGGCCGCCAGTACCAGGCCGGCCGGGTCAACACGATCCAATGGCACCCCAACGCCGCGTGCGGTTCGTCGCAGGTCTACATCGAGAACCAGGCGACGGCCGGGCTCTACCTCTACACGCCCTACCGCCCGAACGCGGCGGCGCTCGCGAACCTCTACGGCACCGGCGACGCCTGCTCGGCGTACGGCAACCGCAACTTCTGGCGGCTGTTCAACGACTGGTTCGGCAACACCATCCAGCGCACCGACCTCGTGCGCACCGCGGCGTCGACGCGGGTCTACCTGGTCGTCGGCTCCGTCAAGTACCCGATCCTCGACGGCGACACGTACAAGTCGCTCGCGGCGATCGCACCGCTCGCCTACGTCTCGCAGAGTTTCGTCGACGGCCTGACCACCGGGCGGAACATGACGAGGCTCATCAGCGACCCATCCGGAAACCTGTTCCTCATCGACCCGGTGGGGCGTTTCCACTTCACGACCTGCACCCAGGTCGCGGACTTCGGGTACAAGTGCCCTGATTCGATCCAGCTCCTCGCCGGCCAGGTCTCCCGCCTGGCCAACCGGGGAGACCTCACGAACACGGTGTCCACGCCGGACGGCCTCTACCGCATCTCCGGCGGCGCGCGCACCCAGGCCGTCGACGCGATCGCCATGAAGAACGCGGGGTACACCGAGCGCACCTCCGCGCTCGCGGCGAGCTCGACGATCGCCCCGCTGCGACTCGGCACGCCCATCATGCGCGACGACGTGTACATCCAGCGCGGCACCGGTGCCCAGTACGGGCTCTGGAGCGGCAAGCTGCTCGCCCCGGTGTCCGACGCGATGCACCGGTCGACCGCACTGGCCTCCAAGCTCGGCCTCGGAAGACTCGAGGCGGGCAGCTTCGATCTCCTCCAGAAGGGAGCGGCGCTCTCGCCCGTCGTCTCGACGACCACCGGCACCCTCTACGCGCTGACGCCGGGCGGCAAGAGCCCGTTCACCTCGTCCGCGGGGCTGCCCGCAGCGACGAAGCTCCCTGCGGCGATCCTCGACAAGCTGCCCGCCACCGCGCGGATCGGCAACCCGGCGCTCCTGCGGTCGCCGCTCACGGCGCCCGTGTACGTCGTGCAGGACGGCGCGAAACGGCACGTGCCGTCGCCGACCGACCTCGCAGCGGCGCAGGCGACGCCGGGTCTCGGGGCGGTCGTCCCCGTCGCGGACCCCCTGATGGGTGCGTTCACCACCGGCCCGGCCTGGATCGCACCGGCCTCGCTCGTCAAGTCGACGGCCTCCGACAAGGTCTGGTTCGTCGACGGCACGAAGCGCATGCACGTCGCGTCGCCTGCGATGCTCGCCTCGCTCACGACCGCACCCGTGCGCGTGCTCGACGAGGCCGCGATCGCGAGCCTCACCGAGGGCCCGTCGATGCAGACCTTCCTCTCGTGCCCGAGCGGCGAGCTCCTCTCCATCGGAGGACGCCGGTACACCGTCTCGGCCGCCGCCAAGAACACCTGGGCGATCGACGAGTCGGCCCGCGCGCTGAGCGGCCCCACGTGCACCGCCCTCGGGGCCGCCGCCGGCCGTCTGACCGAGTTCGTCCGCGAACCCGGCGGCGCCGTCTACCGCGCAGCCGACGGCACCCGCCGTCACATCGTCGCACCGGGCCTGCTCACGAGCCTCGCCGGCTCGACACCCGTGACCCCCGGCGACGCCGAGCTCCTCTCCCGAGTGGAGGTCGCGACGCCGATCGTCAGCACCGACCTCGCCGTGCGGCCCGAACTGCTGCAGGCGAAGGGCACCTCGCCCGTCTACCTCGTCGACGGCTCCGAACTGCGGCACATCCCCACGCCGGCGGATCTCGCGGCCGCGCGCCTGACCACCGGCGACGACCAGGTCTACGTCGTTCCCGCTGCGACGATCGCCGCGTTCGGAAGGGGTGCCGACGTGTTCCGGTCAGGTGCGATGGTCCGCGCGAATGGACGCCCCGAGGTGTTCGTGGTCGATGCGGGCACCAAGCACCACCTGACGTCGTTCGACATCTCGACCGCCCTCGGAGCGCCGGCCGTTCAGGCGACGACCACCGCCACGACCGATGCCCTCGGCGATGCGCCCGCGCTGACCGACCGGCTCAGGTGCGGAACGGTGCCGTCCATCGGGCTCGGCGGCAGGATCTACCCGATCCCGGCGGCGCTGAGCGCCCATTACCCCGGACCGTTCGTGCAGGTCGACGCTGCGACGTGCACCGCCTTCGCCCAGCCTGCGAAACCGCTGAGCCGGTTCCTCCGAGCGCCGGATCGCAAGGTGTACCTCATCGAGAACGGTACGAAGCGCCAGGTGATGAGCATCGCGACGCTCGCGAACCTGGGCGGAACCGATCAGGTCATCGACGTCTCGGCCTACAGCGTCTCGCGGTTCCCGACCGGGACGGCGATCCCCTGAGCCGCGGCCGCCTCAGTTCGTGGGGACCACCCGCCAGATCGTGAGCGAGTCGGCCTTGCCGCCCGTGAAGGTCTGCTCCTTCGTCAGGCAGTCCGAACGCAGCCACACGCTCTCGTCGGAGAGCACGAAGTCCACGGACTCCTGCGCGAACGCGCTGCACGCGTCGAACGTCGACAGGATCTGATCGGGGTACGGGTTCGCGACGACCGGCTCACCCTCGCCCGGCTTCCACGACACTCCTGCGAGGCGGTTCCAGTTGAACTCGTACTGGCCCGACGGGTCGACCTCCGACCAGAGGTCGCGTGACGGCGCGCCCTGGAAGCCGTTGAACCCCTGCACCCCGGACTCCAGCAGCATGGCCGTCGTGATGCCCTCGCCGACGCCGACCCACCGGGCACCGGGCACCTCGGCGTCGTACGCGCGGATCGCGGCCGAGGCATCCGTCTCGCGGAGGTCGAGCACCCCGCGATACACGGGATTCACCGTCGCCGACGTGATGAACCCGACGACCAGCAACAGGGCGACGCCCGCGGTGCCGTGCGCTCGACCGAGCAGGTACAGGGCCAGCGCCGAGAGCGGTGCGAGGATCCACCAGTACCGGGCAGTGGCGAGCGTGTCCGGCCCGCCGCCGATCAGCACGGCGATCGCGATGGCGATCTGCGAGGCGAGGAAGAGCCCCGCGACCGCACCGACGAGCACGCGCCCTGGCCGCATCCGCTCGCTCAGCTCGGCCAGCAGCAGCACGACGATGATGATCGACGCGAGGCCCATGCCGGCGCGCAGTCTCGGCGGGAGCGTGCGATCGAGGAACAGCAGGTGCGCAACGGCATCCCAGCCCGGCACGTAGAGGAACGCGATGAGGAGGAGGATCACCGCGGATGCGCCGACCATGGCCCAGGGCACCGGCCCGCGCGCGCGCACGCGACGGATGACGAGCCAGACGACCACCGGTATCAGGAACGCGCCCGCGAGGAGGAAGGTCGACGCCTCCGACGAGTTCAGGCCGAGCCATCCGCCCGACTTCAACGCGAGGGCGAACGACGACGACACCGTCTGGGCGAGGTAGGTCAGATCGGACTGCCCGGTCGGGTACAGCCGCTCGCCCGGATACGCGGTTCCGAGGAACGCCGCGACGGTGTCGCGCTTGAGGAACAGCCACAGTCCCACGACGGCCGCGCCGACCACCCCGGCGATCAGGATGCCGGAGACCCGCCTCGCGACATCCGCCCATCGCATGCCGTCGCCGGCGGCCCGAGCGACGATGCCGATGCCGACCCCCGCGACCACGAGGGCCGCAGGCACGATGTACGGCACGTAGATGCCCATCGCCATGACCACCGTGAGGTACCCGACGATCGCGCACCAGACGATCGGCGCGATCCTGGTCGAGGATCTCAGGCACCAGATGAGCGCGGTGAGCACGACGAGCGCCCACGCGACCGGCCAGAGCGTGGTCTGCAGGAACCACCATTGGAAAAAGGGACTGAAGTAGAAGCCCGTCGCGAGCAGTATCGCGGTGATCGGACGCCGCGGCAGTACCGTCACCGCGAAGCAGTAGAGCGCCGCGATGAGTCCGAGCGCGGGCAACCACCACTTCAGCGCGACGGCGTGGTCGAGGTCCATGACCGGGAACCCGAGGAGGTGCGGCCGGAACGCGACCGACCAGTCCACCCGCGGGAGGTCCTGCGGCAGGGTCGCATCCATGCCGCCGACCATCGACTCGTTGATCACGGGGAGGCCCTGCTCGACCTGCGCGATCGCCCAGACCGTCTGCACGTTCCATTCATCGGTGCGGATCGCCGCAGGCGAGCCCGCGATGAGGTCGGGGTCCTTCGAGGTGGAGAGCTCGGGGTGGAACATGCCGGAGGAGGTTCCGTTGATCGCGAGCCCCACGGCGAGCACGCCGAAGACCAGCACGAGCGCAGGGCCGGCCAGCAGCACCCGCCGATTCGGCAGGCCGTCGGCTCGCGGCACCGTGAAGTCCCGATATCGCTCGACCCACGCGGACCAGATACGACGGAGACGGCCGACGACCGTGCCCTCGGTCACGAAGTCCGTCCGCGTACGACACCGGTCACGTGCTGAGTCTGTTCCACTGGTGTTCGCTCCTCGTTCGGCGACGGCGGCAGAGTGGCGACACCGGCGGTCGCCCAGAGCAGTGTACTGGGCCTCAGTCTGCACTCGGTCGATCGGGCTAGGATGCAGTGTCCGAGAGAGAGCGAGAAGATGGATCCGCATTCCCCAGTAACGACCCGGCGGGTGATCGACGAGCCGTTGCACGAGATCGGCCGGGTCAAGGGTCGGCCTCGCGGCTTCATCGTTGCGACCCGAGAGATCATGGGCGCGCGCGAACTGCTCGGCCGCCTGGTGAGCCGCGAGCTGCGCGCGAAGTACAAGGACAGCTCGCTCGGCATCCTCTGGTCGCTCGTGCGACCGCTGGTGCAGCTGCTCATCTACTACGTCGCCATCGGCCAGTTCCTCGGCGCCGCCCGATCGATCCCCGACTTCGCGATCTTCGTGTTCACCGGCCTCACCATCTGGGGCCTCTACAGCGAGATCGTGAGCGCGGGCACCGGCTCGATCGTGGCCAACGCCGGACTGATCAAGAAGGTCTACCTGCCACGCGAGATCTTCCCCCTCGCGGCCGTCGGCGGCGCGCTCTTCAACTTCGTCGTGCAGTTCGCGATCCTCGTGGCCGCCACGATCGTGCTCGGACGGCCGCCGCTGTCCATCGAGCTCCTCTACGTGCCGCTGTCCATCATGCTCGCGGTCGTCTTCGCGACGGGGCTGGCGCTGGTCCTCTCCGCCGTGAACGTCTACTTCCGCGACGTGCAGCACCTCGTGGAGGTCTTCCTCCTCGTCGCCTTCTGGGCTTCGCCCATCGTCTACTCCGCGGGATTCGTGCACCAGGCGATCGGCGGCACCTGGCTCGAAGCGGTGTACCTCGCGAACCCCATGACCCTCGCCGTGATCGGCATGCAGCAGGGCATGTGGGCCGCCGGAGCCGACGACCCCACCCAGTACTGGCCGGACCTGCTCTGGCTCCGCATGCTGGTGGCCTTGGTCGTCGGCGTGGTGCTGTTGTGGATCGGGCAGCGGATCTTCTCGCGCCTGCAGAGTAATTTCGCCCAGGAGTTGTGACCGTATGAACACCGAACCCATCGCGCGCGTGGCGGGGGTCTCCAAGCGATTCGTCCTGCACAAGGACAAGTCGCTCAAGGATCGCGTCCTCTACTTCCGTCACCGGGAGTCGTCCAAGTCCGACTTCTGGGCACTCCGCGACGTCGACTTCGAGCTCGGCCTCGGAGAGACCGTCGGCATCATCGGCCACAACGGCTCCGGCAAGAGCACGCTGCTCAAGGTGGTCGGCGGCATCATCGACGCGACCTCGGGCCACGTGTACCGGCGCGGACGGGTCGCCGCGCTGCTCGAGCTCGGCGCGGGATTCCATCCCGACCTGTCGGGGCGCGAGAACGTCTACCTCAACGCCGCGATCCTCGGTATGTCGACGGCCGACACCGACAAGGTCTTCGACGACATCGTCGACTTCTCGGGCATCGGCGAGTTCATCGACTCCCAGGTCAAGTTCTACTCATCGGGCATGTACGTGCGTCTGGCGTTCGCGGTCGCGGTGCATTCCGACCCCGATCTCCTCCTCGTCGACGAGGTGCTCGCCGTCGGCGACGAACCGTTCCAGCAGAAGTGCATGGCCAAGATCCGCCAGTTCCAGCGCGAAGGCCGATCGATCCTCCTCGTGAGCCACTCCGCCGAACAGGTCGCGGAGGTGTGCAGCCGCACGATCGTCCTCGACGGGGGCAGCGTCGTCCACGACGGCGGGGTCGGCGAGGGCATCCGCGTCCTCCGCGAGGGCTACGAGCGTGATCGCATCATGGCGCAGGAGGCCGCTGCGGTCCGCGCCGCCGTCTCCGAGGAGGAAGGCGCGCCCAGCGCACCGCCTCCCGGCCGAGTGAAGGTGCTCGACGTCGTCATCAGTGATGCCGCGGGCCGCAGGCTCGACCAGAAGGCGATCCCCCGCAACACGACCCTCGACATCGAGGTGCGCGCAGAGGTCATCGAGCCGATGGAGTGGATCACCGGCTTCACGCTCTCGTCCGTGCTGGGCACCATGGTCTACCGGCTCAACACCGAGGGCTTCGGGATCGATCTGCCGACCGAACGAGGCGTCTACACCGTCCGGTTCCGCCTGCCGTCGGCGAACTTCGGGCGCGATCGCCTGATCGTGAGCGCCGGGGCGACCACCCTCGACGGGCTCACGGTCGACCAGATGGATCCCGCCGGGTACCTCGACTTCGAGGCCGATCCGCATGGAGCCGGCATGGTGCAGTTCGACGCGACGCTCGAGGTGTCGCAGAGCCACCCCATCCGGGCCTGATCGCGAGAACGGGACCGACCGAGACGACGACGGCGGCGATGTCGATGACATCGCCGCCGTCCTCGTTTCAGCGGGTCGCGCCGATCGGTGGGATGCCGACCGGCGCGCGGCCGCTCAGCCTCGGCGCTCCGACTGGGCCAGCGTCACCAGGTAGTTGCCGTACCCGCTCTTCACGAGCGGGCGGGCGAGCTCCTCGAGCTGACGGTCGTCGATCCATCCGGCGCGGAACGCGATCTCCTCGATGCATCCGATCTTGAATCCCTGGCGGTCCTCGATCACGCGCACGTAGTCGGACGCCTGCATCATCGATTCGAACGTGCCGGTGTCGAGCCACGCGGTGCCGCGCGCGAGCACCTGCACCTGCAGCTTGCCGTCGTTCAGGTAGCGCTCGTTGACCGTCGAGATCTCGAGTTCGCCGCGTTCACTCGGCTCGATCGTCTTCGCGATCTCGACGACGGAGTTGTCGTAGAAGTAGAGCCCGGGCACCGCATAGTTGCTCTTGGGCTCCGCGGGCTTCTCTTCGATCGAGATCGCCCGCATGTCGTCGTCGAACTCGACCACGCCGTACGCCTTCGGGTTCGACACGTGGTACGCGAAGACGAGGCCGCCCTCGATCTCGCCGTTGTCGCGGAGCGAGGAGCCCAGGCCGGTGCCGTGGAAGATGTTGTCGCCCAGCACGAGGGCCACAGACTCGTCGCCGATGAACTCCTCGCCGATGATGAACGCCTGCGCGAGTCCGTCGGGCGACGGCTGCACGGCGTACTCGAGCCGGATGCCCAGCTGGGAGCCGTCGCCGAGGAGCGCCTTGAACTGGTCGTTGTACTCGGGCGTCGTGATGATGAGGATCTCGCGGATGCCGGCCATCATGAGCGTCGACAGGGGGTAGTAGATCATCGGCTTGTCGTAGATGGGCATCAGCTGCTTGGAGATGCCCTTGGTGATCGGCCAGAGTCGGGTGCCGGACCCACCGGCGAGGATGATGCCGCGCATCAGCGAGCTCCGTTCAGTTCCGTGTAGTAGGCCCGCGCCGCTTCCCAGGTGGGCAGGAGCCCGCTCGCAGCGGCCTCGGCGAGGCTCGGTGCCTCGGTGTCCTTGGGCGAGAGCAGGAGCTCTTCGATCGGGAGACCGAAGTCGAGCGCGACGTCGGGGTCGAGGGGGTTGATGCCGTGCTCGCGGCCGGCGTTGAACGTCGACGTGACCAGGTAGCTCACGGTCGCGTCGTCGGTGAGCGCGACGAAGCAGTGGCCGAGTCCCTCGGAGATGTAGATCGCGCGGCGGTCGACGTCGTCGAGCAGCACGGAGTCCCACTGACCGAACGTCGGCGAACCGACCCGGATGTCGATCACGAAGTCGAGCACGGCGCCGTGCGTGGCGGTCACGTACTTCGCCTGGCTCGGGGGGACGTCGGCGAAGTGGATGCCGCGCACCACACCGCGCTTCGAGACGGAGGTGTTGCCCTGAGCGAGGTCGAGCGGATGTCCGACCGCTTCGGCGAGTCGATCGAAGCGGTACCACTCGAGGAAGACTCCCCGGTCGTCCGGGAACTGCTTCGGCGTGATCTCGTAGCTGTCGGGGATCTTCAGTTCGCGGATCTGCACCGCGCAATCCTACCATCGCGCCGACTCGCGACCGTTTCGTGCGGGCACCGCCCGAGTGCCGCACGGGGTGCGCGGGCGCGGGCGCGCGGACGCCGTCGTCGCACAGCGGAACCGCCTATGATCGGTGTCTTGATGAACGAACGCACTCCTCCCCCACGCGTGCTCGTGGTCACTGTGAGCTACGGTTCCGATGCCGTCCTCCCCGGCCTGCTCGAGTCCGTCGCGGACGCGACCTCCCAGCCGGTGCGCATCGTCGTCGCAGACAACCTCGGCACCGAGTCCGTCCGCACGATCGCGGCCGACGCCGGAGCCGAGTACCTGGCGCTGCCGAATCCCGGCTACGGAGGAGCCGTCAACGCGGCCGTGCGGGCGTTCGGCGCCGACACCGAGTGGGTGCTGGTCGTCAACCCCGACGTCACGTTGGGCGCGACATCCATCGACCGCCTGCTCGCGGCCGCAGACGATGCCGCGATCGGCTCGATCGGCCCGCTCATCACCGACGAAGACGGCACGGTCTACCCCTCGGCGCGTCAGCTTCCGCGGCTGCTGAGCGGCACGGGTCACGCAGCGCTGCGCAACATCTGGCCGGGCAACCCGTTCACCGCCGCCTACCGGCGCTCGAACGAGGCTCCGGTACCCCGTGACGCCGAATGGCTCTCCGGCGCGTGCGTGCTGGTGCGCCGTTCGGCCTTCGACGAGATCGACGGCTTCGACGACGGCTTCTTCATGTACTTCGAGGACGTCGACCTCGGGGCGAGGCTCCTCGATGCCGGCTACCGCAACCGGTACGAACCGCACGCGTCGGTCGTGCACACCGGCGCGCACTCCACCGAGAAGTCGCTCACGGCGATGACGCGCGCCCACCACGACAGCGCGTACCGGTTCCTCGAGAAGCGGTACCACGGCTGGTGGCTCTGGCCGCTGCGGCAGGTGCTCCGCGTGGGCCTCGGCGTACGGGCGAGGATGTCGGCGCACTGAGCGCTCTCGCGGCGCCCGACCGTGCGGACGCCACGAGCGGGCCTGCGCACGTCGAGAGCGGGCCGTGGGGCGCGGCCCCGGCGATCAGCTCCGACGGCGCCGGACCACGAAGCCGACGATGCCCCAGGCCAGCAGGCCCAGCAGTGTCAGCGCGGTGACCGCGATCCCGGCCGTCAGACCGGGGGTGCGGTACTCGAGCACGATCTCGTGCTGCCCCGCCTCGTCGACGTGCACGGCCGCCGCGGCGTGCTCGGCGCCGGCCAACTCGACGGGCTCGCCGTCGAGCGTCGCCGACCAGCCCGGTCGGTCGAGGGAGTCGGCGACGACGACCCAGCCGGGTCCGTCGGCGTCGACCTGCAGCTGCATGCGGTCGTCGCCGTCGGTCTCCACGACGGTCGCGCTCGACCCGGGCTCGGTGGGCTGTTCGTCGGCCGCGTCGTCGAGCAGCACGGTGTCGTCGCCGATCTCGCCGGACGCGAGCATCTCGACCTGTCGATCGGAATCCTCCTCGACGATCGAATCGGACGCCCATCGCACGCGGTCGAGCGCGGTGGTGCGCTCGTAGACCGTCGAGTCCCCCGTGTGCGCGATGCGCAGTCCGTCGGCTTCGGGTCGCACGATCGCGGCGGTCAGCGTGCCGTCGTCCGCGGTCGCGAACGCACCGCGGAGGTCGTCGCCCTCGACGGTCACCCGCGCCGTCCACTGCGTGGAGGCATCGAGGTCGTCTCCCATGACGGCGATCCGCACCTCGTTCTGGGCGTGCGGCATCCACGTCGACGTGGACGTGATCGTGCTTCCGTCGGCGGCCAGGAGATCGACGTTCAGGCGGATGCCGTTGGCTCCGCCGAGCTGCTCGGGCGCGGTGAGGACCAGTCCGCGGAGCGGACCGGTGCCGACCGCGGTGGAGGCCGATTCGCCCGATGCGAGCGCGACGGTGCCGGTTGCCGGCCCCGGGGTCTCGGTCGAGCCGATCACGGGCAGTCCTGGCGGGGCCACGACGTACTCGACGGCGAGTCGGTCGAGCACCGGCGAGGTGATCGACTCGGGCAGGTTGTCGCCGTTCATCGACGAGTAGGTGGGTGTCGGCATCATGTCGGGGTCGACGGCCAGCAGCAGGTCGCGCCACTGGGTCGTGTGGAAGGCGTGCCCGTCGACGGCGCGCAGCCGGTAGGCCGAGCTCGATCCGGGCATCATGGCGTTGTTGACCGTCGCGTATCGGGATCCGCCGAGCTCGTCTGCGAGGAACTCATGGGTGTCGGTCACCACGAAGAAGGTGTCGAGCCTGCTCGTCTTCCACCAGAGGTCGGTCACCCCGACCGCGGGCACGGTCGTGACGACCGCGAGCGCCGCCACGGTCACGAGGACCCGGACCGGCTGGGCGCGCCGGGTCCAGAGGTATGCGCCGATGACGAGCGCGATCACGACGAGCGCGCCGGCGGCGATCCACCTGGCCTGATGGCGCAGCATCGCGAAGCGGTCGTCGAGCGGCACCTGGTCGTAGGCCTCGCGCACGATCACGACCGTGCCGACGGCGAGCGCGATGGCGAACACGATGCGCAGGACCAGCCCGATCAGGTGGGTGCGGCTCGCCCGTGCGAGGCGCCACTCGACCTTCAGCGGAACGGGGTCGAGGAGCTTGCTCATTCCGAGGGCGGCGAGCACCGCCACGAAGAAGCCGATGATCGAACGCAGCCGGCCGATCGAGTTGGTCGACATGATCGGCAGTTCCTGCGCCAGCTCGAGTGCGAACCCGCCGACGTAGGTCAGCACGACGCAGATCGCGAGCGCGGTCGCGAAGAACCCGACGGCGGACACCCGCGAGCGCCGGCGCGCGCGGATCACGACCGCGCAGGCGGCCAGACCGACGACCGCGATGCCGGCGTACGAGAACGCCTCGATGGGATGGCCCTGGCGCCAGATGCCGACGCCGTCGGGGCCGCCGTTGATGTCCGGGACGAACGCCGAGGCGAGGTTCCAGAATGCGGAATGGCTGTCGCCGGTCTGTTCGCGGACGCCGAAGTCGATCACGTTGGCCGCGTTGATCGCGAAGGGCACGATCTGCCAGGCCGACAGCAGCACACCGCCGACCACGCCCGCGAGGGCGACGATGCTCGCACGCAGCACGGCCTTCACACGCCCGGATGTCGCGGCCGCCCGGACGAGCACGTAGGCTCCGCCGGCGTACAGCGCGTAGGCGACGACGGCCGGGAACCCGCCGAGCAGCATGCCGGCCAGTGCAGCCGCGACGGGCACCGCGTCGCGGGCGCGTCGTCGGACGGCGGCCCGGTCGAGGGCCCAGAAGAGCAGCGGCACGAGCGCCGCGACCCTCGTCTGCGGCCAGTTCGTCCAGGCGATCATGAAGCCGCTCGAGGCGTAGGCCAACGCCGCCAGCGGCCAGGTCACGCGTTTCGCGCCGAGGCGTCGCAGCAGCAGCGACATGCCGACGGCGATCACGGCGATCTCGAGGACCTTCACGGCGGCGGGCGCGAACTCGGACGGGAGGATCCACCACGGCGCAGAGAGCGGAGAGTACGCGCCGGAGTTCGGCAGGCCGCCGAGCTCCGCGCCGCCCGCGACGTACGGGTTCCATTCGGCGAGCACGCCATCGTGGGCGCTCTCGGTGAGGAGCATGGTCTGCGACGCGCCGGAGTCGACGGTGTCGCCCCAGAACGGCAACTGCAGCGGGCTGTCCTCGAGGGTCGAGGTCCACGGCGCCCAGTTGGCGAACATGTCGGTGCGCAGGAATGTGCTGGTGCCGATGAGCGAGCTGCCGAGCGACAGGACGGTGAACACCACGAGCGCACCCCATGCGACGACTTCGGTGATCAGGGTGATCGCGGAGCGTCGCCTGGTCGACACGGCCTTCATGCAGTTCCTCCGTCATGCGCGCGTGCCGGGGTGTACGGAGCCGGGTGCTTTCCGCGCGGATGTCTCGGCAGGCGCTCTTCGAACGACCGGTTCGGGTGCACCGGTCGGCTCAATGAGTGTAGTCGGCCCGAGCCGCGGCCCGGTTCCCGCTCGATCTGAGCGGGTATGATGACGCGAGCCCCGCGACCCCCCGGGGCTTCCCTGCTTTCCGAGAGTGTTCATGCGCGTATTCGTTCAGATCCCCTGCCTCAACGAGGAGGAGACCCTCCCCCTCGTCCTCCAGTCGATCCCAAAATCGATCCCGGGCGTCGACTCCATCGAGATCCTGGTCATCGACGACGGCTCGACCGATCGCACGATCGAGATCGCACGTGAACACGGAGTCACCCACTTCGTCAGGCACGCCCGCAACATGGGCCTCGCGCAGTCCTTCGCCGACGGCGTCGACTACGCGCTCCGCCACGGCGCCGACGTGGTCGTCAACACCGACGGCGACAACCAGTACCCCCAGGACCGCATCCCCGACCTGCTGAAGCCGATCATGGAGGACCGGGCGGACATCGTCATCGCCGACCGGCAGACCAGCAAGATCACGCACTTCTCGCCGTTCAAGAAGGTCATGCAGCGCTTCGGCAGCTGGGTCGTCAACAAGGCGGCCAGCACCGACCTCCCCGACGCGGCGAGCGGCTTCCGCGCGTACACGGCCTCCGCGCTGATCCGCCTGAACATCGTCACGCGGTTCAGCTACTGCATGGAGACGATCATCCAGGCCGGCTACAAGCGCATGGCGATCGTGAGCGTCCCGGTCGAGACCAACGCGAAGACCCGCGAGTCGCGGCTGTTCAAGAACATCTGGCAGCACATGTTCCGATCGGGCTCCGCCATCCTCCGCTCGTATCTCATGTACCGCCCGTACGTGCTGTTCTCCTGGTTGAGCGCGCTCCTCGCGATCTGCGCCCTGGTGCCGTTCGTGCGGTACCTCGCCCTCGTGGTCCTCGGCACGCAGGGCGAGAACCTCCAGTCGCTGATGATCGGCATGATCCTGGCGATCGGCGCGCTCCTCTCGATGGCGCTCGGCGTCATCGCCGACCTCATCAGGATCGTTCGCTCGCTGAACGAAGACGCACTCACGCTGCTGAAGCATGAACGCTACGGTCGCTGACGGGCTCGCCCGGGCCAGGAGGCTCTGGGAGCGGATCGTCGCGTCGCGCCCGGTGGCGTGGATCCGAGCGCACAAGCGTGCGCTCGCGATCGCCATCCTGGTGACCTTCACGGCACTGCTCGCGACGTACGTGGCGTTGAACCCGGGCATCGTCATCGACGCCCTGGCGATCGGCTGGGCGAACCTCGCCCTGCTGCTGGTGCTCTACAGCGCCGTCCTGGTGACCCACTTCGGCGTCCTCGTGTCGACGGTGCGCCTCGCCGGAGCGAGGCTCCCGGTCGGCGAGAGCTTCCTGCTCACCGTCTACTCGACGGTGTCGAACTTCTTCGGCCCGATGCAGAGCGGCCCCGGCATCCGTGCGGTGTATCTCAAGTCGCGCATCGGCATGCGGTTCCGCGACTACCTGCTCGCCACGGTGTACTACTTCTTCGTGTTCGGCGTGATCAACGCCGCCGCCCTGTTCCTGACGACCATGCCGTGGCTGTCCGCCCTGATCGTCGTCGTCGGCATCGTGGTCGTGATCGTCGCGGTGCGACGCATGTCGCTCGTGCACGCCTGGCCGTGGGTCGTCGCCATCGCCCTCGTCACGATCGTGCAGTTCGCGCTGATGACGGTCATCTTCGGCGTCGAGATCGCTGCGGTGAGCTCGCCGGGCGAGTACTCGCCGATGCAGATCCTCGTGTATTCGGGCAGCGCCAACCTGTCGCTGTTCGTCTCGATCACGCCCGGCGCGATCGGCATCCGCGAGGCGTTCCTGGTGTTCGCCCAGGGACTGCACGGCGTGCCGCTGGACATCATCGTCGCCGCGGGCATCGTCGACCGGGCGTTCTACGCGCTATTCCTGGCGGTGCTCTTCGGCATCTCGAGCATGTTCCACCTCGGCCGCATGCTCCGCACCAAGAGCGATGCGCAGCCGGTCGGCGACGCGGTCGACGGAGAATAGCCGCTCGTAGGTGGCCCGACCGTTCGCTCCGATGCGGTCGAGCTCCGACCCGTGCTCGCGCGCCCATCGGATCGTCTGCGCGAGCGCGGCCGGGTCCGATTGGGGCACGATCAGGGCGTCGACGCGGTCGGTGAGGACACCGCTCTCGAGATTCGCGCCGACCACGACCGGCAGTGCGGACGCCAGGAACTGGTAGGTCTTGCCCGTGATGACGTACTGGGCCTGCTCGGTGCCGCCGAACGGCCCCCCGAGCATCAGGTCGTGTCGGGCGAACAGTTGCGGCAATTCCTCGTACGGCACCCACGCGCGGTGCTCGACCTGCGCGCCCGCCGCCCGCGCCCGCTCGACGAGCGCGGCATCGGCGTCGTCCCCGCCGACGAAGCCGAACGCGATGCCGGACTCGCCCGCCAGCTGCTCGGCCGCCTCGAGCACGACCTCGAGTCCGTGCAACGGCAGCATCGAGCCGTAGTAGAGCACCCGGAAGACGCCGTCGCCCGTGCCCGACGCCCGCGCGGCACCCTCGTCGACAGCGGGCCGGAACGCCGCCTCGTCGGTTCCCACCGGCACGGCCGTGAAGAGCGACCGCGGCAGGTCCATGAGTTCGGCCGAACGATCGGCGTGGGACTCGGTGTCGGTGAGCACGCCGGCGGAGCGGAGCATCAGGCGCCGGAAGAACGACCGCATCAGGCGTGCGGGAATCGAACCCTCGCGGAACTTGCCGTGCTCGTGCACGAACCACTCGACCGGGTTGATGAACTCGTCGTAGTAGACGGGACGCCCTCGGGAGAGGAGCAGCACGAACGGGAGGATCTCGTAGCCGCGGAACGTCACCAGGTACGCCGATGGCGGGCGGCGCATCATGCGGACCAGTGCGCCGATGACCTGCGGATACCGGGAGAGCCCGCGCGAACGGTTCTTGACCACCTCGACCTCGTCGAAGAGGCCGCTGCTCCGCGCTGCGGCGCGCAGCGAAGCCGCGCGCACGTAGTCTGGGTGCTTGTAGCACGTGATGATCGCGATGCTCCGCTCCGGGCGCTCGTGCAATTCGTCCTCCGGGTTCTGGTGCAGGGCCTCACCAGTCTAGGAGCCCGTTCGCCGACTTTCCGATCCGCCCTCCTCCTCGCGGCCGATCCCTGACAGACTCCTCTGCATGGGAAAGCCCCCGACACCGCCGCCGCTCGCCCCGAGGGCCCTCCTCCGATGGAGCCTGGTCCGCCGCCACGTCGATCGGATCGACCCCGTCCGGATCATCGAGTTCGGCTGCGGCGAGGGCTCGGTCGGTGCCAGGCTCGCGCCGGGCCGCGACTACCTCGGGGTCGAACCCGACAGCACATCCGCCGCCCGTGCGACCGAGGTCGTGTCGCCGGCCGGAGGCCGGGTGCTGAACGCGTTCCCGTCGAGCGTCGATCTCGGCGAGCCCGCCGACCTCGTGTGCGCCTTCGAGGTGCTCGAGCACATCGACGACGACTCCACGGCCTTGGGCGAGTGGGTGGCCGCCGCCAAGCCCGGCGGACGCGTGCTCCTCTCGGTGCCCGCGTTCGCGCACCGATTCGGCGCGTCCGACGTGCGCTCCGGGCACTTCCGCAGGTACGAACCCGAGGCGCTCCGCGAACTGATGCAGCAGGCCGGCCTGGTCGACGTGCGCGTCGAGGTCTACGCGTGGCCGTTGGGCTACCTGCTCGAGGCGGTGCGCAATCGTCGCGACGGAAGGATCGTGGCCGCCTCCGAGGCGACGATCCAGGATTTCACGGCCGCGAGCGGCCGAACGGGACAGCCGAGGTCGCGACTGCTCGGTGCCGCGATCCTGATCGGCACGTCCCCGTTCCTCGTGCTCCAACGTCTCAACCGTCGCCGCGGAACCGGTCTCGTCGCGGTCGGCACCCGACCCGCCGGGTAAGATGACCGGGTGTCAAAACTCCTCGTCACCGGCGGTGCCGGCTTCATCGGCTCGAACTTCGTCCACTACGTGCTCGAGAACACCGATCACTTCGTGACGGTGCTCGACAAGCTCACCTACGCGGGCAACCTCGCGTCGCTCGACGGCCTGCCCGCCGACCGATTCCGGTTCGTGAAGGGCGACATCGCTGACGCAGCGGTCGTCGACGAGCTCGTCTCGCAGCACGACGCCGTGGTGCACTACGCGGCCGAGAGCCACAACGACAACTCCCTCGACGACCCGAGCCCGTTCCTCGAGACGAACATCATCGGCACGTACACCCTCATCGAGGCCGCCCGACGTCACGACGTCCGGTTCCACCACATCTCGACCGACGAGGTCTACGGCGACCTCGAGCTCGGCGACCCTGCGCGGTTCACCGAGGCGACACCGTACAACCCGTCGAGTCCCTACTCCTCGACCAAGGCCGGCAGCGACCTGCTCGTGCGCGCCTGGGTGCGCTCGTTCGGGCTCCGCGCCACCATCTCGAACTGCTCCAACAACTACGGTCCCTTCCAGCACGTCGAGAAGTTCATCCCCCGTCAGATCACGAACGTGCTCCGCGGCGAGCGACCGAAGCTGTACGGCACCGGTGAGAACGTGCGCGACTGGATCCACGCGAACGACCACTCGTCGGCCGTCCTCACGATCCTCGACAAGGGCGTCATCGGCGAGACCTACCTCATCGGCGCCGACGGCGAGAAGAACAACAAGGACGTCGTCGAGCTCATCCTCTCGCAGCTCGGCCAGAGCCCCGACGCGTACGACCTCGTGACCGACCGTCCGGGCCACGACCTGCGTTACGCCATCGACTCGACGAAGCTCCGCACCGAGCTCGGCTGGTCGCCGCAGTTCTCCGATTTCGAGTCCGGCCTGGCCGACACGATCGCCTGGTACCGCGACAACGAGGCGTGGTGGGCCCCGCAGAAGGACGCGACCGAGGCGCGCTACCGCCAGCAGGGACAGTAGCGCCATGCGCTACCTGGTGACCGGCGCTGCCGGCATGCTCGGCCACGACCTGCTCCGGGCCCTCGAGGGGCGCGACGTCACGGCACTCGCTCGCGCGGAGCTCGATGTGACCGACGAGGCCGCGGTGCACGCCGCGGTCGCCGGTCACGATGTCGTCATCAACGCGTCCGCCTATACGAAGGTCGACGACGCCGAGTCTCACGAAGCCGACGCCTACGCCGTCAATGCGACCGGCCCGGCCAACCTCGCCGCCGCGTGCGCAGCACACGGTGCACGGTTCGTGACGATCTCGACCGACTACGTGTTCGACGGCAACGCGACCGAGCCCTACCCTGAAGACCTGCAGCGCGACCCGATCAACGCGTACGGCCGCACCAAGGCCGCGGGCGAGGAGCTCGCGATCGCACGTCACCCAGAGGGCACGTTCGTGGTTCGCACCGCGTGGCTCTACGGAGCAGACGGCCCGAACTTCGCGGGCACGATGCTGAAGCTCGCCGCGTCGAAGGAGACCTGGTCGGTCGTCGACGACCAGATCGGCCAGCCCACGTGGACCGCAGATCTCGCGGCGCAGATCGTCGCGCTGCTCGACGGCGACGCACCCGCCGGCATCTACCACGGCACGAACAGCGGTCAGGCGAGCTGGTACGAGTTCGCTCGCGCCGTGCTCGAGGAGTCCGGGCTCGACCCCGAGCGCATCACCCCGACCGACAGCTCCAGTTTCGTGCGCCCCGCTCCGCGACCTGCTTACTCGGTACTCGGCCACGACGCATGGGCTGCCGCCGGGCTCGCGCCGATGCGCGACTGGCGCGCCGCGCTGCACGAGGCGGTCGTCACCGGAGCCGTCGCCTGAGCGATTCCCGCCGAGTGCGGTGTCGATCGAGGAAGCCCCGGAGCTGTTCGCGCCGGGGCTTCCTCGTGGTCTCGGCGCGTGGCAGCGCCCTTCCGACGACGGCTCAGAGCATGCGCGAGTGCAGCTCGACCAGCATGCGCCGTCGCCACCGCGCCTGGAGCGTCTCGATGTCGGTCGGAAGCACCTTCGGGTCACGGGTCTTGGACTCGAAGTGGTACAGCTTCGCCCACGGCGTGAACACGGCCGAACGGCCGGTCGAGCGCACCTTCATGTTCAGGTCGACATCGTTGTAGTTGCCCGGGAGCGCGAGGGTGAATCCCCCGATCTCGAAGTAGAGCTCACGGCTGAGGAGCGCGCATGCGGCGGTGACTCCTGAGACCTCGTGGTCGGTCACGAGCGACTTGATCGAGTCGTCGCGACCGCCGGTCCAGCCGAACGCGGCGTGGCCGGCGACACCGCCGGTGTAGACCTGGCCCGCGTGCTGGATGGTGCTGTCCTCGAAGTAGAGCATCGCGCCGACGATGCCGACCCCGCGCTGCTGCGCGAGTCCGAGCATGCTCTCGATCCAGTCGTCGCTCACGACCTCGACATCATCGTTGAGCAGGAGCAGGTACTCGCCGGACGCGACGGCCGCGCCGCGGTTCATCTTGGCACTGAAGTTGAACGCCTCGCTCCAGAGGACCAGGCGGAGTCGATCACCGCAGAGCTCCTCGAGCTCGGTCACGACGGATTCGGGCGTCTCGGCGTCGGCGACGACGACGAACTCGAGGTTGGTGTACGTCGACCGCTCGACGATGCCGCGGATCGCCTCGACCACGAGCACGCGATCCTTGCCGGCGATCCTCGCGGATCCGCCTCGGGTGGGGATGATGATCGAGACGAGGGGGTCGCCCTCGATGTCGTAGTGCACACGGCGAACGAACGTGTCGACCTGCTCGATCCGACCGGAGACGCCGACTCGTTCGAGCGAGTCCTGCACCACCCGGCTCTGGGCGTCGTAGACGCCCGCGACGTCGTCGTTCAGCACCTTCTCGGTCGCGAGCGCCAGCGGCAGCAGCAGGGGCGTGTCGCCCTGCTCGGAGAACCGCAGCCCGAGGTCGAGCACGTGCGCGCCGCGGGCTTCGGCGCGGAACCCGCCGAGCCGGCGGAGCGCCTCGACCTCGACGGCCACCACCGGTCCGAGGAAGTCGTTGCTTCGCAGACGGAGCGGCGACGAGACCGGGCGGAAGAGCGGCACGCCCTGGACCGACGCGGAGTCCGCGTACACCATCGGAGAGCCGGGGTTGCGATCCATGAATCCGACGACGCTGGGGATCACGTCGGAGCGCACGACGCCCCAGCGGACCAGGAACAGCGTGTCCGCCTGCGTCTGCGCGAGACGTGCTTCGAAGTCCTGGCCGCCGTCGACCAGCACGTCGAGGCCGGCCGCGCGCGCGAGCTCGATCGCCTCCGATGCGTCGTCGGGATCGTCGACGACGATCCGGATGCCCTCGGCCGCGAACCCGGCCTGCCGCAGCCCCGCGATCGCGGCCTCGGTCTCGTCGACCGTGCTGCCGACGGTGTCGAGCCAGGCTTCGACGCGAGCGCTGAGCGCAGGATCGACGCTCAACGGATCACCCGCCGCTGCACCGCACGGAGGACGCGGACGGGGAGCATGACGACGCGGCCTGCGCGCCAGGTGGTGGTGGAGGTCAGGAGCGCGTAGCTCGACTCCATCGCGACGGCCTCGCTCGGCGTCGCGAGCGGCGTCTGCTGGAGCTCCCGGACCTGCTGTTCGAGACCGATGATGCGGTCGGTGAACGCGAGTCGTTCTTCGGCGAGCACCTGCTCGGCGGTCGGCAACACGTCGGTTCGTCCTTCCGGCCAAGTCTGCTTCGGGGCGGAAGTCACGAGCGCTTTCCTTTCGTCGACGGACATAAACTAGCCTAATGCCCTCGCAGCGCCCCCCTCGTTCCCTCGATGCCGACGCCCGTCCGAACGTCGTCGCGATCGTGCCGTCCTTCCACCCCGATGAGGGTTTCGAGGCGCGCCTGGGTCTGCTCGCGGCACAGGTCGACCGGGTGATCATCGTCGACGACGGGTCGGGTCCCGGGGCGGACGAGGTGCTCGCGGCAGCAGCTGACGCAGGGCACACGGTGATTCGGCTCGAACGCAACGCCGGCATCGCCACGGCGCTGAACCAGGGCGTGCGGGTCGCACTCGCCGAGGGCGCCGACTACGTCGTGAACCTCGATCAGGACACCACGCTCCCGGCCGACTACGTCGCGATTGCGCTCGACGTGTTCGCACGCGCCAACGCCGTCACGAACCTCGGCATCGTCTGCGTCGACGCCGTGAACGGCGCCCCGGCCCTTCCGACCTGGACGTCGCCCGAAGGATTCGGGCTGGTGCCCGAGGCGATCCAGACCGGATTCGTCATCAGCCGCGCATGCCTCGAGACGGCCGGCCTGTTCGACGAGCGTCTCGTGATCGACACCGTCGACACCGAGTACTGCCTCCGCGTGCGCGACGCCGGGTTCCGCATCGCCGTGGCGAAGGGCACCGACATCCGGCACGCGATCGGCCGGCGCGCCGAGCTGCGCCCCTTCGGGATCCCCATGCGCCACGCAGACGGACGCATCTCCACGTACCAGTACCACTCGCCGTTCCGGCGCTACTACATCGCGCGAAACAACATCGACCTCATCTTCCGGTACTGGCGCACGCACCCGCGCTGGGTGCTGCAGGTCACGAAGCGCGAGACGGGCGGCATGGTCACCTCGATCGTGAGCGGTCCGCAGCGACTGGCACAGCTCATCGCGATCACCACCGGCACGTTCCACGGCCTGATCCGCCGACGCGGGATGATCCCGGGTTGGCTTCGCCGACTCGTCGCCTGACCACGGCGTGTCACCCGATAGGGTGGCAGCACTCAACCCCCGGACCGGCAGGACCTCTGTGACCACCACTCTCCGACTCGTCGTCGACCAGCTCGTCGCTCCCGCACCCGGGGCCTTGGGGCGCTACACGGCAGACCTGGCGCGAGCGCTCGTCGCGACCGCTCCCGCCGGATGCGAGGTCGCCGGGATCGTCTCGTCCTCGCCCGAGAGCGACTACGCGTTCGTCCGCGAGACCGTGCCGGGGTTGAGCGAGCTCTACAAGACGTCGCTGTCGCGCCGTGAACTCGCGGCCGCGTGGCAGTTGGGCGTCGGCACCTCGCCAGGCGGCGGGTTCATCCACGCTCCGAGCCTGCTCGCGCCGCTTCGACGTCACCGTCGCGATCACGGCGACCAGGTGGTCGTGACCGTGCACGACCTGCTCGCGTGGACGAGCCCGGAATCCCTGAGCGCCTCGGCGATAGCCTGGCAGAAGGCCGTCATGAAGCGCGCCCACAAGCACGCCGACGCGGTCGTGGTGCCCACGCACGCGCTCGCCGAGCAGCTCGCGAGCTTCGTCGGCTTCACCGACCGCATCCGCGTGATCCCGACGGCCCCGAGGTCGGGGCTCGTCGTGGGCGACGATGCCGCCGGCCGTCGCGCACGGCTCGGACTGCCTTCGGCCTACCTCGTGGCTGCAGGCACGCTCGAGCCGAGGTACGGCATCGGCGACCTCCTCAACGCACTCGCCCGCCCGGGCGTGCCCGACCTGCCGCTGGTGCTGCTCGGACCCGACAGCAGCGACGACGAGCCGCTCGAGACCGCGGCGACCGACGCAGGCCTCGCGGGCGATCGCATCCGCCGCCTCGACGGACTCGACCCGGCCGACCTGGCCGCGGTCGTCTCGGGGTCGCTCGCCTTCGTGGCCCCCAGCCACGACGACGGATCCGGGACCGCGCTCATCGAGGCCTTCGCGCTCGGCGTACCGGTCGTGCACGCCGAGATTCCCGCGTATTCGGAGATCGCCGGTGGCGCCGCACTGTCGGTTCCCATCGGTGTCGGCGACGGCTTCGCCGACCGCCTCGCCTCCGCCGTGACCCGCGTCGTCGAAGACCACGACCTCGCGCGACGCCTGACGATCGCCGGGCACGACCGCTCGAAGGCGTTCACCTGGCGTGATTCCGCCGAGCGCGTCTGGCAGCTGCACGCCGATCTCTGAGGCCCCCGCGAGGGCATCCGTTCGGTGCGCGGCGGAGTCGCCGGCCTGCCGCGATCGCTACTCGGCGGGCTCGGCGGTTGGCGGCGTCACAGCCTCCTGCACCAGCTGCCTGGCGTAGTCGTAGTCGGGGTCCTCGGGGTCGAACCCGTTCTCGGGCACGAGTTCGACATCGACGACGGGCAGTTCCTTCGTCTTGCTCGCCAGGTCGACGAAGTAGCCGAGCATCGACTGCGGCACATCGGTCTTCACGACCTGCGCACCGGCCGCAGCGATGTCCTGGAACTTGCTCAGCACGTTCGCGGGATTGAACTGGGCGAGCACCGCCTCCTGCAGCTGCAGCTGGCGGGCCATGCGGTCGTAGTCGCTGGTGCCGTGCCGCGAGCGCGCGTACCAGAGCGCGTGGTAGCCGTCGAGGTGCTGCTCACCGGCGGGGATCCACTCGGCGACGGTCGTGAACGTCTCGTCTGCGTGGATCGGCACGTCTTCTGGCACGGTGATGGTGACCCCGCCCAGAGCGTCGATGAGCTGCTGGAACCCCGCCATGTCGATGAGCGCGTAGTACTGGATCTCGAGTCCGGTGATGGCCTCTGCGGCGTCGCGCATGGCCTCGATGCCCGGTTCGCTGCCGTTCGCGTCGGCATCGGGGTACATCTCGGGACTCTTCAGCTCGACCTCGGTGTAGATCGAGTTGAGCATGCACGCGTCGACCTCGCAGCCGTCGATCGCGCCGTAGCCCTCGGGGTACAGGTCGTGCAACGGGGAGTCCTCGTTGAACGGGACGTCCTCCATGTTGCGGGGCAGGCCGATGGTGACCGCCTGCCCGGTCTCGGCGTCGATGCTCATGACCCGGATGCTGTCGGGCCGCAGTCCGTCGCGGTCGGGGCCGGCGTCGCCGCCGAGCAGCAGGATGTTGTAGCGGCCGTCGACCGGCGGTTCGCTGGGTCCTGCGACGAACACCGAGGAGAGGAATCCGCTCGTCGTCGTCGCGATGAACGCACCGTACGCGGCCGTTCCGGAGACGAGCACCATCGCGGCCACCGAGAGCAGCGCGACCCAGGCCCTGGCCGAGGGGGCCGTCTTCACGAGGCGCACGAGGCGCAGGGTGTCGAGGGTGAGCACGACCCACAGCACGGCGTAGAAGAGTGCGACGGCCGCGACGATCCAGAGGGTGAGGCTCGTGGACATCACGGTGTAGAACACGGCCGGCCAGAGCAGCCAGACGACGAGCGAGACGACGGCGAGGGTCCAGAGCGTGAGCGTCGCGCCGAGGCCGAACCGGCCGAGCCGACGGTCGCCCGCGAGCACCTGGGCGGAGCCCGGAACCAGGAAGTTGAGCACGACGAGCCACCACGCGCGCCGGGTCATCACGGTGCGCGATGCGGCGTCGGGGTACCGGATCGGGCTGGCGGCGAGGGTCATCTGGTCGACTTCAACCGTTCGTTCTTCTCCTCGACGAGCGCGGCGAGCGCCTCGGCGTAGGCGGCGAGCGCCTCGGTGAGCGCGGGGTCGGCCGTCGCGAGGATCTTCGCGGCGATGAGGCCCGCGTTCTTCGCGCCGCCGATCGACACGGTCGCGACGGGCACGCCGGCGGGCATCTGCACGATCGAGAGCAGCGAGTCGAGGCCGTCGAGCCGCGAGAGCGGCACGGGCACGCCGACCACGGGCAGCGTGGTGACCGAGGCCAGCATGCCGGGCAGGTGCGCGGCTCCGCCGGCACCCGCGATGATGACCTTGAGCCCCCGCGAGGCCGCCTGCTTGCCGTAGGCGATCATCTTCTCGGGCGTGCGGTGCGCCGAGACCACCTCGACCTCGTGGGCGATGCCGAACTCGTCGAGCAGGGCGGATGCCTCGCGCATGATGTTCCAGTCGGAGTCGGAACCCATCACGACGCCCACGAGCGGGGCGGTGTTCGTCTCAGTCACTTGATCGAGTGTACGGCCGAGCGCTGGGAGATGCCCGCAACGACACCGATGCGGGCGTCGCCGATGAGCGAAGCCGGAGCCGGCCGCCGCACGCGGGCGGCCACCGGCATCCGCTCAGTCCTGGAAGGCCGCCGCGGCGGCGCGCGCCTCGTAGACGACGGCGTCGAGGTCGTCGCCGATCGCGGTGACGTGCCCGACCTTGCGCCCGGGGCGCGGCGCCTTGCCGTAGTTGTGCAGCTTGACGGTGGGGTGCTGCGCGAGCGCCTCGGCGTAGCGGTCGGCGAGCGATCCCTCGACGGGCCCGCCGAGCACGTTGACCATGACCGACCAGTCGGCGTGCGTGCCGGTGCCGCCGAGCGGCAGGTCGAGCACCGCGCGCAGGTGCTGCTCGAACTGCCCGGTGGTGGCACCGTCCATCGACCAGTGGCCGCTGTTGTGCGGGCGCATGGCCAGTTCGTTCACGAGGATGCGCTCGTCGGTCGTCTCGAAGAGCTCGACGGCCATGACGCCGGTCACCCCGAGCCCCTCGGCGACGGCGAACGCGATCTCGGCCGCGACGTCGGACATCTTGCCGGCCGAATGCGGGGCGGGGGCGATGACCTCGCTGCACACCCCGCCGACCTGCACGGTCTCGACCAGCGGCCAGGCGACGGTCTCGCCCGACGGCCGGCGCGCGACCAGCTGGGCGAGCTCTCGACGGAAGTCGACGAGCTCCTCGACGAGCAGGGCGCCGTCACGACCGTCTTCGGATGCCGCGGCGAACCATTCGGCGACCTCGGCCGCGGTGCGCACGACCCGCACGCCCTTGCCGTCGTAGCCGCCGCGTGGGGTCTTCACGACCGCCGCGCCGCCGTGCGCCGCGATGAACTCGTCGAGCTCGGCCGGCGACTCGATGCGCGCCCAGTCGGGCACGGGCAGGCCGAGCTCGGAGAGGCGTTCGCGCATGAGCAGCTTGTCCTGTGCGAAGCGCAGCGGATCGGGGCCGGGGCGCACGGCCACGCCCGCGTCGACGAGCGCACGGAGCACGTCTTGCGGCACGTGCTCGTGGTCGAAGGTGATGACGTCGACCTCGCGGGCGAACTCGAGCACCGTCGCGAGATCGGTGTAGTCGCCGACGCGGTCGGCCGCGATCGCCGCCGACATGCCGTCGGCCTCGGCGAGCACGCGGATGTCGACGCCGAGCTCGATGGCCGCGGGGATCATCATCCGGGCGAGCTGTCCGCCGCCGATCACTCCGACTCGCACGCGGTCGCTCCTCTGCTTCAGGGGGTTCTGTTCGCGGGGTCCGCATGTCGCTGGCGCCCGCCGGAGCCGTCTGCGCGGCACCAGTTCAGTCTAGGCGGCATCCTCACGGCATAGGATGTGGCGGTGTCCAGCACCGCCCGCAGCGCACTCTCCCGAGCATGGGAGGGCCTGCTCGCCTACCTGGTGAAGTTCGGCGTGGTCGGGCTCATCGGCCTCGTCATCGACGTCGCGCTGTTCAACCTGCTGCGCATCGGCGTCTTCGGCGAGGACCACTGGGCGCAGTCCGCGATCGGCGCGAAGACCATCTCGACGAGCGTCGCGATCATCTTCAACTGGCTCGGCAACCGCTACTGGACGTTCCGGAGCCATCGTCGCAAGAACTACCTGCGCGAGTTCGTCGAGTACGTCGTCGTCTCGCTCGGCGGCATGGCGATCGCGCTCGGCTGCCTGTGGGTCAGCCACCACTGGCTCGGGTACACGAGCCTCGTGGCCGACAACATCGCGACGAACGTCGTCGGCCTCGGGCTCGGCACGGCGTTCCGCTTCGTGCTGTACCGCTACTGGGTCTACGGCCATCACCGCAGCGACGGGCTCTCGAACCTCGACCGGGTCGAGGAGGCGCAGCGCACGATCTTCGAAGAACCGGAGCACGAGCACGCGGATGCCGCGGGCGGCCCTTCGACGCCCGCGGGCCCCGATGCCGCCGACGGCCAGGGCCCGGCGGCGCTCAGCTCTCGCTGACGGCGCCGCCGTTCGGCTGGAAGTACGGCGGGTGCACCGCGACGCGCGTGCGCAGGTCGAAGGTGTCGAGCACCGCGCGGACGCGGTCGCGCACCCGGTCGTTGCCGACCGCGATGAGCAGCACCCGCTCGAGCGGGAGCGCGTCGTGAACGAGGAACTCGGCCGAGGTCAGCTGGGCGCCGTCGTCGTCGCGGTGGATGCGCTGCAGCGCGCGCAGCACGTCGGGCCACGCCGAGTCGACGACCGAGCCGGTGGCCGCGACATCCGAGCCGGTGACCGCGACCGCGCCGACCTGGTCGGTGCGGGCGCCGACCGCCTTCTCGATCGAGGTCACGAACAGCACGTGGTCGGCAGCGGGGCGGGCGACCGCACTGTCGGCGAGCCGCGGGTCGGGCGAGCCCGTGCGCACGGACTCCCACACGTGGGCGTCGGTCGAGAGCAGGAACGGCACGTAGTCGGCGACGACGTGCTCGGTGCCCGCGACGGGCGCCGAGCGGCGGAACTCGCGCGCGGCCGGGGCCGAGAGGTCGACCTCGGGCTGCGCGCCGGACGCGTCGGCGAGGATCGCGCCCGCGCCGAAGATAGACGCGAGGTTCTCGACGTGGGTCACGTGGTAGATGCGCACGGTCTTCGGGTCGATCGGCGTGAACGTCGCGGCGGCGCGCGTGCCGGGCACCCGCGCCGGCGGGCGGGTCGACGTGCGCGTGGTCACGCCGCGCAGCGACGTGGTCGTGCGGGTCGTGCGCACCGCGGCGGCCGCGGGCTTGGCGACCGGCTCGGGCGGCGGGAAGCACGTCGCGCACATGCCTGCTTCGAAACCGTGCCTGCATTCGTCCACGGGAGACCTCCATAGTGCGGCTCGCGCTCGGGGGCGCACGAGTCCGACCTTCTAGGGTAAGCCTTGAAACCGGATGCCGCGTGCGAGCCGCTTCGGCCTCGACCCCGCGGGGTGCGCTGGCGAGGCCCGAGAAGCCCGTCGCCGTGCGGAACTCAGCGCCGATGCCAGGCGACGGTGTCGCCGTCGAGACCGGCGCGGACGGCGCGCCGATGCTCGATCGCGGCGGGGCTCGAGGGATCCATGAGCTCCTGCAGCGCGGCCTGCACGAGCTCGGGGCGCGGGACGTCCTGCAGCACGAACGTGCGGTCGTGGGCGGTGTTGATGCGCACGTCGCCCGACCCGAACATCGACGCGATCCAACCGGCGCGCACGTCGACGTCCGTGGCGCGGCTGTTCAGCAGTTCCTGGCGCACGCGCGAGAACACGCCGTGGCGCAGCACGACCCGCCTGGTGGTGATGGTCGTGCGCCGGGCGAGCCAGGCGATGAGCGGCAGCACGCACCCGACCAGCAGCACGAGCACGGCTGCGACCAGGATGCCGAGCCGCACCCACGGATCGTCGAACACGCCGACCGCGTACGTCGTCGCTCCGACGACCGCGATGAGCAGCAGCGCCGACGGGATCAGGCGCCTCGCGTGCGAGCGCACGCGCGCGACGACCCGCTCGGGACGCATCACGGGCGCGGTGCCGCCCGGCGGGTACCCGGCCGCCGTCGCGGACGGGAGGCCCGGCGTACCGGTGCCGCTGCCTGCCGCGGTCCCGGCGGTGGCGCGCGGCCGTGCAGGGGCGGGCGGCGTCGCACCGGATGCGGCCGCGGCGTCACCGCGCGCGGCGCGGCTCGCGGCCCGTTTCACCGCGCGCGAATCGCTCCCCCTCGCCATACGCCCATTAATACCTCAGGTGGGTCACATCCCCGGCGGCGACAGCCTGCTCCTCGCCGTTCTCACGGTCGCGCACGACGAGGCGCCCGTCGGAGTCGAGGCGCTCGGCCGTTCCGAGCAGTTCCTCGTCTCCGGGCAGCTCGACGCGCACCTCGGAGCCGAGCGTGCCGCAGAGCGCCGACACGACCGGTGCGACGCCGCTCGTCTCCGCGTCGCCGCCTGCCGCGACGAACGCGTCGAACAAGCGCATGAACCCCGAGAGGTAGTCCGCGAGCACCGCGTCGGCGTCGGGCGCGACCCCCGTCGCGAGCAGCAGCGAGGTCGAGGTGAGCGTGGGCAGGTCGTGCTCGTCGAGCGTGAGGTTGAGGCCGGCGCCGACGACCACGGCGCCCGACTCTGGCAGCAGCTCCGAGAGGATGCCGCACACCTTGTAGCCCGATACGAGCACGTCGTTCGGCCACTTCAGCGCCACCTCCACCCCGCCGGACCGGTCGTCGGGGTCGGCGAGCGGGGCGGATGCCTCGGCGGCCGCCGCGACGGCGCGCGTCACCGCCTCGGTCATCGCCGCACCCGCGATGAGCGGGATCCAGCCGTAGGCGTCGGCCGGGAGCGGCCCGCCCTCGACGTCCTGGGGGCGCAGCAGCAGGGAGATCGCGAGGGTCTTGCCCGTGGGCGCCAGCCAGGTACGGCCGAGGCGCCCGCGCCCCTGCGTCTGGTCGTCGGTGACGAGCACCGAGCCGTGGGGCCAGCCCGCGGCATCCGCCCCGCCCGCGGCCTCGCGGAGCGCGTCGTTCGTCGACGTGGCGGTGACCAGGAACTCGAGACGGGGGGCGACGGCGCGCGACTTCGGAAGGTCCATGCCGACAGTCTCCCGCAGGCGGCCGCGCGGAACGCACACTTGCGGGGCGCCGATTTGTAGGAATCCCTCAACGAAGGCCGCCGGATGGGCGACGGTAGAGTGAATCGCGTGACCGATGCGACTGACGGCCCCGACCTCTTCACGACTGCGGGCAAGCTCGCCGACCTGCGTGCGCGCTACCACGAGGCGGTGACCGCGAGCGGCGAGGCCGCCATCGAGAAGCAGCACGCCAAGGGCAAGATGACGGCGCGCGAGCGCATCGCCGAGCTGCTCGACCCCGGCTCGTTCGTCGAGCTCGACGAGTTCGTGCGCCACCGCACGCACGCCTTCGGCATGGAGGCCAAGCGCCCCTACGGCGACGCCGTCGTCACGGGCACCGGCACGATCCACGGCCGCCAGGTGGCCGTGTACTCGCAGGACTTCACGATCTTCGGCGGCTCGCTCGGCGAGGTCGCCGGCGAGAAGATCATCAAGGTCATGGAGCTCGCCCTGAAGACGGGCGTGCCGATCATCGGCATCCTCGACTCCGGCGGAGCCCGCATCCAGGAGGGCGTCGTCGCGCTCGGCAAGTACGGCGAGATCTTCCGCCGCAACACGGCCGCATCGGGCGTCATCCCCCAGATCTCGATCGTCTGCGGCCCTGCGGCCGGCGGCGCGGTCTACTCCCCCGCGCTCACCGACTTCGTCATCATGGTCGACAAGACCAGCCAGATGTTCGTCACCGGCCCCGACGTCATTAAGACCGTCACCGGCGAAGACGTCGGCATGGAGGAGCTCGGCGGCGCGCTCACGCACAACTCGGTCTCGGGCGTCGCGCACTACCTCGCGAGCGACGAGTCCGACGCGCTCGACTACGCGCGCACGCTCATCTCGTTCCTGCCCGACAACAACATGACCGACGCGCCGGTGTACGACACCGAGTCCGCGCTCGAGACCACCGACGAGGACCTCCGTCTCAACACGGTGATCCCCGACTCCCCGAACCAGCCCTACGACATGCACGCGGTCATCGAGGGCATCGTCGACCACGGCGACTTCCTCGAGGTGCAGCCGCTGTTCGCGCCGAACATCCTCATCGGGTTCGCACGAATCGAGGGCCGCTCGGTCGGCATCATCGCGAACCAGCCCAGCCAGATGGCCGGCACCCTCAACATCGCCGCCGGCGAGAAGGCCTCGCGCTTCGTGCGCTTCTGCGACGCGTTCTCGATCCCGATCCTCACGCTCGTCGACGTGCCCGGCTACCTGCCCGGCACCGACCAGGAGTGGACCGGCGTCATCCGCCGCGGCGCGAAGCTCCTCTACGCGTACGCCGAGGCGACCGTCCCGCTCGTGACCGTCATCACGCGCAAGGCGTACGGCGGCGCGTACATCGTCATGGGCTCCAAGCAGCTCGGCGCCGACATCAACCTCGCCTGGCCGACCGCCGAGATCGCCGTCATGGGCGGCCAGGGCGCGGTCAACATCCTCTACCGCGGCGAGATCAAGCGCGCCGAAGAGGCCGGCGAAGACGTCGCCGCCGTGCGCACGAAGCTCGCGAACGAGTACACCTACAACGTGGCCTCGCCGTTCCTCGCCGCCGAGCGCGGCGAGCTCGACGGCGTGATCGAGCCCGCGGCCACTCGCGTCGCGGTGCTGAAGGCCCTGCGCTCGCTCCGCACCAAGCGTGCGAGCCTGCCGCCCAAGAAGCACGGCAACATCCCGCTGTAAGGGGCGACATGAGCACGCTTGACGAGAACACCACCGAATCGGATGCCGCGGCGCGCGCTGCGGCCATCCGGTTCACCACGCGCGGGGTCACCGACGAAGAGGCTGCGGCCGTGACGGCGGTGCTGCTGGCCGCGATCGACGCCGAGGCCGACGCCGCGCAGGCCATCGAACCCGGGCGCAGCGCATGGACGCGCAGTGCGGGCTCGATGCGCGGAGCAGACCTCCGAAGCACGCGCTGGAACCGCAGCGCAGGCTGAGCCGCGAGGCCTCGGGCGACCTCGAACGCGCATGTCCCCCACGCGTGTCCCCCGAAAAGCCGACTGTCGAGGTCACGGCACGTTTGTGAACATGGTTTCTGCAGGCTCCCTCAGGGAGCCGCCACCCTCGTCGGTCGGGTAACCGGCGAGTGGTTGGGGGCGAGTCAGGGCGATATTCGGGTTGTCGCCGTGGCTCGGGCTTGTTGGGGGGTTCGACCATCGGTCGGCCCCCCAACCTTCTTTCCGGGGCGCATCCGGCGCCCGCGATCGGTGCCTCGCTCGCCTCGCTCGCCTTGCGTCCGCGGAGGCCGACCGTCGCGCGGACGTCAGGCGCTGCCGATGGGCGCCTGTCGCGGGATCTCGAGCCACAGCTCGACGTCGAGGTCGTCGGGGTCGTCGACGTGCGCCGCCGGGTCGGGCTGCACGAGGCCGACCACGGTCACGGCGGTCGACGAGGTCTCGGCAGCCGTGCGGACCACGATGCGGTCGGCCTGCGACGCCCCGATCGCCTCCGCGACGAGTGCGAGCACGCGCTCGCGCTCGACGGCGTCGAGGTCGTCGATGCCGCCCTCGTCGAGCAGGGTCACGACGGCGCCGCGCTCGCGCGCGGCCTGCACCCGCATCCGCACGTCGTCGGAGAGCAGCATCCGCCCTCGGATCTCGTCGCGGATCGCCGCCTCGAGCATGCGGCACTCCCGACGCTGCTGCGCCGTGAGCACGCCGCCGCGATCGGCGATGCGTCGCAGCATGGGCGCGGCGATGCGGTTGGTCTGCACGAGCCGGGTCTGGCCGACGAACAGGTGGGCGTCCTGCGCGGCCTGCCACTCCGCGGCCTCGCGCTCGGCGTGCGCGTAGCGCCTGGCCTCGCGCGCGGCGGTTCCGAGCGCAGCCGAGAGCATGTGGGCGATCGCGACCCACGCGATGCTGCCGATGACGCCCAGCGTGCCGAGCGCGAGCGGTCCGTCCCAGACGACCGTCTGCACCGCGAGCGCGATCACGCCCAGCCAGGCCGCCGTGAGCTGGCGGCGGGCCGCGGCGATGGTCATCAGCGTTCCGACCGCGGCGACGTACCACGTCGCGTACCCGTTCGCCGCGTCGGGGTCGAGCTGGCTCGTCACGAGCAGGGGCAGCACGATGCTCACGGCGAGGTCGAACGCGGCGAGCCAGTCCGGCATGCGCACGCGCGATCCGACCGACAGGCTCGCGATCGTGGCGGCCGCGTAGAGCACGAGCGCGACGACCGTCGGCCACGGGGAGGCGGGCACCTCGATCGACGAGATCGCGAGCGCCACGTGGTAGGCCGAGAACAGTGCCGCGAGCAGCAGGAGCAGGGAACGGGGGATCCCGATCATCGTCCGCCCTCCGCTCCGGCTGGCCACGAGAGCGAGACCGTGGTGCCGAGCCCGGGCGTCGACTCGATCGTCGCAGAACCGCCGACGTTCGCCATGCGTTCGAGGACCGAGACCCGCACGCCGAGACGCTCGGCCGGCATCGCCTCGACGTCGAACCCGGCGCCGTTGTCGCCGATCTCGATGATGCAGCCGCCGGTTCGGATGCCGCGAACGCGCAGCTCGCGCCGCACGGCGCGCCCCGGCTCGTCGGCGTGCTGCATGCTGTTCACCATCGCCTGGACGGCTGCCGCGTACAGCGCCTCCCCGGCGTCGGCGGGCAGGTCGACGCCGCCCGTGTTCACCACGCGCACGGTGAACGGCGCGGCGAACGAGGCGAGCGCGGCCCGCAGCCGGCGAACGAGCACGGGCAGCCGCATGCGGTCGTCGGCGAGCGGTTGCGCGGCGCCCGCCTCGTCGAGCCGGTGCATCGCGTCCCGCGCCATCCGGGCCGCGAGCGCCTGCTCGTCCGGCGAATCCGCGGCCGCAGCCGAGAGCAGCGTCGTGAGCACGCTGTCGTGCACGAGCGCGTCGACCTTCGCACGCTCGAGTTCGGAGGCGTGCAGGCGCACGGCGTGCTCGTACCGCTGCAGTGCCGCCTCCTGCGCGATGTCGACCGTCTTGGCCGCGTTGCGGAGCATGGTCACGATGATGAGCACGACGGCGCCGAGGATCAGGGCGTACATCGCGTCGAGCAGCGCGACGAGCGGCGTCGCCGATCCGCCGGTCGGCAGCAGCCGCACGACGCCGTACATCGCGGGCACGAGCGCCGTATACGCCGCGGCCCACGGCATCGGCAGGGCGACCGCGGCCGCGGTGGTCGCGACGGTGCAGAGATAGTACAACCACGGCGGCGCCGCCGCGACGATGCTCGGATCCTCGACCACGAACGGCCAGACGACGATCGACGCGGCATAGAGCACGGCGAACGTGAACGCGGCGCTGCGCATGGCCGTGCGGCTGAGCGCCGCGAGTCCGATCGCGAGGATCGCGCCGTAGAGGAACGCGATGATCGCGGCGCCCGCGCCCGGTCGCAGGCCCGCCGTCTGGTCGAGCGCGAGCGGGAGCGCCTGCAGGCCGAACACGACGCCGAAGATGCCGAGCGCGCGGCTCGCGACGGTCTCGACCTGCTCCCGCGTCACCGCCGTCCGGCGCCGCACCACCGCACGTGATGCGCGCGCCTCAGCGCCGGGGGTCCCCGCCGTCACCGTCGAGCCCCGGGAGGATGCCGTCTTCGACCGCGCGACGCAGCAGGTCGACCTTCGTCGGCGCAGGGCGCCCGACCTCGACGTACTTCGCGCGGATGCGGTCGAGGTACTCGCGGGCCGTCGAGTGCGCGATGCCCAGCTGGGCCGCGACGAGCTTCAGGGGCAGGCCGGAGGCGTACAGGTGCAGCACGTCGTGCTCGCGGCGGCCGAGCTGCGCCTTGGCGAACTCCCGGTCGGCCTCGATCGCGCTCGCCCACTCCACGTTGTTCAGCGCGTCCCCGCGCGCCACGGTCGCGATGGCCGCGATGACGGAGGCCATCGGCGACGCCTTCGGAATCACGCCCGCCGCCCCCGCGGCGAGCGCCTCGCGAACCGCGGCGACCCGATCGGCGATGCTGTGCACGAGCACCGCGCTGCCCGTGGCGAGGATGCTTCGGACGTTCTCGGTCACGCTCGATCCGTCGCCGAGCGAGAGGTCGAGCACGACCACGTCGCACCGCCGGCGCTCACGAGCGGCGAGCGCTGCGAGCAGGTCGGGCACGTCGGCCGTCTCGGCGACGACGTCGTATCCCGCATCGCGGCACGCCGCCCGGAGCCCGAGCCGCACCGCCTCGTGGTCGTCGACGATCGCGACCGTCGCTCGCTCTGCCTGTGCTGCACCCGACAACGGATCCCCCTTCTGACCGGTCAGTCACACGATAGCGGCCAGCCGGGCGACCGCCTCGACATGGTGCGTGTTCGGGAACAGGTCGAACGCCTCCAGCGCCTCGAGCTCGTATCCGCGTTCACGGAACAGCCCGATGTCGCGGGCGAGTGCGACCGGGTCGCAGGCCACGTAGACGAGCTGCCGCGGCCCGAGCGCGACGAGCCGCTCGACGACCTCGCGTCCGGCGCCGGAACGCGGCGGGTCGAGCACGACGGTCGCGTCCCGCAACCGCGCACGCTCGCCCGGACCCGCGTCGGCCTCGAGCTGGGCGAGGTAGCGATCCACCCGAGCAGTCACGGCCCTGGCCCCCACCCAGTCGGCGAGGTTGGCACCCGCGTGTGTCGTCGCGCGTTCGTCGGACTCCACGCTCGTGATGCGAACGGTCTCGCCGAAGCGGTCCCCGACGGCGGCGGCGAGCAGGCCCACGCCGCCGTACAGGTCGAGGTTCGCCGCGCGCGGGTCGAAGCGGTCGGCGTCGACGAGGTCCTGGACGGCCTTCGACAGCGTCGCCGCCGCTCCGCGATGCACCTGCCAGAACCCGTCGCGGTCGACGGCGAAGCTGCGGTCGCCGACGATCTCGGCGGTCACCGGGCGGCGGTCGCGCGGCATCCGCTCGCCCTCGTCGACGACGATCACCTGCGGGTCGGCGCCGCTCGGCGCGACGAGGTCGACCGTTCGCGCGCCCGGGAAGCGGTCGGCCAGCGGCGCGAGCGCGGCGAGCTCGTCGACGGCCAGGGGCACGGACGACACCGGCACGACCGTGTGGCTCCGTGCCGCGTACGGCCCGACGCGGCCCTCGCCGTCGACCTGCAGGCGCACCCGGGTGCGCCATCCGGTGCCGTCGGCGCGCACGCCCGGTGCGAGCGCCTGATCGACGGGCAGCACCTCGACCAAGCGGTCGACGCCGCCCATGCGACGCAGGGCGTCCGCGAGCACCTCGGCCTTCAAGGCGCGCTGGCGCTCGGGCGCGATGTGCCCGAACTCCGCGCCGCCGGCGCGACGATCGGGCGCACGCTCGACCGACGCCTCGGCCCACACGTGCGGGCGACGGTCGTCGGAGGCGGTGAGCACCTCGAGGGTGTCCGCTCGCCAGAAGCGCGTGTGGGCGGCATCCGTGACCCTCGCCCTGACCCGCTCGCCCGGGATCGCGTCGGCGACGAAGACGACGCGGCCCTCGTGGTGGGCGACCGCGACGCCGCCGTGCGCGATGCGCTCGACGTCGAGCTCGAGCACGGGCCCGTCGGTCGCGACGGGGGTCGAGGGGCGACGTCCGCGAGCTGCGGCCGGCGGGCCGGCGGGCTTCGCGCGGGAGGACTTCGCGCGCGTGGAGTTCGCGCGGGCGGGGCGTTGCTGGCGGGGCATGCATCGAGCATTCCACAGCCCGGCTGGGAGCGGCAGGATGGACCCATGCGCCTCTACCTCGCCTCGACGTCGCCCGCCCGCCTGCAGACGCTCCGCGCCGCAGGCGTCGAGCCGATCCCGATCTCGCCGGGGGTCGACGAGGAGGCCGCCGTCGCCGCGGCCGAGGCCGAGGCCGGGCATGCGCTCGAGGCGCCAGAGATGGTGCAGCTGCTCGCGCAGGCCAAGGCCGAGGCCGTGGTGGGCGCCGAGGTCGACGGCGAGCCGATCGACGGGTTCATCCTGGGCGGCGACTCGGCGTTCCTCGTCGGCGGGAGCATCCACGGCAAGCCGCACCTGCCGGAGGTCGCCAAGGCGCGCTGGCTCGAGCAGAACGGCTCGCACGGCGACCTCTGGTCGGGACACTGGCTCATCGACCACCGCGGCGGCCGGGTGAACGGCGCGGTGGGGCGGGCGGATGTCGCGACGGTGCGGTTCGCGGCCCTCGACGAATCCGAGATCGACGCGTACATCGCATCGGGCGAGCCGCTGCTCGTGGCCGGGGCGTTCACCGTCGACAGCCTCGGCGGCCCGTTCATCCGCCGCGTTGAGGGCGACCCGTCGACCGTGGTCGGGCTCTCGCTCTCGACCCTCCGCGACCTCGTGCGCGAGCTCGGAGCGGACTGGACCGCGTTCTGGAACCGCCCCTGACCCGGGCTCGACCTGCCCGGGCTTTGTCGACACCCGAAAGGGTCGGCCCCCTTTCTTGTGGGATCACCCCAAAGGCAATGAAACTCAGTTGAATAGGCTGAAAGGCATGCCGCGTATCACGAAGGTCCTCATCGCCAACCGCGGCGAGATCGCCGTCCGCATCATCCGCGCCGCCCGCGACGCCGGACTCGGTTCCGTCGCGATCTACGCCGACCAGGACCGCGATGCGAGGCACGCCAAGCTCGCCGACGAGGCGTACGCGCTCGAGGGCACCACGAGCGCCGAGACCTACCTCGTCGTCGACAAGATCCTCTCGATCGCCCGCCGCTCGGGCGCCGACGCCGTGCACCCCGGCTACGGCTTCCTCGCCGAGAACCCCGACTTCGCCCGCGCGGTCATCGCCGCGGGCCTGACCTGGATCGGGCCGTCGCCCGAGGCCATCGAGCGCCTCGGCGACAAGGTCTCCGCGCGCCACGTCGCCGAGAAGGTCGGCGCGCCGCTCGCCCCGGGCACGCTCAACCCCGTGGCCGATGCGGCCGAGGTGCTCGAGTTCGTCGATGTGCACGGCCTGCCCGTCGCCATCAAGGCCGCGTTCGGCGGCGGCGGCCGTGGCCTCAAGGTCGCCCGCACCCGCGAGGAGGTGCCCGAGCTCTTCGACTCGGCCACCCGTGAGGCCGTGGCCGCGTTCGGCCGCGGAGAGTGCTTCGTCGAGAAGTACCTCGACAAGCCCCGACACGTCGAGACCCAGTGCCTCGCCGACGAGCACGGCAACGTCGTCGTCATCTCGACCCGCGACTGCTCGCTGCAGCGTCGCCACCAGAAGCTGGTCGAAGAGGCGCCCGCGCCGTTCCTCACCGAGGCGCAGACCGAGGCGCTCTACACGGCGTCGAAGGCCATCCTCAAGGAGGTCGGCTACGTCGGCGCCGGCACGTGCGAGTTCCTCATCGGCCAGGACGGCACGGTCTCGTTCCTCGAGGTCAACACGCGCCTGCAGGTCGAGCACCCCGTCTCCGAAGAGGTCACGGGCATCGACCTCGTGCGCGAGCAGTTCCGCATCGCCGAGGGCGGCGTGCTCGACTACACCGACCCGGTCGCGGTCGGCCACTCGATCGAGTTCCGCATCAACGGCGAGGACCCGGGCCGCAACTTCCTCCCGGCCCCCGGGCCCGTGCACCAGCTGCGCTTCCCGGGCGGCCCCGGCATCCGCATCGACTCGGGCGTGACGAGCGGCGACGAGATCTCGGGCGCGTTCGACTCGCTGCTCGCGAAGCTCATCGTGACCGGCGCGACCCGCAAGGACGCCATCGAGCGCGCACGCCGCGCACTCGACGAGTTCGAGGTCATCGGCCTGCCGACCGTGCTGCCCTTCCACCGCGACATCGTGCGCAACGAGGCGTTCGCGCCCGCGGGCGACGAGCCGTTCACCGTGTACACCCGGTGGATCGAGACCGAGTACGACAACCGGCTCGAGCCGTGGTCGGGCGAGCTCGCCGCACCCACCGCGGCGACCGCGCGCACGAGCCTCGTCGTCGAGGTCGGCGGCCGCCGCATCGGCGTGACCCTGCCTGCGAAGCTCGCCGGCGGTACCTCGTCGTCGCCCACCGCCGGTGCGGCCCCCCGTCGGCGCACCACGTCGCACGTGGCCGGCACCGCGACCGGCGACGCCGTCAAGGCGCCCATGCAGGCCACCGTCGTGAAGGTCGCCGTCGCCGAGGGCGACAAGGTCGTCAAGGGCGACCTCGTGCTCGTGCTCGAGGCCATGAAGATGGAGCAGCCGATCGTCGCGCACAAGGACGGCGTCGTCGGCCTCGTGAACGCCGAGCCCGGCGCCACCGTCTCGAGCGGCCACCTGCTGCTCTCGATCGCCGACGCCTGAGCGGCCGCCCGCGGCATCCGCTCGTCCTGAATTCGTGCGCGCCCGTCAGCGCTCGACCGAGCCCTGCGGGGTCGGCAGCTCGACCTCGCTGACCCGCTCGCCCGCGATGCGGGAGTGTCGACGCCCGTAGAGCAGGTACACGACGATGCCGAGCGCGAGCCACACCAGGAAGCGGACCCAGGTGAGCGTCGTGAGGTTCAGCATGAGCCAGAAGCAGAGCACGGCCGAGAGGATCGGCAGCACGGGCGACCACGGCACGCGGAAGCCGCGCGGCAGGTCGGGGCGCGTGCGACGCAGCACCACGATGCCGAGACTCACGAGCACGAACGCCGAGAGCGTGCCGATGTTGATCATCTCCTCGAGCAGTCCGACATCGGTGAACGCCGCGACGAAGGCCACCGTCGCGCCGCCGATGATCTGGATGCGCGCGGGCGTCTTGGTGTGCTCGGTCGTCTTCGACAGCCAGCGCGGCAGCAGCCCGTCGCGGCTCAACGCGAACACGATGCGCGAGAGTCCGAGCAGCAGCACCATGATCACGGTCGTGAGTCCGGCGAGCGCGCCGACCGAGATGACGGCCGAGGCCCAGTCCTGTCCGACGAGCCGGAAGGCGGTCGCGAGCGACGGCGCCTCCTCCTCGGCGAGATCGGCGTACGAGACCATGCCGGTCATCACGATCGAGACGAGCACGTAGAGCAGCGTCACGATGCCGAGCCCGAGGAAGATGCCGCGCGGCAGGCGCTTCTGCGGCTCGCGCACCTCCTCGGCGCTCGTGGCCACGACGTCGAAGCCGATGAAGGCGAAGAAGACGAGGGATGCCGCGGCGAGCAGTCCGAAGATGCCGTACTGCGCCGGGGCGGCACCCGTCGCCCACGAGACGAGCGACTGCGTCCAGACATCCGCGGACCCGCCCTCGGTCGGCACCGCCTCCGGGATGAACGGCACGTAGTTCGCGGCGTTGACGAAGAAGAAGCCGACGACGATGACGAACAGCACGATCGCGACCTTGATGATGGTGAAGACCGCGCCGACCCTGGCCGTGAGCTTCGTGCCGGCGACGAGCAGCGCGGTGAACACCGCCACGACGAGGAATGCGGGCCAGCTCACCTCGAGCCCGCCGATCGTGAAGGTCGATGGGAAGGGCAACCCGAACGCGAGCAGTGCCTCGCCGAGGTAGACGCCCCAGTACTTCGCGATGACCGCGGCCGCCGTGAACATCTCGAGGATGAGGTCCCAGCCGATGATCCACGCGAGCAGTTCGCCCATGGTCGCGTACGTGAACGTGTACGCGCTGCCCGCGACGGGCACCGTCGAGGCGAACTCGGCGTAGCACATGATCGCGAGCCCGCACGTGACGGCCGCGAGGACGAACGAGACGATCACGCTCGGCCCGGCGAAGTTCGCCGCAGCCTGCGCGCCGACCGAGAAGATGCCCGCGCCGACGGCGACCGCGATGCCCATGAGCGCGAGGTCCCACGTGCCGAGCGAGCGCTTGAGGCTGCGCTCGGTGTCGTCGGCGTCGGCCAGCGACGCCTCGACGGACTTCACCCGCAGGTTCATGTCGTTCCCCCGAACCGCGCCGCCCCCGCAGCGCTCGTGGGCCTAGCGTACGACGTGCATGGCCCGCGCGGCATCCGTCAGCGACCCCGTGAGCGACGGGTATACGGGGAACGCCTCGGCGAACTGGTCGACCGTGAGCCGGTGCTCGACCGCGAGCGCGAGCGGGAAGATGAGCTCCGACGCCTTCGGTGCGACGATGACGCCGCCGATGATCGACCCTGAACCGGTCGAGGCGAACAGCTTCACGAAGCCGTCGCGGATGCCCATCATCTTCGCGCGCGGGTTGGACGCGAGCGGCAGTTTGTAGATCGCACCGGACACCACGCCGTCCTCGATCTCGCGCTGGGTCCACCCGACCGTGGCGATCTCGGGCTGCGTGAAGATGTTCGAGGTGATGTTGCGGTTCTCGGGCGGGTTCACGACGTCGCCCATGGCGTGGAAGACTGCCGTGCGGCCCTGCATCGACGCGACCGAGGCGAGCGGCATGAACGTCGTGCAGTCGCCCGCCGCGTAGATGTTCGGGATCGACGTGCGCGCGACCCGGTTGACCCGGATGTGACCGGAGTCCGAGAGCTGCACGCCCGCCTGCTCGAGGCCGATCTCACGCGTGTTCGGCACGGAGCCGACCGCCATGAGGCAGTGCGAGCCGCGCACCTCGCGCCCGTCGCCGAGCGTCGCGACGACCTCGTCGCCGTCGCGCACGACCGACTCGGCTCGCGCCTTGTTCAGCACCTTCATGCCGTTGCGCGTGAAGACCTTCTCGATGACGGATGCCGCGTCGGCGTCTTCGCCGGGCAGCACCTGGTCGCGACTCGAGATGAGCGTCACCTTCGCGCCGAGCGCGCGGTACGCCGACGCGAACTCGGCGCCCGTGACGCCGGAGCCGACGACGATGAGGTGTTCGGGCACCTGCTGCAGGTTGTAGAGCTGGGTCCAAGTCAGGATGCGCTGGCCGTCGGGCACCGCGGTCGGCAGCACGCGCGGCGACGCGCCGACCGAGATCACGATGGTGTCGGCCTCGATGCGATCGAAGTCGGTGCCGCCCTTCGCCGTCGACGCGATGACCGCGTTCGGGCCGTCGAGGCGGCCCTCGCCGTGCACGAGGTGCACGCCGGCGTCGAGGAGGTTGCGACGCATGTCGTCGGACTGCTGCGCGGCGAGGCCGAGCAGTCGCTTGTTGACTGCGGCGAGGTTGATGGCGACCTTCGGCTTCACGGCCTTGTCCGCATCGCCCTTGGCGTAGAACTGCACGCCGAGGTCGGCCGCCTCCTTGACCGCGTTCGAGGCCTCGGCCGTCGCGATGAGCGACTTCGACGGCACGACGTCGGTGAGCACCGCCGAGCCGCCCACGCCCGCGCGCTCGACGAGGGTCACCTCGGCGCCGAGCTGGGCAGCGGCGAGGGCGGCCTCGTAACCGCCGGGGCCGCCGCCGAGGACGGTGATCCGTTGGGTGCGCTCGAACTCGGAGACCATGCTCATATTCTGCCAGTCCACGTGCCACGGCCAACACACGAGCGGCGCCCTGCCGCGGCATCCGCGCCCTCATTAGAGTGGAGGGATGACCGAAGCAAACGTGCTCGACGACCCCGCCGCAGATCCCTTCGCCGTCGCCGCCGACGCCGCGGCCCGCATCGCGGAGCTCACCGGGGTCGAGCGCCACGACATCGCCCTCACCCTCGGCAGCGGCTGGGGCCGTGCAGCCGAGCTCATCGGCGAGACCACCCACACGCTCGCCGCGACCGACGTTCCCGGCTTCTCGAAGCCCGCACTCGAGGGCCACGTCGGCACGCTGCGCTCGGTGCTGCTGCCGAGCGGCAAGCGCGCCCTCGTCATCGGCGCGCGCACCCACTACTACGAGGATCACGGCGTGCGCCGCGTCGTGCACTCGGTGCGCACCGCGGCCGCGACGGGCGCGAAGACCATGATCCTCACGAACGGCGCCGGCGGCATCAAGGAGCACTGGAAGCCCGGCACCCCCGTGCTCATCAGCGACCACATCAACCTCACGGCCGACTCGCCGCTCGAGGGCGCCACGTTCGTCGACCTCACCGACCTGTACTCGAAGCGCCTGCGCGACCTCGCCCGCACGATCGACCCGTCGCTCGACGAGGGCGTCTACTGCCAGTTCCGCGGACCGCACTACGAGACGCCCGCCGAGGTGCAGATGGCGAAGGTCATCGGCGGCCACATCGTCGGCATGTCGACCGCGCTCGAGGCGATCGCCGCCCGCCAGGCCGGCATGGAGGTGCTCGGCATGTCGCTCATCACCAACCTCGCCGCCGGCATCCAGAAGACCCCGCTGAGCCATCAGGAGGTCATCGAGGCCGGCCAGGCGGCCGAACCCGTCATCTCCTCCCTGCTCGCGAAGATCGTCGCAGAACTCTAGGAGCACCGGATGTCGCAGCCAGACGCCTCATCGCCCGACGCCGCATCGTCGGGCGGCCCGTCGATCCCCTCCGACGACGCACGCCGCATCGAACTCGCCCGAGCGTGGGCGGCGCAGGACCCCGACCCCGAGACGCGCGTCGAGCTCGACGAGATCGTCGCGCGCGTGCAGGCGGGCGACGCGGCGGCATCCGCCGACCTCGCCGACCGGTTCGACCAGCGGCTCGCGTTCGGCACCGCAGGCCTCCGCGGCGAGATCGCGGCGGGCCCGAACCGCATGAACCGGGTGCTCGTTTCCCAGGCCGCGGCCGGGCTCGCGGCGTTCCTGCTCGAGCGCGCGCCCGGCACGACGCCGTCGGTCGTCATCGGCTACGACGGCCGCCGCAACTCGGCGGTGTTCGCACGGGACTCGGCCGAGATCCTCGCCGGCGCCGGCGTCCGCGCGATCCTGCTGCCGCGCCTGCTGCCGACGCCCGTGCTCGCGTTCGCCGTACGCCAGCTCGACGTGTCGGCGGGCATCATGGTCACGGCCTCGCACAACCCGCCGAACGACAACGGGTACAAGGTCTACCTCGGCGGCCCCGACCACGGCTCGCAGATCGTCTCGCCCTCCGACTCCGAGATCGCCGCGCACATCGCCGGCGTCGCGGCCACCGCCCTCGTGCCCGACCTGCCGCGCGGCGAGTTCGAGACCGCCGACGAGTCGCTCGTCGAGGCCTACGTGCACGCGACGGCGCAGGAGGCGGGCTACGCCCCTCCGGTACAGCCCTCGGTCGTCTACACCGCCATGCACGGTGTCGGCTGGGAGACCACGGCCCGCGTGCTGACCTCGGCGGGCTTCGACACCCCGGCGCTCGTCGAGCAGCAGATCCAGCCCGACCCGGCGTTCCCGACGGTGTCGTTCCCGAATCCCGAGGAGCCCGGCGCGATGGACCTCGCGTTCGCGCGCGCCCGCCAGGTCGGCGCCGAACTCATCGTCGCCAACGACCCCGACGCCGACCGGCTCGCGATCGCGATCCCCGATGCCGGCGCCGCAGAGGGGTATCGACGCCTCACCGGCAACGAGGTCGGGTTGCTGCTCGGATGGCGAGCGGCCCGCAGGGCGGCCGACGACAGCGGCGACGGCGCGTCCGACGGCACGCTCGCGTGCTCGATCGTCTCCTCCCCCGGTCTCGAGGCGATCGCGAAGGCGTACGACCTCGGCTTCGAGGCCACGCTCACCGGCTTCAAGTGGATCTCGCGCGCGCCGAACCTCGTGTTCGGCTTCGAGGAGGCGCTCGGCTACCTCGTGAACCCGGGCACCGTGCGCGACAAGGACGGCATCTCGGCCGCCGTCGCGTTCCTCTCGCTCGCGGCCGACCTGCACGCCACGGGCCGCACGGTCGCGAACCACCTCGACGAGTTCGTCGAACGGTTCGGATGCCACGACTCGGGCCAGATCTCCCTGCGCGTCACCGACCTCACCCGCATCGGCGCCATCATGTCGCGGCTGCGCGCCGAACCGCCCTCGGCGGTCGGCGGCATCGCGGTCGACCGCATCGAGGACCTCTCCGACGGATTTGGATCGCTCGCCCCCAGCGACGTGCTGCGCATCATCCTCGAAGACGGTTCGCGCATCATGGTGCGCCCGAGCGGTACCGAGCCGAAGCTCAAGATCTACCTCGACGTGGTCTCGCACGAGGGGTCGGTCGCCGAGCGGCGCACCGCGGCAGCCGCCACGCTGGCGACGCTCGAGGCGGGCATGCGCGACCTCACGGCCTGAACCCGCCCTCCGCAGTCGGGTCCGTGTCGCACGCTCGTGCCACGGGCCCGGCTCCGATCAGCCGAGCGAGCGCTCGAGCTTCGTGCCGATCTCCTCGACGTCGAAGTAGTTGACGATCTCGATGATCTCGGCGAACGTGCGCCCCAGGCGTTCGCGCACGGCTGCGGCGAGCTCGCTCGACGTGAGCACGACCTGGGCGTCGGCTGCGGCATCCGCCACCGAGGCGAGGTCGCTCGCATCGACGGAAGCCGTGAGGCCGAGCCGGTCGAGGGCGCGCTCGGCGTTGACCTTGAGGATCGCCGAAGTACCGATGCCCTCGCCGCAGACCGCGACGATCCTCATGCGCCCGCCTCCGGCTGGACGCCGAGCAGCATGCGGACCTCATCGGGGCTCGTGGCGGCAGCCAGGCGATCGATGACGGCGAGGTCGTTGAAGACGTTCGCGAGCCGCGCGACCGAGGCCACGTGCTCCTCGGCATTCGAGACGGCGAGGCCGATCACGACCCGAACCGGGTCGTTGTGCGGGTGGCCGAAGTCGACCGGCGTCGCGAGCGTCACGACCGAGAGTCCCTCGCCCAGCACATCGGGGCCGGGGCGGGCGTGCGCGAGGGCGAGACCCGGGGCGATCACCACGTAGGCGCCGAACTCCTCGATCACGCCGATCATGCGCTCGGTGTACTCGGGCGTGGTCACCTTGGCGCGCGTGAGCGCACGGCCGGACTCGCGCACCGCGGCGCGCCAGTCGTCGACGTCGGCGCCGAGGACGACCGCCGTGTCTGGCAGTGGCGTCGTGGTCATGGGTGGTTCCGTTCCGGCACGGACTCGCGCATCGAGCTCGAGTGGTGGTCGTTCGTCGGTTCTGCGGGTCGTGGAGCTGCGGTTCGGAGGAACCCCTCGCGAGCCGTTCTGGACGGGATCAGGCTTCGTCGAAGCCCTCGCGGATCACCTCGGCGAGTTCGTCCCGGTCGTCGAGGGGCAGGAACGCGGCCGCAGCGGCGTTCAGCTGGAACGTCTCGAAGTCGTCGAGGTCGTAGCCGAAGGCGTCGGCGAGCAGTGCGAGCTCGCGGGTGAGCGACGTCGCGGACTGCAGGCGGTTGTCGGTGTTGACCGTGACCCGGAACCCGAGCTGGTAGAGCAGGTCGAAGGGGTGGTCGATGAGCTCGTCGCCCCAGGCCTCGATCGCCCCGGTCTGCAGGTTGGACGACGGGCTGAGTTCGAGCGCGATCTCGCGGTCGCGCACCCACTGGGCGATCGGGCCGAGCGAGACGTAGGTGTTCTCGTCGTCCTGGCGCTCGATCGTGAGGTCTTCGGCGAGGCGCACGCCGTGACCGAGCCGCAGGGCGCGGCCGTCGAAGAGTGCGCTGCGGATGGACTCGAGGCCGTCTGCCTCGCCCGCGTGCACGGTGACGGGCAGGTACTGGCCGGCCAGGAAGTCGAACGCCGTGCGATGGCGGCTCGCCGGGAAGCCGGCCTCGGCGCCCGCGATGTCGAAGCCGACGACGCCGCGGTCGCGGTGGCGGACGGCGAGTTCGGCGATCTCGAGCCCCCGGTCGGCGTGACGCATGGCGGTGACGAGCTGACCCGTGCGGATCGCGTGGCCAAGGTTGCGGGCGTCGTCGATGCCCGCGTCGAGCCCGGCCTGCACGGCTTCGACGGCCTCGTCGAGGCTGAGGCCCCGTGCGAGGTGCTGCTCGGGCGCCCAGCGGATCTCGCCGTAGACGACGCCATCGGCCGCGAGGTCCTGCACGAACTCGCGGGCGACCCGTGTGAGTCCCTCGCGCGTCTGCATGACGGCCGTCGTCAGGTCGAACGTCTTCAGGTACTCGACGAGCGAGCCGGAGTCGGCCTTGTCGGCGAACCACGTGCCGAGCTCGTCGGCGTCGTGCACGGGCACGTCGACGCCGGCGGCGTCGGCGAGCTCGATGATGGTCTGCGGGCGCAGGCCCCCGTCGAGGTGGTCGTGCAGCGACACCTTCGGCAGAGCCTGGATGTTCGCGCCGTCGCCCTCGAGCCGGTATTCCGTCGGAATCGTGTTCACGTGTCCACGATAGCGGCGAGGCCGCCGCGAAGTCTCGGCAATCTCGAAGCTGGGCCGCCGTGCAGCACCCGCCGCGACGGCTGCCGGGTCAGCGCGTGATGCGGTCGGCGATGAGCGGACCGCCGTCGAGCACGGGCTCGCCGGCGTCGCCGATGCGGTACGCGCCGTCGACCGCGTCGAGCGCTCGGGCGAACCGGGCGGGCTCGTCGGCGAGCAGCGTGAAGAGCGGCTCGCCCTTGCGCACCGTATCGCCGGGCTTGGCGTGCAGGTCGATTCCGGCGGCGTGGTGCACCGGGTCCTCCTTGCGTGCGCGCCCGGCGCCCAGGCGCCAGGCCGCGATGCCGAACGGCAGCGCCTGCTGCTCGACGAGCACGCCGTCGCGGTCGGCGACCACGGTGTGGGTCTCCCGTGCGACGGGCAGGTCGGCATCGGGGTCGCCGCCCTGCGCGACGACGAACGCGCGCCAGGAGTCCATGGCCCGCCCGTCGTCGAGCGCGGCCTCGACGTCGGCGTCGTGCACGCCGGCGAGATCGAGCATCTCGCGTGCGAGCGCGACCGTCAGGGCCCGCACATCTGCGGGCCCACCGCCCGCGAGCACCTCGACCGACTCGCGGACCTCGTTCGCGTTGCCGATCGTGAGCCCGAGGGGCACGTTCATGTTCGTGATGAGCGCGGATGTCGCGACGCCGGCGTCTTCGCCGAGCGCGACCATCGTGCGGGCGAGCTCGCGCGAGCGGTCGATGTCCTGCAGGAACGCGCCGGAGCCGAACTTGACGTCGAGCACGAGAGCGCCCGTTCCCTCGGCGATCTTCTTGGACATGATCGAGCTCGCGATCAACGGGATCGCCTCGACCGTGCCCGTGATGTCGCGGAGGGCGTAGAGCTTCTTGTCCGCGGGTGCGAGGCCCGACCCGGCGGCGCAGATCACGCCGCCCATGTCGCGGAGCTGGGCGAACATCTCCTCGTTGGTGAGGTCGGCGCGCCACCCCGGGATCGACTCGAGCTTGTCGAGCGTGCCGCCCGTGTGCCCGAGTCCTCGGCCCGAGAGCTGCGGAACCGCGACGCCGTAGCTCGCGACCAGCGGCATGAGCGGCAGCGTGATCTTGTCGCCGACACCACCCGTCGAGTGCTTGTCGGACGTCGGCTTGCCGAGCCCGCTGAAGTCCATGCGCTCGCCCGAGGCGATCATCGCCATCGTGAGGTCGCGGATCTCGCGTCGGGTCATGCCGTTGAGGAAGATCGCCATGGTCATGGCCGACATCTGCTCGTCGGCGACGTAGCCTCGCGTGTACGCGTCGACCAGCCAGCCGATCTCGGGCGTGTCGAGCTCGTGCCCGTCGCGCTTGGCGCGGATCAGATCGACCGCGTCGAATGCCTCGATGCCGCTCATGCGCCGGCTCCCTTGAATTCTGCGAGCTGCCGCGGACCGAACGCGTCGGGCAGCACCTCGTCGATGGTCTTGATGCCCGAGACGGTCTCGAGCAGCATGCCGTCGGCCGAGTGCTCGTACAGCAGCTGGCGGCAGCGGCCGCAGGGCATGAGCACGTTGCCGTGGCCGTCGACGCACGAGAACGCGACGAGCTTGCCACCGCCCGACATCACGAGCGCCGACACGAGCGAGCATTCGGCGCAGAGGGTCACCCCGTACGACGCGTTCTCGACGTTGCACCCGCTCACGATGCGGCCATCGTCGACGACCGCCGCGGCTCCGACGGGGAACTCGGAGTACGGCACGTAGGCCTTCGCCATCGCCTCGCGTGCGCGGTCGCGCAGGTCGGTCCAGTCGATCGCATCCGTTGCGGTCATGGTGCTCCCCCTCGAGATGGGCGACGGATGCCCCGGGGTCGCCGAGGCATCCGGTCAGGATTTGATGTACGGCTTGCCCGCCGCGGCCGGCCCGCGGACCTTGCCGACGAGGCCGGCGACCGCGACGATGGTCACGACGTACGGCAGCATGAGCATGAACTCGCTCGGCACGGGAGACCCGATGACCGAGAGCGTGTTCTGCAGGTTCGACGCGAAGCCGAACAGCAGGGCCGCGAGGGTCGCCCTGATCGGGTCCCAGCCGCCGAAGATGACGGCGGCGAGGGCGATGAAGCCCGCACCCGCGGTCATCTCCTTGTTGAACGCGATGCCCGAGCCGATCGTGAAGAACGTGCCGCCGAAGCCCGCGATCGCGCCCGCGAGCGCGACGTTCCAGAAGCGCGTGCGGTTCACGTTGATGCCGACCGTGTCGGCCGCCTGCGGGTGCTCGCCGACCGCGCGGAGGCGGAGGCCCCAGCGGGTGTGGAACAGGCCGATGTAGACCGCGGCCACCGCGATGTACATGATGTAGACCACCAGGGTCTGGCGGAAGAACACCGGCCCGATGATGGGGATGTCGCTGAGCAGCGGGATCGGCAGGCGCGGGAACCGCGGCGGCGAGTTCAGCACGGCCGCGTTGTTCGAGAGCACCTGCGAGAAGAAGAAGCTCGTGAGGCCCGTGACGAGCACGTTCAGCACGACACCCACGATGACCTGGTCGACGAAGTACTTGATCGAGAAGGTCGCGAGCACCATGCCGACGAGCATGCCCGCGATCATCGCGCCGATGGAGCCCGACAGCAGGCCGATCCACGGCGATCCGGTGGCGGACGCCACCGCCGAGGCGACGACGGCCGACGAGAACGCGCCGGCGAGCAGCTGGCCCTCGATCGCGATGTTGACGACGCCGACCCGCTCGCCCATGACGCCCGCCAGGGAACCGAAGATGAGCGGTACCGCGAGGCTGAGCGAGCCGAAGAGCAGGCCGATCATCGGCAGCGTGGCGCCGGCGCCGGCCCAGGTGAGGAACCCGAACAGGAACAGCACCGCGAAGATGACGGTCACCCAGAGCGGCACGCGCCGCTTCGCCGTGGTCGCCCAGACCGCGTACGCGGTGATGGCGGCGAGCAGCACGACGACGGTCCAGAGTGCCGGCATGGCGGGCACCGAGATGTTCGCGATCTTGATGGCGTCGTCGTCGCTGGCGACCAGGCGGTAGGTCGTGTCGCCCTCGCGCGGTGCGAACACCGCGAGGGCGAGCGCGACGAGCGTGAAGACGCCGTAGGCGATCGCGACCTTCCAGCTCACGACGACGGTCGTCGCGAGGGCGTCGGGCTGGGGTGCGACCTTGTGGTGCTCGGTGACCGTGCTCACTTCGCCGCCACCTCCTTCGTGACGATCGGGCGGGGTCGTTTCGGCCCTCGCGTCGGGTCGGGCAGGCGGAAGATCGTGCGCACGAGCGGGGGCGCCGCGATGAAGAGCACGATGAGGGACTGCACGACGAGCACGATGTCGATCGGCACGCCCTCTGCGGCCTGCATCGAGTAGCCGCCGGCCTTGAACGCGCCGAACAGGATGCCGGCCAGGAAGATGCCGCCCGGCGTCGATCGCCCGAGCAGCGCCACGGTGATCGCGTCGAACCCGACGCCCGCGTCGATGCCGGCCGTGAAGCCCGTGGTCACGGTGCCCAGCACCTGGCTCACGCCGGCGAGGCCGAGCAGCGCGCCCGAGATGAGCATGCCGTAGACGTACATCGAGGGCACGTTGATGCCCGCGACGCGTGCCGCGTTCGGGTTCTCGCCGACCGCGCGGAAGCGGAAGCCGAGGCTCGAGCGGCTGAGGATCCACCACACGAGGATGGTGGCCGCCACCGCGAGCACGAATCCGAAGTGCAGGTTGTAGCCGATGCCCTTGAGATTCCAGAAGATCGCGTTGTCGTTCATGGCCGGCGTCTTCGGGTTCGAGGATCCAGGGGCCTGCAGCAGGCCGGGGGTTCGCAGCATCCAGGAGACGAGGTAGAACGCGACGAAGTTGAGCATGATCGTGACGATCACCTCGTGCGCACCGGTCTTGGCCTTCAGCAGACCCGCGATGCCGCCCCAGAGCGCACCGCCGAGCAGGCCGCCGACGAGAGCGACGAACATGTGGATGCCCGGCGGCAGGTCGAAGCCGAAGCCGATCCAGCCTGCGACCGATGCCGCGATGAGCATCTGGCCGCGACCGCCGATGTTGAACATGCCGACGCGGAACGCGAGGCCCACGCCGAGGCCGCCCGCGATGAGCGGCGTCGCGAACGTGAGGGTGTCGGTGAGCGGCTTGATGCCGAGCGCGAACGTGTCGCGCCGGAAGTTGTAGATCGAGCCCTGGAAGAGCGCGGAGTACGCGCCGGAGACCGAGTTCCAGATCGCGATGAACGTGTCGCCGGGGCGTGCGAAGAAGTAGACGCTCGCCTGCTGCACCTCCTCGTCGGTGAACGCGATCATGATGGCGCCGACGATGAGCGCGAGCACGACCGCGAGCACCGAGATGATCGCGTTGCCGGTGGCGATCTGCTGCCACGTCGTGTGCCAGCGGGAGGGCTCGGGCACCTCGGGAGCCTGCGGCTTCGGCGCCTCGTCGGTCGTGGGGGCGGCACCGCCGTTCGGAACCTCGGATGCCGCGGGCTTGCCTTCGGCCGGGGTCTGGGCGTCGCTCATGCTGCCGCTCCTTCTGCAGGCTGCTCGCCGGCCATCATGAGGCCGAGCACATCGCGCGGGGTGTCGCCCGGCACGATGCCGACCACCTTGCCGCGGTACATGACCATGATGCGGTCGGCGAGCGCGGCGACCTCGTCGAGCTCGGTCGACACGACGACCACGGGGACGCCGCGGTCGCGGGTCTCGACGATGCGCTTGTGGATGAATTCGATCGAACCGACGTCGACGCCGCGCGTGGGCTGTGCGGCCACGAGCAGGCTGAGGTCGCGGCTGAGTTCGCGTGCGAGCACGACCTTCTGCGCGTTGCCGCCCGAGAGCTGTCGCACCTTCTCGTCGATGCCCTGGGTGCGGACGTCGAACTCCTTCACCTTGTCTCGGGCGAACTCGGCGAGCAGGCCGCGCTGGATGTTGCCCGCCTTGACGAAGGGGGCTCCGTCGGAGCGGTCGAGCATCAGGTTCTCGGCGATCGTGAACTCGCCGACCAGGCCGTCTTCATTGCGGTCTTCGGGCACGAACCCGACACCGGAGTCGAGGATCTTGCGCACGCCCTCGGTCGTGAGCTCGACGCCGTCGAGCTTGATCGAGCCGCGCACACGGGGCTGCAGGCCGACGAGCGCCTCGGTGAGCTCGGTCTGGCCGTTGCCCTGCACGCCGGCGACTGCGAGGATCTCGCCCTGGCGGACCTCGAAGCTCACGTCGTTGACGACGAGCTGGCCGATCGCGTCGATGACGGTGAGGCCCTCGACCACGAGCAGCGGCTCGCCGAGCTTCGGCTCGTCCTTGTGCACGGTGAGCTCGACGGCGCGGCCGACCATGAGCGAGGCGAGCTCGCTGTTCGACGCGGTCGGCGACGCCTCGCCGACGACCTTGCCGAGGCGGATGACCGTGATGCGGTCGGCGACCTCGCGCACCTCGCGCAGCTTGTGCGTGATGAAGACGATCGAGGTGCCCGAGGACTTGAGCTGGCGCATGATCTGCATGAGCTCGTCGGTCTCCTGGGGCGTGAGCACGGCCGTCGGCTCGTCGAACACGAGCACCTTGGCGTCGCGCGAGAGCGCCTTGATGATCTCGACGCGCTGCTGCACGCCGACCGGGAGGTCGTCGACCAGGGCGTCGGGGTCGACGTCGAACCCGAACCGCTCGCTGATCTCGCGCACGCGGCGCCGCGCGGAGTCGAGGTCGAGGAACCCGCCGCCCTTGGTCGCCTCGTTGCCGAGCATGACGTTCTCGGCCACCGTGAACACGGGGATGAGCATGAAGTGCTGGTGCACCATGCCGATGCCGGCCGCCATCGCATCGCCCGGACCGGCGAAGTGCTGCACCTCGTCGTCGAGGAGGATCTCGCCCTCGTCGGCCTGGTAGAGGCCGTAGAGCACGTTCATCAGCGTCGACTTGCCCGCACCGTTCTCGCCGAGCAGGCAATGGATTTCGCCGGCCTCGACGGTGAGGTCGATATGGTCGTTCGCGACCAGGCTGCCGAACCGCTTCGTGATACCGCGGAGTTCGAGCTTCATGTCCCCGATCCTAGTGAGAGGGCTGCATGTGCAGCAGGTTTTGCGCGGATGTCGAAGACCCGCAGGGCGTCTCGCTCAGATGCGCAGCCGAGCAGCGGATGCGCATGCGTCGTGCGCCCGCCGACCGGAACGCAGATCGGGGAGACCGGCGAACCGGCCTCCCCGATCTTCATGCGTCGGACCTACTGGTTGAGGTACGACTTGACGGCCACGTCACCCGAGATGATCTGGGCCTGCAGGTCGTCGAGCTCGCCCTGGAGCGTGTCGGAGACCTTGGACTCGAAGTCGTGGAACGGCGCGATGCCGACGCCCTCGTTCTCGAGCGTGCCGATGTAGGCGGACGGGTCGAAGTCGCCCTTGCCTGCGGCGAGCACCGAGTCGTAGGTCGCCACGTCGATGCCCTTGAGGATCGAGGTGAGGATCAGGTCGGCGACCGAGGGGTCGGTCTCGGTGAGGTCGGCGTCGACGCCGATCATCGCGATGTCACGGCCGGAGTCGCGGATGGCGGCGGCACCCGACTGGTAGATCGGGCCGCCGACGGGCAGCAGCACGTCGATGTTCTGGTCGATGAGCGCCTGCGCGGTCTGGCGGGCCTGGTCGTTGGCCTCGAAGCCGCCGGTGAAGGAGCCGTCCTGCTTGGCGGTGTCCCAGCCGACGACCTTGACGTCGGTGCCCTTGGCCTCGTCGTAGAACTGGACGCCCTGTGCGAAGCCGTCCATGAAGATCGACACGGTCGGGAAGTTCATGCCGCCGTAGGTGCCCACGACGCCGGTCTCGGTGAAGTCGGCCGCCGCGTAGCCGGCGAGGAACGCGGCCTGGGCGGTGTCGAAGAGGATCGGCTTGATGTTGTCGGCGTCGACGGTGCCGTCGAAGTCGTTGTCGGCGGCGTCGTCGATGATGACGTACTCGATGTCGGGGTTGGCAGTGGCCGACTCGACCGTCGCGGCCGAGAGCGCGAAGCCGACGGTCACGATGACGGTGCAGCCCTGGTCGACGAGGCTCGCGAGGTTCGGCGCGTACTCGGTCTCGTCCTTCGACTCGACCGTGATCGCCTCGACGCCGAGCTCCTCGGACGCCTTGGTGATGCCCTCGAAGCCGAGCTGGTTGAAGGACTTGTCGTCGAAGCCGCCCGCGTCGGAGACCATGCAGGGCTGGAAGCCCTCGATCGCCTCGGCCGTGGGAGCCGCGGACTCTTCGGGCGCCGACGCGCAACCGGCGAGCAGAGCGACGCTGCCGAGCAGCGCGAGACCGGCGATTCCGGCCTTCTTGGTCGTGACCTTCACTGTGTCCTCCAAATAGTGCGCCCCGGACAGAGAGCGGGGGCTGTGGGCACACGTTACCGAATGTTGCACGCGCCCTCCCACGACTTTGCGGACGCGTCATGCAATGGTTATGAAGACGCGACATTCTGCTCATATGAGCACGCAGGGACACCCCCGCGCGGGGGTGTCCCCGCCGATGCGGGCTGGATTCAGGGCGCGCTCGGCGACTCGACGACGATGTCCCCGGCGATGATCGCCTGTCGGAGCCCCTCGATCTCGGCGTCGAGGTCGACGCTCACGAGCGGCGCGAGATCGTGGTACGGCGCGATCTCGACGCCGCCGTTCTCGAGCGTGCCGATGTACGGGTCGTTCGTGAACGCGCCCTGCTGCACGTCGCCGACGATCTGGACCATCGCGTCCTGCGTGTTCTTCAGCACGCTCGTGAGCACGATCGGGCGGAACTCGGCCGGAAGTGTGTCGTAGCCGTCGCTGTCGACCCAGATCACCGAGACGCCGTCGTGCTCGGAGGCCGCCGCGGCCGCGCCCTCGCCGACCTGGCCCGCGACCGGCAGGATCACGTCGGCGCCCTGGTCGATGAAGCCCTGCGTGAGGGTCTTGCCCTTGTTCACGTCTTCGAAGTCGCCCGTGAACGCGCCGTCCTGCGCAGCCTTGTCCCAGCCGAGCGCGCGCACGCTCGCGCCGTGCACCTCGTTGTACTTCGCGACTCCGTCGACGAAGCCGTCCATGAAGAGCGTCACGGGCGGCTGGTTTCCGCCGCCGAACGTCGCGACGACGCCGGTCTTCGTGACGCCGGCGGCGAGGTATCCGGCGAGGTAGGCCGCCTGCGCGGTGTCGAACACGACGGGCTTGACGTTCTCGGCCTCGACGGTCTCGTCGACGATCGCGAATGACACGTCGGGGTTCGCGCCCGCGGCGTCGAGGGTCGGATCCGCCAGCTCCCAGCCGACGGTCACGATCAGGCCGCACCCCGAGTCGACGGCCTGCTCGACGTTCGGCGCGAGGTCGGTCTCGCCGGTCGAGACGATCGCCTCGGCCTCGACGCCGAGCTCGGACTCGGCCTGCTGCAGGCCCTCCCAGCTCGACTGGTTGAAGGAGCGGTCCTCGAGACCGCCCGAGTTCGTGACCATGCGCACGCAGCCAGCGCTCTCGGTCGGCTCCGTTCCGCCGGGGGCGGCCTGGCAGCCGACCAGTGCGACGGATGCCGCGACGAGCGCGATCCCGAATCCGAACCTCGTGTGCGACATCCGCTCTCCCTACGACTCGTGCTGTGCGTTCGATTCCCGCGATCCGGAGCTGCGGCGGCTAGAGCACGTCGCCGGAGCCGCCGAGGCGGAGCGCGTCGACGACGGCCTTCACGCGCTGCGCGTGCTCGCTCGTGGTCACGAGCAGCGCGTCGGGCGTGTCGACCACGACGATGTCCTGCACGCCGATGAGGCTGATGACGCGCTTGGAACGGCTGACCACGATGCCGCTCGAGGCGTCGGCGAGCACCCGCGCGTGCTCGCCGAGGATCGCGAGCTCGCCGGATCGACCCGACGAGTTGAGCTTGGCGAGCGACGCGAAGTCGCCGACGTCGTCCCACTGGAAGTGGCCGCGCACGACCACGAGCCTGCCTGCGTCGGCCGCGGGCTCGGCGACCGAGTAGTCGATCGCGATCTTCTCGAGCCTCGGCCAGATGCGGTCGACCGCCGGGCCGCGCGTCGCGGTGTCGTCCCACGCCGCTGCGAGCTCGACGAGGCCCGCGTGCAGCTCGGGCCGCGTTCGGGCGATCTCGTCGAGGAGCGTGGACGCCTTCGCGATGAACATGCCCGCGTTCCAGAGGTGCGCGCCGCCCTCGACGTATCGGCGCGCGGTGTCGAGGTCGGGCTTCTCGACGAAGCTCTGCACGAGCTCGACCCGCTTGGCGCCGGGTACCGAAAGCTCGGGGCCGCACTCGATGTAGCCGAAACCCACCGCGGGCTCGGTCGGCGTGATGCCGATCGTCGCGATGTAGCCGGCGCGCGCCGCCGCGACCGCGTCGACGACCGCGGACCGGAACAGCGCCTCGCCCGAGATCACATGGTCGGCGGCGAACGACCCGATGATCACGCCGGGTTCGCGCCGCTCGAGGATCGCGGCGGCGAGGCCGATGGCGGCCGTCGAGTCGCGGGGCTCGCTCTCGAGCACGACGTTCTCGTCGACGAGGTCGGGCAGCTGCGCCTCGACCGCGGCGCGGTGCGCCCGGCCCGTGACCACCATGACGCGCCGGTCGCCCGAGAGCGGCGCGAGGCGATCCCACGTGTCCTTGAGGAGGGTCTGCCCGGAGCCGGTGAGATCGTGCAGGAACTTCGGGGCGTCGGCTCGGGAGAGCGGCCACAGCCGCGACCCGACCCCGCCCGCGGGGATCACGGTGTAGAAGTCGTCGAGAGGTTCTGCACGCGGAGACATGAGTCAGAGGATACCGGGCGCCCTCGACATCCGACCCGCGGAATTTCCCGGCCCGAACCGGGACGATATCTCGACGTCGAGAGAGTTAGGCGGCCCTAAGCGGCGGTCCCGCGGCCCCCGGACTACAATCGCATCGGGTCGTTCGGCCCGTTCGCGCCCTGAAGTCGCAGGGCCTTTCACACAGCCAGGGAGGGTTGTTCATGCCAGAGAACTCGGCAGGAACCCTGGCCGCACCCGCGAAGCCGGCGAAACAGAAGCCGGGCGGCACGCTGTATCGCGGCCGAGAGGGAATGTGGTCGTGGGTACTGCACCGGATCACCGGTGTCGCCATCTTCTTCTTCCTCCTGGTGCACATCCTCGACACCGCGCTGGTGCGGGTGAGCCCCGAGGCCTACAACGCCGTCATCGGCACGTACCAGACGCCCATCATGGGCCTCGGCGAGGTCGCCCTCGTCGGCGCGATCGTGTTCCACGCCTTCAACGGCATCCGGATCATCCTCGTAGACCTCTGGTCCTGGGCCACGCGGAACCAGAAGGTGCTCTTCTACATCGTCATCGCCCTCTGGGTCGTCACGATGCTCGGCTTCGCGCCCCGCCACCTCATGAACGTCTTCAGCCACTAAGGAGCCGCCGACATGTCCGTCATCGAAGCGCCTCGCAGCCAGGCACCCCGCACCCGCACCCGCGGGCCCAACCTCGAGAAGTGGGGCTGGATCTACATGCGTGCGAGCGGCGTCGTGCTGCTCGTGCTCATCTTCGGCCACCTCTTCGTCAACCTCCTCGTCGGCGAGGGCGTCAAGGCCATCGACTTCGGGTTCGTGGGCGGCAAGTGGGCCGACCCGTTCTGGCAGTGGTGGGACGTGCTGATGCTGTGGCTCGCCCTCATCCACGGCGCCAACGGCATGCGCACCATCGTGAACGACTACACGAACCCCGGCACGACGCAGAAGGTGCTGAAGGGCGCGCTGTTCCTCGCGGCGACCGTGCTCATCGTGCTCGGCACGCTCGTGGTCTTCACGTTCGACCCGTGCCCCGCAGGCTCCCCCGCCGACCTGCTTCCCTCGTTCTGCCCCGCTGCCTAGGAGAACCGTGACGTCCCAGAGCGCACACGTCGAGACGAAGGTCGTCGACGGAGTCCACTACCACCAGTACGACATCGTGATCGTCGGCGCCGGCGGCGCGGGCATGCGTGCCGCGATCGAGGCCGGCCCCGGCGCGAAGACCGCCGTCATCTCGAAGCTCTACCCGACGCGCTCCCACACGGGCGCCGCGCAGGGCGGCATGGCCGCGGCCCTGGCCAACGTCGAAGAGGACAGCTGGGAGTGGCACACCTTCGACACCGTCAAGGGCGGCGACTACCTCGTCGACCAGGACGCGGCCGAGATCCTCGCGAAAGAGGCGATCGACGCGGTCATCGACCTCGAGAACATGGGCCTGCCGTTCAACCGCACGCCCGAGGGCAAGATCGACCAGCGCCGCTTCGGCGGCCACACGCGCGACCACGGCAAGGCGCCCGTGCGCCGGGCCTGCTACGCGGCCGACCGCACCGGCCACATGATCCTGCAGACGCTCTTCCAGAACTGCGTCAGGCTCGGCATCGAGTTCTACAACGAGTACTACGCGCTCGACATCATCATGACCGAGGTCGACGGCGTCGAGCAGCCCTCCGGCATCGTCGCCTACGAGCTCGCGACGGGTGAGCTGCACGTCTTCCAGGCCAAGGCGATCATCTTCGCCACCGGCGGCTTCGGCAAGATCTACAAGACGACCTCCAATGCCCACACCCTGACGGGCGACGGCGTCGGCATCATCTGGCGCAAGGGACTCCCCCTCGAGGACATGGAGTTCTTCCAGTTCCACCCCACCGGCCTCGCAGGCCTCGGCATCCTCCTCACCGAGGGCGCCCGCGGTGAGGGCGCGATCCTCCGCAACGCCTCCGGCGAGCGGTTCATGGAGCGCTACGCCCCCACCATCAAGGACCTCGCGCCCCGCGACATCGTCGCGCGATGCATGGTCCAAGAGGTCGCAGAGGGCCGCGGAGCCGGCCCGCACAAGGACTACGTGCTGCTCGACTGCACGCACCTCGGGGCCGAGGTGCTCGAGACGAAGCTCCCCGACATCACCGAGTTCGCCCGCACGTACCTCGGCGTCGACCCCGTCTACGAGCCCGTCCCCGTGATGCCCACCGCGCACTACGCCATGGGCGGCATCCCGACCAACGTCGCGGCCGAGGTGCTGCGCGACAACGACACCGTCGTGCCCGGCCTCTACGCCGCGGGCGAGTGCGCGTGCGTCTCGGTGCACGGCTCCAACCGCCTCGGCACGAACTCGCTGCTCGACATCAACGTCTTCGGCAAGCGCGCCGGCCGCAACGCGGTCGAGTACGTCAACTCCGGCGTCGACTTCACGCCGCTGCCCGAAGACCCCGCCGCCGGCATCCGCGACATGCTGCAGCTGCTGCGCGACTCGAACGGCACCGAGCGCATCGCCGCGATCCGCAAGGAACTGCAGGACGAGATGGACAAGAACGCCCAGGTGTTCCGCACCGACGAGTCCCTCGCACACGTCACGAACGTCATCGCCGGGCTCCGCGAGCGCTACAAGAACGTCGCCGTCCAGGACAAGGGCAAGCGGTTCAACACCGACCTGCTCGAGGCCGTCGAGCTCGGATTCCTGCTCGACCTCGCCGAGGTCGTCGTCTTCTCGGCCCGCAACCGGCAGGAGAGCCGCGGCGGCCACATGCGCGATGACTTCCCGAAGCGCGACGACGAGAACTTCATGCAGCACACGATGGCCTACCTCTCGGGTGATGCGCACTCGGCCGACGCGGCCGACCACATCCGGCTCGACTGGAAACCCGTGACCATCACCCGATACCAGCCGATGGAGAGGAAGTACTGATCGTGAGCACCACCACGCTCGAGCAGCCGCCGGCCGCAGAGGCCGCCATCCAGGCGTTCACCGTCACGTTCCTGATCCGCAGGTTCGACCCCGACGTCGACACCGAACCGCGCTGGCAGGACTTCGACGTCGAGATGTACGCGACCGACCGCGTGCTCGACGCCCTGCACAAGATCAAGTGGGAGCAGGACGGTTCGCTCACGTTCCGCCGGTCGTGCGCGCACGGCATCTGCGGATCCGACGCGATGCGGATCAACGGCCGCAACCGGCTCGCGTGCAAGACCCTCATCAAGGACCTCGACATCTCGAAGCCCATCTACGTGGAGGCCATCAAGGGCCTGCCGCTCGAGAAGGACCTCGTCGTCGACATGGAGCCCTTCTTCGCGAGCTACCGCGAGGTGCAGCCGTTCCTCATCGCCAACTCGAAGCCCGAGGCCGGCAAGGAGCGCGTGCAGTCGATCGCCAAGCGCGAGATCTTCGACGACACCACCAAGTGCATCCTGTGCGCCGCGTGCACCTCGTCGTGCCCCGTGTTCTGGACCGACGGCCAGTACTTCGGCCCCGCGGCGATCGTCAACGCGCACCGGTTCATCTTCGACGACCGCGACGACGCGGCGAACGTCCGCCTCGACATCCTGAACGACAAGGAGGGCGTGTGGCGCTGCCGCACGACCTTCAACTGCACCGACGCATGCCCGCGCGGCATCGAGGTGACCAAGGCCATCGCCGAGGTCAAGCAGGCCATCATGCGGGGCAAGCCCTGACGAACCCGAACGCGACGTGGTCGCAGTGAAGAAGGGCCGATGCGATTCGCATCGGCCCTTCCTCGTTCCCGATCGCGTTCCCCCTCGCGATCAGGTGTCCGGCCGCATCGGCCCGGCGGGTGCGCACACCGCCGGGCCGACGCCGATCAGCCTCCGGATGCCTCCCGGCGCCGCCTGATCATCACCCAGGTGACCGCCAGGCCGCCGAGGATCACGAGCCCCGCTGCCCCCCAGACCCAAGGCCCGCCGGCGAACCCGGTGACGGCCGTTCCGCCGAGGAGCACGGTGACCGTGTCATCGGCGCACTCGGTCGCCGGGTCGGGATCGTCGGCGGTCTGCCAGCAGACCTCGCCCGTGTTGTCGATCGACGAGAGCTTCGTGCCCTCCCTCACGTGGACCGCGAGGTCGATCACCGGCGCCGTGACGAAGTTCGGTCCCAGCTGGCCGAGCAGCGCGCAGTGCAGCGTGCCGCCGTAGCCGGCCGAATCCTTGCCCGTCACCTCGCAGTCCTCCCAGCGCGGGAACGCCGGAGCCGGAGCCGTCGTGATCGCATCGACCCGGAGGTCGCTCGGGATCTCGTCGAACACCTCGGTCGGGTTCGTCGCACCGGTGCCCACCGACGTGACCTGCAGCGAGTAGGTGTAGTCCGCGCCAGCCTTCGTGTCGGTGACGCTCGCCGTCTTGTCGATCTGGAGCTCGGCCGGACGGTCGATCGCGCAGGTCGGAAGGGCCTGCGGGTACACCGCGAGCACGGACTGGCTCGGGTTCACCGAGAAGGTGATCGACGCCGGGTTCTCCGTGTCGCGCCACGGGTACGTGTCGACCGTCTCGTCGAGGATCAGGTCGAGGAACCTGGTACCCGGCACCACGGATCCGGGGTTGGCGAGATCCTCCTCGGTGATCGGACGCCAGCCCGGGAACGCGTACGGGATGCCGTCGGCGTCCACGGCCGCGCCCGGCCAGAGCAGTCGGGAGTTCCGCTGGTCCCACGGAATGGTCTGCACCTTGGTGAGCGTGCCGTCGGCCGACTTCCAGGTGACCGTGATGTCACCGGGGGTGACGTTCTCGGTCGCCCGCACGTCGAAGTACAGCCACGGGACATCCGCGACGCATCGCACGTACGCGCCGGCATCGACCTTCTTGACCGGCACGTCGGCGTCTGCGCAGTCGTTGTCGGGGAAGATGTCGCCGATGTTGCCCTCGGGGACCTCGAGCGCCAGTGCCGCGATCTCCGGAACCGGAGGCTCGTAGCCGCTGGTCGCCACGCAGGCCGTGTTCGGGATCACCTGGTTCTCGGGGAACGGGGGCATCACCGGCGGCGGGTCATCCGGGCCGACCGCCGGCGGAGCCTCGACCTCGGCCGGGAGCACCCGCACCGGGATCGTGATCGTAGTGACCTGATCCTCCTCGAACGTTCCGGTGTAGTTCGCCGTGAACTGGTTGCCCACGGTCGACTCCGTCCAGTTCTCGGGAGCCTCGAACGTCGCCGGTCCGGTGATCTCGAGCGTCGGATCGATGAGGTCCGTCACCTCGAGGTCCTGCACCGGGAGTCCGTGGTTCGTCACCGTGAGCACCCAGTTGAAGTCGGCGTCCTCGGTGTCGTCCACCGCGGTCACGCCCTCGGGGAGCTCGGCCGTCTTCTCGATGCCGACGTCGACGATGGGGATGTCGACGCAGCCGGAGATCGGCGTGGTGATCGTGCCCGTGCTGAACTCGCCGCCGTTGTAGAAGCCGTGACCCTCGGTGTTCTCGAGGCACTTCGCATCGTCGGTGTTCGAGATCGTGTCGACTTCGACGGTCGCGCTGATGGTCCAGACCTCGGTGGTGCCTGCCGGAAGGGCGCGGCCGTCGGCGAGCAGCGTGCCGTCGGGATCGCTCGCGACGCCGGTCCAGTCGGCGACGCGGTCGCCGTCGGGATCGAGCGCCGACGCCGTGAACGTCGTGCCGGCCGGGAAGGCCGGGGTGTCTCTCAGGTCGTAGTACTGGTCCTTCTCGCTGTCGTTGGTCACCGTGATCTCGTACGAGACGTCGAACGTGCCGTCGCCGTTGTAGAGCGGAGCGCCCAGGACCGTCTTGACCGCGGTCGACGTGCCCGGCTCGTCGCAGTCGGTGACGACCGTGGGCAGTTCGTCGATCGTGACGGTCGCCACGTTCCGGAACCCGCCCTCGCCGAACATCTCGCCCGTCGTGCAGACCGTGGTCTCCTCGGTCCAGGCGTCTTCGGTCACCGTCGCGACGACCTCCACCTCGAAGGTGTCGGTGTCGCCTGCGCCGAGCGGCTGGTCGGTCGCGAGCGTCTCCTCGAGCGTGTCGGGGAGTCCGTCCCACGTTCCGTCGTCGCCGTACGACGAGCTCCACGAGGCCTCATCGATCGTGATGCCCTCGCCGAAGTTCGAGAGGTCGTCACTCAGGTCGTACTCGAGGGGCGAGACGCCGCTCGTGTTCTCGACCGTGATCGTGTACTCGATCAGCCACGTGCCGTCGGGCTGCTGCTCGGCCGAGTCGACGGTCTTCTCGACGACGTACGTCGCCGGCTGGGCCGTGTTCGTGATCGAGCAGGAGACGTCCTGTCCGGGCTGGAGCGTCACCGCGTCGTCGTCGAGGATCACCGGTGCCGGCGGATCCTGGCTGTCGTCGACGCAGATCCAGTCGCCCGCTTCGAACTCGTCGGCTTCGGGGAAGTCGGCGGACTCGGCGAGGTCGTACGGGGTGTTGGACATGACGTCGCCGCTCGCACCGCCGTCGCCCTCGATGACCGGGGTGCCGTTGTCGCTCGCGCTCAGGTGCCAGAGCGTCGGCGGGAAGTCCGCGGCCACCTCGTCGGGAGCGACGATCTTCTCGAGCTCGAGCGTCGGCGCGATGTCCGAGTTCTCGATCTCGCAGTCGACGTTCGCACCATAGGTGTTCACCGTGAGGGTGGCGTTCACGGAACCGGGCGTGCTCACCAGGGTGAACGCGTCCTCGCCGCTCTCGGACTCGCACGTCCAGGTCGCCGTGACCTCGTATTCGACGCCGTTCTCCCAGACGACCGAGACCTCGTTGAGGGTGTAGCCGACGCCGACGGCGACCGGCCCGCTCGTGGTGCCCGGTCCGCCGAATCCGTCGTCGAGGCTGCTGGCCGAGACCGTCCAGTCCGCCGCGACGCCGTCGCCGCCGTTGGGGTTCTGCACGACCTTGGTGAGCGTCACCGTCTGCGTGCACTCGACCACGTTCGTCACCGTGAAGGTGTTGTGCGGGTCGACCAACTCCTGGTCGCCGGTGCCGGTCGTGTCCTCGAGCGTGCAGCCCTCGGGGATCACGACGTCGCTCTCGGCGACGTTCACCTCGTCATGCAGCGCATAGGGGCCGTACTCGACGTCCCACGAGACGGGCTCCCCGTCGAGGACCGCCTGGGCGGTGAAGCCATCGGGCAGGTCATCGCTGTCCCAGGCGATCGGGTCGCTGCCGTTGATCACCCAGTCCTTGTGCAGCTCGACGACGATCGGGACGTCGTAGCACGCGTCGTCGGTGTAGGTGTCGCCGGACACCACCTCCGCCCCGTTCAGCAGGCCCTTGCCGCCGTCGCCCTCGCAGAGCAGCTCATCGCTGCCCTCGACGTCGTCGACGGTGAACGAGACGACCACGGTGAACGTGTGCGTCGCGCCGCCGGGCAGCGTCTCGTCTTCGACGATCGTGTCCGTCGAGGGCGATGCGCCGTTCCAGGCCGGGTCGACCGTGACATCCGCACTGGTGACCTCGCGATCGGTGATCGTGACGCCGCCCGCGAAGTCGGGGGTGTCGTCGAGGTCGTACACGAGGTCCTGATCGGCGCTGAGGTTCGTCACGGTGATCTCGTACGTCGCCTCCCAGTGGTCGCCGACCTGGGTCACGTCGCCGACCGTGCTCTTCTCGATCTCGGGCTCGGCCGGAAGGGCGCAACCCGTGTCGGTCGAGACGATGCCGTTGGACGTCAGCGCGGCCTCGTTGAGGAATCCGACGTTCTGGTCGTTCTCGGTGAACGCGCAGGTGTTCGTCGTCGGGTCCTCGAATGCCGCGGCGTCGACCGTGGCCGTCACCGTCACCGTGTACGTGTGCACGGCGTCGATGCCGATCACCTTGTTCGTCGGAACGAGCTCGGCGGTCGGGTCTGCGGTCGGGTCGGCCCACGAGCCGCTCGTCTCGCCGGTCCACGAGGCCGACTGGATGTCGATCTCGGGGCCGAACCGGAGCGTGTCGTCGAGCGTGTACCGCGACACGAACTCGGAGTTGCCGGTGACCGTGATGTCGTAGACGATCGTCCAGACGCCGTCGCCGCCCTGCGTGACCGTCGGGTCGTCCTTGACGACCGTCGGCTCGCCGCCCCGGCTGATGTTCGTGCAGTCGTCGTCGGAGCGCACGATCTCGCCCGACGTGACGGTCGCCTCGTTGAGGAAGCCGACGCCGTCGGGGTTGTTCTCGGTCGCGCACTCCAACTGCTCGGGCTCGATGTCGCCCACCGGGGCGTCGACGTTGAGCAGCACGGTGTAGACGTCCGTCGCACCGGCGGCGATCGCCTGGTTCGTCACGACCGTGAACTCGGAGCCGTCGTACGGGGACACCGGCGGGTTCGCGTCGATCTGGTAGCTGAGGTAGTCGACGCCCGCCGGGAAGGCCGGGTCGTCGGTCAGCGTGTAGAACGAGGGCTTTGCGCCCGGGTCGGTGTTCGACACCGTCAGGGTGTACGAGACGTTCCACGTGCCGTCGAGCTGCTGCACCGAGGTCGCGCCGGACTTCACGATCTTCGGGGCGCTCGGCGAGTCGCAGGCCGACTCGTCGGTCGAGACGCCCGCGACCTCGAGGGTGGCGGTGTTGTTGAACGCACCGTTCGAGCTGTCGGACGGACAGGCCGACTGCGCCGGCGTCAGGTCGGGTCCGTCGAGCGCGATGCCCGCGACCGTGATGCGGTAGGTGGTCGCGGTGCCCGCGGCCAGGTACGCGTCGACGGCGAGGTCGCCGCTGCCCGCCCACGGCGTGGCGTACGGCGCGCCGTCCTTGGTCACGGCGTAGGTCGCGCCGCCCAGGTCGACACCGGTTCCGAAGTGCAGCGAGTCGGCGAGCGAGTAGGTGCCGCCGACGGCGCCGCCGTTCGTCACGACGATGTCGTACGCGATCGTCCACGTGCCGTCACTGCCCTGCACGACCGAACCGGGCACGACCGTCTTGGTGTGCGTGATGGTCGGCGGGTTGACGGTCACGCAACCGGTCGCGTCGGTCGTCTGGTTGCCCGAGACGAGCGTCGCCGTGTTGTTCAGGCCGTCGGGGTTCGGGCACGTGTAGGCCGGGTCGTCGGCGCCGAGGCGCACCGTGACCGAGATCTGGTACACATGGGCCGCGGCGCCGCCCGCGAGCGCGATGTCGTCGGCGAGCAGCTCGTTCGGCACCGCACCGGTCCAGCCCGGCTCGGTCGTCACGCCGGCCGGCTTGGAGACGACCGTGGGCGGGCCGACCTGCTCGGCCGAGGCCGGGAGGTCGAGCGTGTCCTCGAGGTCGTACACGACGCCGGTCGTGGCGGACGGGTTCGTCATGGTGATCGTGTACGGGAGCGTCCACGTGCCGTCACCGTTGTCGACGGCCGTGCCGCCCACCTTGGCGATCGTCGGCTTCACCGGGATCGAGCAGTCCTGCGCCGGGTAGTCCACCCCTGCGACGGTCATGACGGCCGTGTTGAGGAATCCGACCGTGCCCGGGGTTCCCGCGTCGCACGCGGTCGGGCTCGTGCCGCCGAAGTCGGCGCCCGGTGCGACCGTGGCGTTCACCGTCACGTGCCACGTGTGCGAGGTGCCCTTGGCGAGCGTCGGCTCACCGGCGAAGTCCTGGACCGCGTCGAAGGCGGCACTCCACGGGGTGCTCGCACCCGGCGGTGCCGGGAGGGTGCGCTGGTAGGACGCACCGTTCACGGTGACGTCGCCGCCGAAGTCCAGCTGGTCGCTCAGCGCGTACGTGAGGTCGAGGAAGTTGCTCGGGTTGGTCACGACGATGTCGTAGCCGACGGTCCACGAGCCGTCCGCGTTCGGCGTCGGGATCGCAGCCGTCTTCGTGATGGTCGGAACGACCGGCTTGAGCGTGTTCGTCACGACACAGGCGGCCTGATCGCCCGGCGCGAGCGCCGGGAGCAGCGGGCCGCCGATCGGCGCTCCGCCGTTGACGGTGCACTGCCAGGTCCCGGCCTGGAACTCGCCCGAGTTCGGCAGTCCGGTGCTCTCCGCGAGGTTGAAGGCGACGCCCGAGGGCACGTCCACGTATCCGCCGGTGCCGCCAGCTCCGCTCGCCACGACCGCGGCGTTGTCGGCGCGCGACGCGCTCAGCGTCCACGAGGTCTTGTCGGCGACGCCGGACGGCGCCACGACCTTGTCGAGCGAGAGCTTCGGCAGCTTCGCGATGTTCGTGAACACGCAGATCGCCGCATCGGTGGGCGGCAGGTTCACGCTGGTCGCGTCGACGTACGTGCCGTTCGGACCGGTGTTGCACTGCAGCGACTTCTGGTCGTAGCCGGCGGGGCCGTTCAGCTCCGAGAGGTCGTAGGTCGAACCCGGGCGCAGGTAGACCGTCGAGCCGCTCTTCACGGTCGAGGTCACCTCGCCGTTCGCCGTGCTGGCCGGAGTCGTGCGGAGGTCCCAGTCGTTCGGCACCGCGGTGCCGCCGTTGCTCGGGTCGACCACCTTGTTCAGCTGCACCTGCGACGTCTGGTTGACCGCCGTGCAGCCGACCCACGTGCCGAAGGGCACGCGCACGCCGCCGTTGAGGCCGCCCGCGTTGTTGCCAGCACCGGTGGTTCCGCCGTCGGCGTTGAGCGTGACGCAGTTCCAGGTGCCGCTCGAGCCGGGGACGCGCTGCGCCGGGTCACCCGTGAACGGCTGCACGTAGAGCGCGGTGTTCGCCGTGTTGCCCGTCTCGGTCAGCGGGTAGTACGCGGTCGGCGTGACGTTCGCGACGACGCCGGTACCGGTGTCGGCGCCCGTCGGGCCCGGGAGGTACGGCCCACCCGGGCCGTCGACGGGAGGCAGTGAGGTCAGCGTCCAGTCGCCCTTCGCGGCCGGGCCGCCCTGCACGGTCTTGAACAGGGTCAGCCTGGTCGGGCACGAGACGGTGTTCGTGATCTCGTAGGTGTTCAGGCCCGCGGCGAGCGTCGCCGCGTAGGTCTTGCCCGCGGACACGTCGACGTTGGTGCCGACGCCGTTCGCCTTCGTCAGGATCTGGCTCGTGATCGTGCAGAGCAGCGGCAGCTGGCCGAGCGACTCGCCGACCGGGACGACCTGGCCCTGCGAGAACCCGCCCTGCTGGTTGCCGAATCCGACCTGCGAGCCGTTGATGGTGGAGATGCCCGTCAGGCTCGGGTCCTGCGACCCGTGCGGCACGGCGGGCGCGCCGTTCACCGCCCAGAGCTTGTTCACCACGATCTGTGCCGCGGGATTCGGGGCTCTGTTGTAGAAGGTGCAGCTGATGGCGGATGTCGCGGACACCGGTACCACCACGCCCGGCTGCCCGGGGACATCCGGGGCGTTCGTGACCGGCACGTTCGTCGCCGGGTCCGTCGAGAGGTCGCGACAGACCGCGTTGATGCCGGCCTGCTGCTCGTTCGTGTACCCGGCCTGCTGGGTCTCGCGGATGGTGACGGAGCCCGTCACGCCGCCGGGGAAGTCCAGCGGGTAGCTGATCGCGCCCGTGCCGTCGGTCTGGCCGGTGGCGGGGTTCGGCGTGCCGACCGTGATGCCGTTCGTCGCGTTGCTCGCGCCGATCGCCCAGCCGGCGGCCGGCTGCGCGTTCGCGGTGGTGCCGCCCGGCGGGATGACCTGCTTGACGACGCTGACGCCGCCCTTGCAGTTGCCGAGCGCGAGCGCGCGGAGCGCGGCGGCCGCAGCCGTGTAGCTGGCCTCCTGGTAGTAGTCGGCCGTCGCCGAGTTCGAGCCGTTGTACTTGGTCGGACCGGAGATCGCCGCGAGGTTCAGCGCGGTCGAGGGCGCCGTGACGCCGCTGCCGACGCCGAGGGCGATGACGCGCGTGCCCTCCTTCTTCACGGCGTTCGCCGAGAAGATCGCGTTCTCGACCTCGCGGATGCGGGTGAAGTTGCCCGGCGCCGTCTCGGTGCCGTAGACGGTCGGGTTGCCGTCGGTCAGGACGATGGCGACGTCGTAGCTCGCCGCGCTCGACGCGACCTGGTAGATGCCGCGGTCCCAGTTGGTGGAACCCGTCGCGGTGAGTCCGTTGATCCATCCGGAGACCGTCGAGACGCCGGCCGGCGTCGAGACGGCGGTGATCGGGCGGTTGATGTTGTTGGCTCCGGCCTGCGGCGCAGTCGGGCCGAACGTGAAGAGCCCGACGCGGGAGGGCGTGCCCTCGAGGGCCTGCACGAGGCTCACGCCCGCGGCGCGCGCCTGCACGATCGACGGCGACACCGAGCCGGAGAGGTCCATGACGAGGGCGACGTCGAGTCCGCACTGCTGGGGAAGCGCGATGTTGTCGCGCGAGTTCTGCCACGTGCCGCCCGAGGCCGAGCGGTTCGTGTTGCCCGTGCCGACCATGAACTGCGACGTGCTGTTGTAGGTGGTGTTGCCCCGCAGCTGGTACGAGTTCGCTGCGTTGCCGATGCGGAAGCTGTAGGGCGTCTGCTGGCTGTTGCCGCCGTCGGCATCGCCCGTACGGATGAGCGGGTTCGCGAAGTAGCCGGTCGGCGTGCCGACCTGGCGGACCCAGAGCTCTCGGTCGCGGTTGGCGTTGTTGGGAGCGGTGCCCGTGTTCGGGATCTGGAACCAGCAGTCGCCTGCGGAGTCGGACACGCAGGTCGCCCACGCGTCGGCGAGCTGGCTGCCGCCCGTCTGCGTCGTGAAGAGCGCGAGCGTCACGCCCTCGAGCGGGTTGATCGTGCCGGCGTTCGCCAGGTCGCGGTCGTCGCCGACCTTGACGACGACGACCGAGGCGTTGGGCGTGTTCGCCGGCGGCGCCGCGAGGACGGCCGCGGCGGCCTGCTCGATCTGCGGCGCCGCGGCCTTCGCGGACTTGAGCGGCGCCTGCGTCGGCTCGGGCTCCTCGCTCGGCGCCTGCTCGACCGGGGCCTCGGACGGTTCCTCGGTGGGCGGTTCGGACGGCTCGTCGCTCGGCGGATCGGTCGCAGGGTCGGTCGGCGGCTCCGTCGCGGGGTCGGTCGGCGCGGCGGCATCCGTCGGCTGCGCCGCGTCGGTCGCCTCGGTCGTCGTGGCGGGGTCCGTCGCAGGGTCGGTCGCCTCGGCCAGCGCCATGGTCGGCAGTCCCACCACGAGCAGCGCGCCCACGGCGATCGACGAGATCAGACCGCGGAGAGATCGGGAGCGAGCTGCTTCACGTCGGCGTCGGGAGCGGCGCGGATGCTGTGCGCGCTCGTCGTCTCGAGTACCGAACCAGTTGTTCTTCATCATTGAACCTTCGCGTCGGGTCAGACTGCCGGAAATGTTGAGGAATTCGCAGGTCTGTCGAGTCAAGCACTGCGGGGCGAGCGCGCGACAGGCTTCGCCTGTGACCAAAACGGGGGACACCCTCCGCAATCGCCCCGGGCTCGCGGGGAACCGGCGCCCGTGTCACCCGAAAGCGGGGTATCCGAGACATGCTCAGGTCTATTCGAACGCATCGGTATGCCCGGCTCCCCGGCTCGACCCGACCCGCTCAGTACTGTTGGAGCGTGAACGCGCGCACCTCGACCGGCCGCGGCTCCGGGCAGGGCTCGGGCCGGAATGCGACCGACGCCGCTGCTCCCGGCGGGCCTCCGGGAGCGACATCCCCCGCCCCTCCGCTGGAAGACCCGACGCCGCTGACCGCGCGCGAGCGGTTCGACGAGCTCAGCAGCCCGCTGCGCGACCGGCTCGAGGAGCCGATCAGCCGCGTCACGACGATGACGCGCCGCACGATGGAGCTCTTCCCGGTGCGGGTGTGGCGGTACTTCCTGGCGCAGAACGGCTTCATCCTCTCGTCGGGCATGAGCTATCAGGCGCTGTTCGGCATCTTCGCCGCGATCTACGTGGTGTTCGCCGTCTTCGGCATCTGGCTGACCGCCAACGACGAGACCCTGGACGCGTTCGTGGGGCTGCTCAACACCTACGCGCCGGGGTTGATCGGCCCGCAGGGCATCATCACCGACGAGGACATCGATGCGATCGCGAGCTCGAGTTCGAGCGCGCTCGGCATCACGGGCGGTGTGGCGCTGCTCGGTCTCGCCTGGACGGCGATCGGGTGGGTCACCTACACGCGCATCGGCGTGCGCAGCACCTTCGGGCTGCCGAAGGACGAGCGCTCCTACCTGCTCCTGAAGGCGCGCGACCTGCTCGCGGGCCTCAGCTTCGGCATCGTGCTCATCGTCGCCGCGGCGCTCTCGGTCGCGACCACCGGGTTCATGCAGTGGCTGATGAGCCTCATCGGGCTCGACCCGAGTTCGAGCTGGACGGCGTTCTTCGTGCAGGTCGGCGCGGTCATCGTCGTCTTCGTGATCGACACGGTCGCCCTGGCCGTGCTGTTCCGGTTCCTCTCGGGCGCCGCGATGCCGTGGCGGCGCATGGTCGTCGGCTCGTTGCTCGGGTCGGCCGCGCTCTCGGTCATGCAGCTGCTCGGCGGATTCCTCATCACCTTCGCGAGCAGCAATCCGCTGCTCGCGACCTTCGCGGTCTTCATCGCACTGCTCTTCTGGTTCCGCATGACGAGCATCGTGATCCTCGTGGCCGCGAGCTGGATCGCCGTCGAGGCCTCCGATGCGAACGAGAGCCTGCGCGAGCTCACTCCCGAGCAGCTCGAGGCCGAGCGCCGAGCGATCGAGGCCCAGGCGGCGGTCACCGTCGCACGCGTGCGCCTTCGCGAGGCGGAGGCGGATGCCGCGTCGGCGAACTGGCTCGGCGGGTTCCGCGCGCGGCGGGCCGTCGCCCGCGCGCAGCTCGACCTCGACGAGGCCCAGGCCGCAGCCGAGCGGGTGCGGCGCCCGAAGCGCACGCTCGACGTCTGAACGCCCGTGTCAGGGGGCTCCCATAGGATCGAGGGCATGCCTTCGACCTCCCGTCTCCGTGTCGCCAGCGTCAACGTGAACGGAGTGCGAGCCGCCTACCGGCGCGGCATGGGCGAGTGGCTCGAGGCCCGCGACGTCGACCTGCTCGCGCTGCAGGAGGTGCGCGCCTCGACCGAGGACCTGCAGGGCCTGCTCGGCGACGAGTGGAGCATCCTGCACGACCCTGCCACCGCGAAGGGCCGCGCGGGCGTCGCGATCGCGAGCCGGCGACGTGCCACCATCCACCGGGTCGAGCTGGGCGCGCACGACTTCGACTCGGCGGGCCGCTGGCTCGAGGCCGACTACGAGGTCGGCGACCGCATCGTCACCCTCGTGAGCGCCTACGTGCACTCCGGCGAGGTCGACACCCCCAAGCAGGTCGAGAAGTTCAAGTTCCTCGACGCCATGCAGGCGCGCCTGCCCGAGCTCGCGGCGCACTCCGAGCTCGCGCTCGTCGTGGGCGACCTCAACGTCGGGCACCGCACGCTCGACATCAAGAACTGGAAGGGCAACGTCAAGCGCGCCGGCTTCCTCCCCGAGGAGCGCGCGTACTTCGACCGGTTCGTCGGCGCCGAGGGCTCCGACGACCACGGCCTCGGGTGGGTCGACGTCGGGCGCCGCTTCGCGGGCGACGTCGACGGCCCCTACACGTGGTGGTCGTGGCGCGGCAAGGCGTTCGACAACGACAGCGGCTGGCGCATCGACTACCAGCTCGCGACGCCCGCCCTCGCCGAGCTCGTCACCGACTACACGGTCGATCGCGCGGCGACCTACGACGCGCGCTTCTCCGACCACTCCCCCGTCGTCGTCGACTACGCGATCTGAGCGGATGCCGCGGCGAGCCGCATCCGGTCACGACAACCGCCCACACCTCGACCTCTCCCTCTCGATGAAAGAGCCACGCACATGAACTCCGCCCGCCCCGTCGTCTTCTCGGGCATGCAGCCCTCGAGCGACTCGCTCCATCTCGGCAACTACCTCGGCGCCCTGGTCAACTGGGTCGCGCTGCAAGACGACTACGACCCCATCTACTGCGTCGTCGACCTGCACGCCATCACCGTGCAGCAGGACCCGAAGCTGCTCCACGAGAACGTGCGCCGCACCGCGGCCCAGTACCTCGCCGCCGGAGTCGACCTCGAGCGTTCGACCCTCTTCGTGCAGTCGCACGTGCCGGCGCACGCCGAGCTGGCCTGGGTGCTCAGCACCATCACGGGCTTCGGCGAGGCCGGGCGCATGACCCAGTTCAAGGACAAGTCCGCCAAGCAGGGGGCCGATGCGACCACCGTCGGCCTCTTCACCTACCCCGTGCTCATGGCCGCCGACATCCTGCTCTACGGCACGAACGCGGTGCCCGTCGGCGACGACCAGCGCCAGCACCTCGAGCTCACCCGCGACCTCGCGGGCCGGTTCAACTCCCGGTACGGCGACACCTTCGTCGTGCCCGAGGCGCTGATCCCGAAGGAGTCCGCGCGCATCTACGACCTGCAGGACCCCACCTCGAAGATGTCGAAGTCGGCTGCCTCCGAGGCGGGCCTCGTGAAACTGCTCGACGAGCCGGCGATCACCGCGAAGAAGTTCAAGAGCGCGGTCACCGACACCGGTCGCGAGGTGCGCTACGACCGCGACGAGAAGCCGGGCATCTCGAACCTGCTCGACATCTCCTCGGCGCTGACCGGGCGCCCGATCGCCGAGATCGAGGCCGTGTACGACGGTCGCGGCTACGGCGACTTCAAGAAGGACCTCGCCGAGATCGTCGTCGAGCGGCTCACGCCGATCCGCGCGCGCACGCTCGAACTGCTCGACGACCCGGCCGAGCTCGACCGGCTCCTGGGCGTGGGGGCCGACAAGGCCGCCGAGCGTGCCGAGACCGTGCTGCGCACGGTCTACGACCGCGTCGGCTTCGTGCGCCGACGCTGATGGGCGCCGTCGTGGAGCCCGTCGAGCTCGAGACGCCGCGACTGGTGCTCGACTTGCCGGTGCCGAGCGACGCCGACCTCGTCACCCGGTACTGCCAGGACCCGCTCTTCGAGCAGTACCTCACCACGCCGTGGCCCTACGAGCACGCGCACGCCGAATCATTCCTCGGCGAGCATGTGCCCGCCGGCTGGACCTCGGGCAGTGAGCTCACGTGGGCGATCCGCACCGAGCGCGGCGGCCCGCTGCTCGGGGTGATCAGCGTGCGCGAGGCGCAGCACGAGATCGGCTTCTGGATGGGCTCCGAGCATCGCGGCGCGGGGCTCATGAGCGAGGCCGCGAACGCGGTCTGCGAGTGGGTGCTCTCCGGCGGCATCGGCGGCGCTTCGACGGTGTTCTGGCGTGCCGTCGAGGGCAACCTCGGCTCGGCGAAGGTCGCCCGGTCCGCAGGATTCCGGCACATCGAGCCCGAGAACCCCACCGTTCCCACGCGCGACGGCCGCGGCACGCTGCCCGCCTGGTTCGGCGTGCGCGAGACGGTGGTCGACCCCCGCGCCGAGGCCAGTTGGCACGGCATCCTCGGTGAGCGGTCGTGACCTCCCTGCAGCACGGCACCGTGGTGCTCTTCGACCTCGACGACACGCTCATGGCTCACCGTGAGGCGGTCGCCGGCGGCATCGTGCAGCACATGCGCGAGCGCGCATACCTGGCGGATGCAGCGGCGGCCCAGCGCCTCTGGCACGAGCTCGAGGAGCGGCACTACCATGCCTACCTCGCGGGCGACCTGACCTTCGAGGGCCAGCGACGCGCCCGTGCGCGCGACTTCGCGCTCGCGCACGGCGAGGAGCTCGACGACCCCGCGGCCGGGGTCTGGTTCGACCGCTACTTCGAGCGCTATCGCGACGAGTGGCGACTGCACGACGACGCGCTGCCCGCGCTCGACGAACTCGAGTCCAGGTTCCCGGGCGTCCGGCTCGGCATCATCACGAACGGCGAACCCGACTTCCAGCGCGCGAAGCTCGACCGGCTCGGCGTCTCCGCCCGGTTCGAGCACGTGGTCGCCTCCGGCGCGCTCGGCGTCACGAAGCCCGACCGGCGCATCTTCGCGGCGGCGATCGAGCTGTTCTCCGAGTCCGCACCCGTCGAGCGGGCCGCCTACGTGGGCGACCGCCTGCGCACCGACGCGCTCGGCGCCGCCGACGCGGGCCTCGTCGGCGTGTGGCTCGACCGCCACGACACGCAGCTCGACGAAGACGACGCGACCGCGGTGCGCGAGGCGCAGGTCATCGTGATCCCGAGCCTGGCCGACCTGACGTCGCGTCTCGGCAAGCGGTGGGGCGCACCGGCGGGCGACGTCTGAATCGACCCGCTGCGCACGCAGCTCGGCGGTCTGGCGACGAGCAGCGACGGCGCGACGCGGCATCCGCTCGCCCCGGATCCCAGGCCCGAGCCCGCGCCGGATCTCGTGCCCGAGCACGGCGTGAACGCAGCGCGCAGGAACGAGAATGGGCCGGTCGCACCCCCATGCGACCGGCCCGCGGTCCCACCCTAACCGGTGGGACGGGTTTGCGACGCTACGCGACGTCGCCGTCGACCCAATCGAGGGTCTTCGTGACGGCCTTCTTCCAGCTGCGGTCGAGGCGCTCGCGCTCGGCCTCGTCCATCGACGGGGTCCAACGCCTGTCCTCCTGCCAGTTCTTGGCCAGGTCGTCGAGACCCGACCAGAAGCCGACCGCGAGACCGGCCGCGTACGCCGCACCGAGCGCCGTGGTCTCGGCTACCACCGGACGCACGACCGGCACGCCGAGGATGTCGGCCTGGAACTGCAGCAGCGTGTCGTTCGACGTGGCGCCGCCGTCGACGCGGAGTTCGCTCAGGTCGATGCCCGCGTCGGCGTTCACCGCCTCGACCACGTCGCGCGTCTGGAACGCGATCGCCTCGAGTGCCGCACGCGCGATGTGCCCCTTGTTCACGTAGCGCGTGAGGCCCACGAGCGCGCCTCGCGCGTCGGGCCGCCAGTAGGGAGCGAACAGGCCCGAGAATGCCGGCACGAAGTACGCGCCGCCGTTGTCCTCGACGCTGTTCGCGAGTTCCTCGACCTCGGAGGCCGAGGAGATGAGGCCGAGGTTGTCGCGCAGCCACTGGATCAGCGATCCGGTGACCGCGATCGACCCCTCGAGCGCGTAGTGCACGGGCTCGTCGCCCAGCTTGTAGCCGACGGTCGTGAGCAGCCCGTTCTTCGAGTGCACGATCTCGGTGCCCGTGTTGAAGATCAGGAAGTTGCCGGTGCCGTAGGTGTTCTTCGCTTCGCCGGCCTCGAAGGCGGCCTGACCGAAGGTCGCGGCCTGCTGGTCGCCCAGGATGCCGGCGATCGGCGTCTCGCGGAGCAGCGAGTGCTCGTTGGCGACGCCGTATACCTCGGAGGAGGACCGGATCTCGGGCAGCATCGACTTCGGCACGTCGAACGCGGCGAGGATCTCGTCGTCCCACTGCAGGGTCTCGAGGTCCATGAACAGCGTGCGGCTGGCGTTCGTCACGTCGGTCGCGTGCACGCCGCCCTCGACGCCGCCGGTCAGGTTCCAGAGCACCCATGTGTCGGTCGTGCCGAAGAGCAGGTCGCCCGCCTCGGCCTTCTCGCGCGCACCGGGCACGTTCTCGAGGATCCAGACGATCTTGGTTCCCGAGAAGTAGGTCGCGAGGGGCAGGCCCACCTTGGCCTTGAAGCGCTCGACGCCGCCGTCGGCTGCGAGCCGGTCGACGATCGACTGGGTGCGCGTGTCCTGCCAGACGATCGCGTTGTAGACGGGCTCGCCCGTGTTCTTGTCCCACACGACCGCGGTCTCGCGCTGGTTGGTGATGCCCACCGCGGCGATGTCGTGACGGGTCAGGTTGGCCTTGCCGAGGGCCTGGCCGATCACCTCGCCCGTGTTGCGCCAGATCTCGGCGGCGTCGTGCTCGACCCAGCCCGCCTTCGGGAAGATCTGCTCGTGCTCGAGCTGCCCGGTCGAGACGATCGATCCGGCCTTGTCGAAGATGATCGCGCGCGACGAGGTGGTGCCCTGGTCGATCGCGAGGATGTAGTCGCTCATCTGAGAACTCCGTTGCTGTCAGTGAATGGGTTGGGTGGTGCGGATGCCGCGCTCAGCCGAGCAGCGGCAGCAGCGGGATCGCTGCGAAACCGGCGAGCACGCCGCCGATGATCGGGCCGACGACCGGCACCCACGAGTACGACCAGTCGCTGCCGCCCTTGCCCTTGATGGGCAGGAGGGCGTGGACGATGCGGGGGCCGAGGTCGCGAGCGGGGTTGATGGCGTAGCCGGTCGGGCCGCCGAGCGAGGCGCCGATCGCGATCACGAGGAACGCGACCGGGATCGCACCGAGCTCGGCGGGGGTACCGCCGTTCGTGAAGCCGATGATGACGAAGACGAGCACGAACGTGCCGATGATCTCGGTGACGAGGTTCCAGCCGTAGGAGCGGATCGCCGGGCCGGTCGAGAACACGCCGAGCTTCGTCGCGGCATCCGGTTCGGCGTCGAAGTGCTGCTTGTACGCGAGCCAGCAGAAGGCCGCACCGAGCATGGCGCCGATCATCTGCGCGCCGATGTAGGTGAGCACCGACAGGCCGTCGACGGGAACGCCCTGGCCGAACTCGGTCGCGCCGTTCGCGACGAGTCCGAGCGTGACCGCCGGGTTGAGGTGCGCGCCCGACGCGTACGAGACGACGACGCCGGCGAAGACCGCGAGGCCCCAGCCGATGTTGATCATGAGGGTGCCGCCGCCGAAGCCCTTCGTCTTCGCGAGGATGACGTTGGCGACCACGCCGCAGCCGAGGAGCACGAGCATGGCCGTGCCGACGAGTTCCGACAGGAAGTCGATTCCGAGATTGTCCACGTTGACCTTTCTGGTGTGTTGCGAGCCGAGCGGCCCAGCGAGCCGAGCGGCCCCGATGAAACGTAACCGGCGAAAGTCCCGATGCCGGGCGTTTCGGCGTGCACATCCGTGCAGATTCGATCGGGGCCGCTGCTCCTACGCCGCGGGTGCGAGCTGCTCGAGCACGACCCCGTGGCGCTCGGCCAGCAGGGTGCGGGTCGCCGCGATCTCGTTCTCGCGACGCTCGGCGTCCCAGCCGAGCTCGTCGCCCGCGAGACCCGCGAGCTCGGCCAGCAGCGGCGCGGTGAGCGTGCCCGTGAACGCGATGCTCGTGCGTCGCAGCACGAGGTCGGTCAGGTGCACGACGCGCTCGTTGCGCACGAGCCAGGCGATCTCGCCGCGCGTGTAGCCCGCGTGGTGCTCGAGCGCGCGCTCGCAGTCGCCGTCGACCTCGTAGAGGTAGGCCTCGGCACGGGTGCCGTACCGCTCCAGGAGCGCGTCCGCGCGCTGGCGGCCCACCTCGTCGTCGTGCGAGACGAGCCACACGAGGCGTGCGTCGTCGGTGGTCGGGTAGCCCGCGCCGCCGCCGATCGCGAGGCCCTCGGTCGAGCGCACTCGCGTCGCGCCGAGCAGCTCGAGCACCTCGTTCGAGAGGTGCTCCGCGAGCGCTCGGAACGTGGTCCACTTGCCGCCGACGAGGCTCAGCAGGGTCGTGCCCGGGCGGGCTGCGACATCCGCTCGCTCGATGCGGTAGTCGCGGCTGACGAAGCCGGGCTGGGTGTCGTCGTGGCGCGGCAGCGGCCGCACGCCCGAGAACCGGTAGACGATCTGCGAGCGGTCGACGGCGATCGCTGGGAAAACGTGCGCGATGAGCTCGAAGAAGTAGTCGACCTCGGCCTCGGTGCACACCGCGGGCTCGCGCATGTCGTGCTCGAGGTCGGTCGTGCCGACCATGACGCGGCCCTTGAGCGGGTAGATGAGCACGATGCGGCCGTCCTCGTGCTCGAAGAAGATCTCGCGTCCGCCGGTGGCCTCGAGCAGCTCGGGGTGGTCGAGCACGATGTGCGAGCCCTTGGTGCCGCCCATGAACCGGGTGTCGCGGCCGAGGTCGGCGTTCGTGAGGTCGGTCCACGGCCCGGAGGTGTTCACGACCACGTCGGCGGCGATCGAGAACTCCTGGCCGGTCAGCCCGTCGCGCACGCGGACACCGGAGGCGTCGAAGCCGACGACGCCGAGGTGGTTGACCGCTCGGGCGTGCGCCCCGGCGGCGAGTCCGTCGAAGAGCACGTCGAGCGCGAGGCGCTCGGGGTCGTGCATGCTCGCGTCGTAGTAGGTGGCGGTGTACTTGATCGCGGGGTCGAGCGCCGGCAGCTCGGCGAGCGAGCGCTTGCGTCCGTGGAAGCGATGGCGCGGAACCGACCCGCCGTCGCGCGAGAACGCATCGTAGATCGTGAGGCCGGTCTTGATGAGCGCGGCGCCGCGCTCGGTGGGCTTGCCCTGCTTGTGCGTGAGGAACCGCATGGGCGCCGAGAGGATGCCCGAGAACGTCGAGTAGATCGGCACGGTGGTCTCGAGGGGCTTGACGTAGTGCGGGGCGATGCGGATGAGCGCGTTGCGCTCGGTGACCGACTCCTTCACGAGTCGGAACTCGCCGTTCTCGAGGTAGCGGATGCCGCCGTGGATCATGTGCGACGAGGCCGACGAGGCGCCCGAGACGAAGTCGTCGCGCTCGACGAGCACGACGTCGACGCCCTGGAGGGCGAGGTCGCGGAACGTGGCGATGCCGTTGATGCCGCCGCCGATGATGACGACCGAGGCGTTCGGGCGTGCGCGGAGCGCCGTGACCTCGGCGCGGGTCGCCGGCGCGGTCGAGCGGGTCGCGGGAGCGGTCACGGGCGAGCCGTTCGCGGGGGTGTTCGGCTGCGGGATCGGGTGCGATGACATCGCTGTCCTCTCGGTTCGAGCGCGGGGTGCGGCGCGGCTTGCGCCCGACGCCCCGATGTGGATGAATACATCGTCGACTCGACCGCACGCAGTTGCAAGCCGCGTGCACAAACGTGCAAGGGTAGGAACATGAACGAGAAGCACGGGCCGGATGCGGCCGAGGGGGCTGCGACGGTCTCGGACAAGACCCGCGAAGCGCTGCGCGCCGCCCACCTCTACTACATGCAGGACCTCACGATGGACGCCATCGCGCACGAGCTGCACACCTCGCGATCCTCGGTTTCGCGCCTGTTGAGCCATGCACGCGCCAGCGGGCTCGTCGAGATCTCGATCCACTCGCCGCACGACCTGCCGAGCCGCATCGAGCAGGAGATCCTCGCCAGATTCGGCATCGTGGCGCACGTCGTGCCCGTGCCCGACCATGCGAGCGACGTCGACCGCCTCGACCGGGTCGCGCTCTCGGCTGCACGGATTCTCGGGCGGTTCGTCGACTCGAACCAGGTGATCGGCGTCGCCTGGGGCTCGACCATGAGCGCGATGAGCCGCCACCTCGTGCCGAAGTCGACGCACAACACCGAGATCGTGCAGCTGAACGGCGCGGGCAACGGCCGCACCACGGGCATCGTCTACGCGAGCGAGCTGCTGCGGCGCTTCGGCGACGCGTTCGGCGCGCGCGTGCAGCAGTTCCCGGTGCCGGCGTTCTTCGACGACCCCGAGACCCGCCGCGCCTTCTGGCGCGAACGCAGCACCCAGCGCCTGCTCGACCTGCAGGCCGGCATGGACGTCGCGCTCTTCGGTGTCGGCTCCCCCTTCGCCGAGGTGCCGAGCCACGTCTACCAGGGCGGCTACCTCGACCCGGCCGACTACGCCGGGCTCAGCCGCGAGGGCGCCGTCGGCGACGTCGCCACCGTCTTCTACCGGGCCGACGGCAGCACCGAGGGCATCGCGCTGAACGAACGTGCGACCGGCCCCGACTTCTCCGTGCTGCGCCGCGCCCCCAGACGCGTGTGCGTCGTCTCGGGCCGCGCGAAGCTCGCGAGCCTCTCGGGCGCGCTCGCGGCCGACCTGATCACCGACCTCATCGTCGACGAGGGCACGGCCCGCGCGCTCCTCGAGCACTGACCGGGCGAGCGGATGCCGCGGGCGGCCGTCGCCCGCATTGCGCCGAACGACGGGGAATACGTCGGCCGATGGCGCGTTGAGTAGAATCGACACGAACAACGTGCTCCGGGGTCGGTGTAATTCCGAGCCGGCGGTGACAGTCCGCGAACTGCGGGTGCGAGGTCCTCGACCTCTCGCCCCTGGTTGATCCGGTGGAATTCCGGAACCGACGGTGAAAGTCCGGATGGGAGGCGGCACGTGTCGGCGGTGCTGTGCACCGTCGGCGTTCTCGGCGTTGCCGAACATCCCCCGGAGCCTGACGACAGGACCACGGATGACGACGGCGGCGCACGACGATCGCACGGGCGACGCGCCCGACGGCCGTTCCGCACGCGAGACCCGAGCCATGCGCCGTGCCCTCGAACTCGCGGCGAACGGCCCCGAACGAGGCGTGAACCCGCAGGTCGGCTGCGTCCTGCTCTCGCCCGACGGCGCCGTGCTCGCCGAGGGCTGGCACCGCGGTGCAGGCACCGCGCACGCCGAGGTCGACGCCCTGAGCCGGCTGCGACCGGGCGCCGCCGCGGGCGCGACCGCGATCGTCACCCTCGAGCCCTGCAACCACACGGGTCGCACCGGCCCGTGCGCCGAGGCGCTCATCGCCGCGGGCGTCGCACGCGTGATCTACGCGGTCGCCGACCCGGGCGAGCACTCCTCGGGCGGCGCCGAACGCCTGCGCGCCGCGGGCGTCGAGGTCGAGCGCGCCGACGCTGCACTCGTCGACGAGGCCGAGTCGTTCCTCGGCGACTGGCTGTTCACCGCCCGCACGCACCGCCCGCGCGTCATCGTGAAGTGGGCGTCGAGCCTCGACGGGCGCGCCGCGGCCGACGACGGCACCAGCCAGTGGATCACCGGGCCCGAGGCCCGCGCCGACGTGCACCTGCGGCGAGCGTCCGCCGACGCGATCGCCGTCGGCACGGGCACCGTGCTCGCCGACGATCCGTCCCTCACCGCGCGCGAGGCCGACGGCGGCCTGCTCGACGCCCAGCCGATCCCGGTGGTGTTCGGACGACGCGAGGTACCCGCCGGCGCGGCGCTCGAGCGCCACCCCCGAGCCGCCTCGCTCGTGCTGCTCGATGGCACCGACCTCGTCGCCGACCTCCGGGACCTCGCGAGCCGCGGCATCCGCTCGCTGTTCGTCGAAGGCGGGCCCACGCTCGCGAGCGCGTTCATCGCGGCCGGCCTCGCCGACGAGGTGCTCGTCTACCTGGCCCCCGCCCTGCTCGGGGGCGGCCGCCTCGCACTGGGCGACCTCGGCGTGACCACCATCGGCGAAGCCCGCCGCTACGACTTCGCCGCCGTCGAGCGGCTCGGCGACGACGTGCTGCTCGTCGCGCACCCGATCTCGAGCCGCGCCCCGCGCGACTCGGCAGGCACCACGGAAGGGAACTGACATGTTCACCGGAATCATCGAAGACCTGGGCACCGTCACCGGCGTCGAGCACACGGCCGACGCCGCGCGCATCACCGTGCGCGGCCCGCTGGCCGTGACGGGCGCCAAGCACGGCGACTCGATCTCGGTCTCGGGCGTCTGCCTCACGGTCGTGTCGTTCGACGACGAGTCGTTCACGGCCGACGTCATGGCCCAGACGCTCGCGATGTCGACGCTCGACACGTTCGAGGTCGGCCGCCGGGTCAACCTCGAACGTGCCGCCCTCGTGGGCGACCGCCTCGGCGGCCACATCGTGCAGGGCCACATCGACGGCACCGCGCAGGTGCTCGAGATCCGTCCCGGCGACGCGTGGCGGGTCATCCGCTTCTCGCTCGACGCCGCGCACGCGGCCCTCGTCGTCGACAAGGGCTCGATCGCGGTCGACGGCGTCTCGCTCACCGTGAGCGCGCTCGGCGACGAGCCCGACGGCTCGTGGTTCGAGGTGTCGCTCATCCCCGAGACGCTCACGGCCACGACGCTCGGCGCACTCGCCGTCGGCGACCGGGTGAACATCGAGACCGACATCCTCGCGCGGCACGTCGAGCGGATGCTGCGCCTCGACGCGCACCGATCGCTGCCGTCGTCGCTCGCGGCGCCCGCGGCGCCGGCCGTGGCGCCCGTCGCCGAACCCTCGCCCGCCACGATCGGAGGAACCCGATGAGCCTCGCAACCATGCCGGAGGTGCTCGAGGCGCTGCGCGCCGGCAAGCCCGTGATCGTCGCCGACGACGAGGGCCGGGAGAACGAGGGCGACGCCATCATGGCCGCCGAGTTCGCCACGCGCGAGTGGATCGCCTGGATGGTGCGGCACACGAGCGGCTACCTCTGCGCGCCGATGCCGAACTCGTACGCCGACCGGCTCGAGCTGCCCCTCATGGTCGAGCGCAACGAGGACCTGCGCGGCACGGCCTACACGATCTCGGTCGACGCGGCCGACCGCACGTCGACGGGCATCAGCGCGAGCGACCGGGCGCACACGCTGCGCGTGCTCGCCGACCCCGAGTCCACGCCCGACCGTCTCGTGCGCCCCGGGCACGTCATCCCCCTCCGCGCCGTCGAGGGCGGCGTGCGCGAGCGCGCCGGGCACACCGAGGCCGCCGTCGACCTCATGCGCCTGGCGGGGCTCTCGCCGGTCGGCGTCATCGGCGAGATCGTCACCGACGACGGCGACATGATGCGCCTGCCCGGCCTCATCGAGTTCGGCGCGAGCGAGGGCCTGCCCGTCACGACCGTCGCCGCGCTCATCGAGTGGCTGCAGACCTGGCACGCCGGGCAGGACCTGGCCGGCGGCCCCGTGCTCACCTCGGTGCCCGAGTCCTCGCCCGTGAGCTTCGAGGTCGAGACCGGCCTGCCGACCGTGCACGGCGACTTCCGGGTGCGCGCCTACCGCGACCAGGAGACCGGCGCCGACCACGTGGCCTTCATCGCCGGCGATCCGGCGACGGATGCCGCGGGCGCCGTCGTGCGCGTGCACTCCGAGTGCCTGACCGGCGAGGCCTTCGGGTCGCTCAAGTGCGAGTGCGGGCCGCAGCTCGACGCCGCGCTGCAGGAGATCCAGCACGACGGCGGCGTCGTCGTGTACCTGCGCGGGCACGAGGGGCGCGGCATCGGCCTCATCAACAAGCTGCGGGCCTACCGCCTGCAGGAGGACGGCCTCGACACGCTCGACGCGAACGTGGCGCTGGGGCTGCCGGCCGACGCGCGGGACTACCGCGCCGCGAGCGCGATCCTCGCCGACCTCGGCATCGAACGCGTGCGGCTGCTGACGAACAACCCCGAGAAGGTGCGCCAGCTCGAGATCCACGGCATCCGGGTGACCGAGCGGCTGCCGCTCGTCGTCGGCGTCGGCGCGGTCAACACCGGCTACCTCGAGACCAAGCGTCGCCGCATGGGCCACGCGATCGACGACGCCCAGCTCGCGGATGCCGCGGCTGAGGCCCTTCTGGAAGGACACGCATCATGAGCGGAGCAGGCTCCCCCACCCTCGACGTCGACGGCACCGGGCTCGAGGTGGTCATCGTCGCGGGCAGTTGGCACGACGTGATCACCGACGCGCTCATCGCCGGCGCGACGCGCACCCTCGAGGCGGCCGGCGCGTCGTTCTCCCTCGTGCGGGTGCCCGGCAGCTTCGAGCTGCCCGTCGTGTCGAAGGCGGCCCTCGAGGCCGGCGCCGACGCGGTCGTCGCCCTCGGCGTGATCATCCGCGGCGGCACGCCGCACTTCGAGTACGTGTCCGCGGCCGCGACCGACGGCCTCACGCGCGTCGCCCTCGACACGGGCAAGCCCGTCGGCTTCGGCGTGCTCACCCTCGACGACGAGCAGCAGGGGCTCGACCGTGCCGGCCTGCCCGGTTCGAAGGAGGACAAGGGACGCGAGGCGGCCGAGGCGGCCATCGCGACCGCGCGGGCGCTGCGCGCCGTTCGCGGCTGAGTCGCCGCCCGGGCCGTTTCTCAATCCTTCGATGGTCGACTTCGACGAGCCGTAGAACCTAGACTCGCGATATGGAGATCTTGCGCCACATCGTCGTGTTCATCCACCTCATCGGCTTCGCACTGCTGTTCGGTGCTTGGGCGGTCGAGGCGGTGAACCGCCGCTACGGCGTGACCCGCCTCATGAACTGGGGCCTGCTCATCGCCGGTGTCGCGGGCCTCGCGCTCGCCGCACCCTGGGGCATCTCGTACGACCTCAACTACGCCAAGATCGGCACGAAGCTCATCGTGCTGGTGATCATCGGCGCCTTCATCGGCATCGGCTCGGCCCGCCAGCGCCGAAACGAGGCCGTGCCGCGCTGGATGTTCTGGGCGATCGGCATCCTGACCGCGCTGAACGCGGCGCTCGCCGTCATCTGGCGCTGACCCGCCCGAGCACGAGCTCGCACACGCAGACCACCGAACGGTCGGATGCCTCGGCATCCGACCGTTCGTCGCATCATCGACGCCGCTCGTCGACGGGGGCCGGCGCTCGCGGGGTCGCCGCAGCAGGCCCGACGTAGGGTTGGTCGGTTGCCACAAGCGACGATTCCCCCGCCTGCCCCCGTTCCCAGCCAGACCGACACGCCTCGGGGCGCAGCGTTCGATCACCGATCGCGCGAGCTCGGCTCGCCCGATCATCGTTTGGAGTCTCGCCAGCAATGCCAGCAACACCCGCGGCCACGGCCGCATCCCCCGCAGCACCGACCACCCCCGCGAATCCGCGCAGTCGCGTCATCCTCGCGAGCCTCATCGGCACGACGATCGAGTTCTACGACTTCTACGTCTACGCCACGGCCGCGGTGCTCGTGTTCCCGCACCTCTTCTTCCCGACCGGCGACCCGACGACCGCGCTGCTCGCCTCGTTCGCCGTGTTCGGCGCGGCCATGGTCGCCCGCCCGCTCGGCGCCATCGTCTTCGGCCACCTCGGCGACAAGCACGGACGCAAGGCGACGCTCGTCGGCGCGCTGCTCACCATGGGCATCGCGACGTTCCTCATCGGCGTGCTGCCGACCTATGCGCTCGTCGGCTGGCTCGCTCCGCTCCTGCTCGTGATCCTCCGCATCGCGCAGGGCTTCGCGCTCGGCGGCGAGTGGTCGGGCGCCGCGCTCGTCGCGACCGAGAACGCCCCGAAGGGCAAGCGCGCCTGGTACGGCACGTTCCCGCAACTGGGTGCTCCGATCGGCTTCATCATCGCGAACGGGCTCTTCCTGATCATCGCGGCCGTGCTCCCCTCCGACGACCCGTCGATGCCGTCGCAGGCGTTCCTCGACTGGGGCTGGCGCATCCCGTTCCTGTTCTCGGTGGTCATGGTCGCCGTCGGCCTCTGGGTGCGCCTGCGCCTCGTCGAGTCGACGGCCTTCACGAAGGCGTCCACGCAGGGCAAGCTGAAGCGCCTGCCGCTCGCGACGGTGTTCAAGAGCTACTGGAAGCAGCTGATCCGCGGCACCTTCTTCATGCTCGCCACCTACGTGCTCTTCTACCTGATGACGACGTTCTCGCTGAGCTACGGCCGCGCGCCGGTCGAGGCCGCCGACGGCGCCCTCCCGGGCCTCGGCTACTCGTACAGCACGTTCGTGCTCATGCTCATCGGCGGCGTGCTCTTCTTCGGCGTGTTCACGCTGGTCTCGGGTCCGCTCGCCGACCGCTGGGGTCGTCGCAAGACGCTCATCTGGGTCACGCTCGGCATCATCGTGTTCGGCCTGGCCTGGGTGCCGCTGCTCGACGCGGGCTTCGCGGGCGTCATGGTCTGGCTGGTCGTGGGCTTCTCGCTCATGGGCCTCACGTTCGGGCCCATGGGCGCGCTGCTGCCCGAGCTGTTCCCGACGAACGTGCGCTACACGGGTTCGGGCATCTCGTACAACGTGTCGTCGATCCTCGGCGCCGCAGTCGCGCCCTTCATCGCGGTGGCGCTCTGGCAGGCCGGCGACGGCAGCCCGTTCTGGGTGGGCATCTACCTCTCGGTCATGGCCGTGCTGACCCTCATCGCGCTCCTCGTCTCGAAGGAGACGAAGGACGTCGACATCGACGCGTAGCGCTTCGGGCGAACGGATGCCGCGGCATCCGTGATGCGCGACGGAGGGGCGGATGCTGCGGCATCCGCCCCTCTGCGCGTGCGTCCGCGCCGAGGTGAGGAACCGTTCACACGAACGTCACGGACGGGACTTCACGCCCGAACCGGCCCGACGTAACATGACGTAACAGGGCCGCCGAGTCATCCGCCGCCATCCCCCGGCGCTCGAAGCCCGGAAGCGAGCGTGCAGCGATGAACATGACGATGGACATGATGAAGGGCGCGATGTCGTCGTCGGAGATGCCCATGCAGGGCATGGATCCGATGATGATGCAGGAGTGTCTCGAGGCCCTCTCGGCGTGCATGCAGGCGTGCGTCATGTGCGGCGATGCCGACGCGGCCGAGGGCATGGGCCGCTGCGCGTCGATGTGCGCGAACTGCGCCGACATGTGCGACACCATGATGAAGATGATGCTGCGCATGCACGGCTGGGACATGGGCGTGATGATGTCGATGATGCAGTCGACCGCGATGATGGCGCGCGCCTGCTCGGCCGAGTGCATGATGCACGCCGAGATGAGCGAGCACTGCCGCATGTGCGCGATGGCCTGCGATCAGGTCGTCATGTCGATGGAGAAGATGATGGGCATGATGAGCGAGGCCATGCCGATGGCGTGAGTTCGCCCGGCCCGTGTCGCGAGGCGGAATCGGCGAGGGGTCAGGAATCGGCGAGAGGTCAGGCGTCGGCGACGCTGAAGCGCTGCTCGCCCGCGACGAGCACGCCGTACAGGCCGTGCAGCGCGATCGGGTCGCCGGTTGCGAGCGCGCCCGCGAACGCCTCGTGATGCCAGACGCGGCGGATGCCGCCGTCGAGCGTCGCGAGCCAGGCGAACCCGGTCGTCGCGTCGACCGAGGTCACGATCGCGTCGACCCACTTGCTCGCGGTCGCCGCCGCGAGGCGGGCCTGCACGGCGTTGATGCCGTGTCCTGGGCGATCGCTCGAGCACTCCTCGGCGTGCACGCAGCCGCGCATGACCGAGACCTCGCCCGTGCGGGGCGTGGTGGCGGCGTGCGGCTCGCGGTGCGACATGAGGGCTCCTCGGGGTTCGATGCGGTGCAGGCGACGATACGCTCGCGACCTCCGGATGTCGCGTGGCCGCGTCACACGCGGAAACACGCCGCACGGCGGGCCGTCCGGCCCCGGGCAGGACGCCGAGCCCTACGATGACGCTCATGCAGGCACCCGCCCCCGGCATCCGCATCGGCGACGAGGTCCGCGACGCGCTCGCGGCCGGCCGGCCGGTGCTCGCGCTCGAGTCGACGATCCTCACCCACGGGCTGCCGAGCCCGCGCAACCTCGAGGTCGGGCTCGCGTCGGAGGTGCAGGTGCGCGAGCTCGGCGTGACGCCTGCCACGATCGGCGTGGTCGACGGCACCCCGGTGGTCGGGCTCTCCCCCGCCGAGATCGAACGGTTGTGCACGTCGGAGACGGTCGTGAAGGCGAGCCTGCGCGACCTGCCGATCGCCCGGGCGAAGCGGCTCGACGCCGGCACGACCGTCGCGGCGACGGCCTGGCTCGCGCACCGCGCCGGCATCCGCGTGATGTCGACGGGCGGGCTCGGCGGCGTGCATCGCGGCGCGAGCGAGACGTTCGACGAGTCGGCCGACCTCGGCACGCTCGCCACGACGCCCATCACGCTCGTGAGCGCGGGCGTCAAGTCGATCCTCGACATCGGCGCGACGCTCGAGCGCCTCGAGACGTTGAACATCCCGGTGGTGGGCTACCGGACCGATCGGTTCCCGGCCTTCACCGTGACCGACTCGGGCTTCGCGCTCGACTACCGCGTCGAGAGCCCGTCGGATGCCGCCGCCCTGGCGCTCGCACGCGACGAACTCGGATTGCCGCAGGCCGTGCTCGTGGCCAACCCGGTGGACGCGGCGAAGCAGCTCGACCCCGAGCTGCACGATCGGGCCCTCGCCGAGGGGTTGGCCGCGGCATCCGCCCAGGGCATCACGGGGCACGACACGACGCCGTTCCTGCTCGACCACGTGCAGCGTGCGACCGGGGGCGCGAGCCTCGAGGTGAACCTCGAGGTGTACCGGGGCAACGTCGCGCTCGGTGCGGAGATCGCACGTGCCGTCGCCGGATGAGGCCGTGACGGCCCGCGATCTGGCAGCGGAGCGGGCCGCCGGATCGGACCGCCGCGTGCTCGCCGTCGCGGGCGACCTCGTCGAGGACATCGTCGTGTGGGCGAGCGAGCCCGTGCACCACGCGACCGACACCGCAGCCCGCGTGCACCGGGCGCGCGGCGGCAGCGCGGCGAACGTCGCCGCCCTCGCGGCCGCACTCGTGCCGACCCGGTTCGTCGGCAGGGTCGGTGCGGATGCCGCGGGCGACGCGCTCGAGGCCGCCCTCGTCGCGAGCGGGGTCGACGTGCGCGTGCAACGGGCGGGCCGCACCGGCACGGTCGTCCTGCTCGTCGACGTCGACGGCGAACGCACGATGTACCCGGATCGCGGCGCCTCGGCCGAGCTCGCCGACGTCGACCCCGCGTGGCTCGACGGGGTCGCCTGGCTGCACCTGCCCGCCTACGGGTTCGAGCGCGAGCCCATGCGCGGCGAGCTCGCGCGACTCGCGGCGCTCGCGCATGCGGGCGGTGGGGCCGTCTCGGTCGACGCCTCGTCGACCGGCCTGCTCGAGGGGCTCGGCGTCGGCTTCGCGCTCGAGCTCATCGGCGGCATCCGGCCAGACGTGCTCTTCGCCAACGAGGGCGAGGCCGAGCTGCTCGGGCTGACGGGCGGCGGGCCCGCCGCGGCATCCGTCGCCCCGACCGTCGTGGTGAAGCACGGCGCGCTGCCCACCGACGTGATCGTCGGCGGGCGCCTCGCGGCTCGGATCGACGTCGAGCCGGTGACCGGCATCCGCGACCTCACGGGTGCGGGCGATGCGTTCGCGGCCGGGTTCCTCGCGGCGATGCTGCGCGGTGCGGATGCCGCGGCGGCCGCGCTCGCCGGGCATCGCGCCGCGGCATCCGTGCTTCGGAATCCGGGCGCGCACGCGACGGGCGACCTTCGCGTCAACGAGAGTTGACGAACGCGCGCATCGTCAATTACGGTTGACGACATGGACGACACCACCCTCCGCACCGCGATCGCCGCCGCCGACGGCGACGACCCCTACCGAGCGCTCCGCGACCTGCACCACGCGCGCGTCGAGGTGCTCCGCGAGCTCGACCGCGCCGAGACCGTCGCGGTACGCCGCGCCCGCGCGACCGGAGCCAGCTGGCAGCTCATCGCGCTCGCACTCGAGGTGTCCAAGCAGGCCGTGCACAAGAAGTACGGTCGCAGCTGAGCTCGATCCGCGCATACGGCGGACCATCAGAGTGCGGAGTCGTAGGCTGGTTCGGGCGATCCGCGCGGGCCGACCGACCACGGGCTCCGCGCGCCGCGCCCAGGAAGAGACGATGAGCCAGACGCAGAACCGCCCAGCCCGCCGCAGCCCCTTCGCGAGGCCCGCCAAGACCGAGGGCCCGCGCGCCTCGTTCAAGCAATTGCTGCCGTTCATCTTCGAGCACCGGCCAGTGCTCATCTGGGTCGCCGTGCTCTCGATCATCGCCGCGCTCGCGAGCCTCGCCCAGCCACTGCTCGTCGGCCAGGTCATCACGGTCGTCGAGTCGGGCGAGGTGATCGGCCCCATCGTCTGGGCGCTCATCGCGCTCGTCGTCGTGAACGCCGTGATCACGGGCTACCAGCACTACCTGCTGCAGCGCACCGGCGAGGGCGTCGTGCTCTCCAGCCGCAAGCGCCTCGTCGCGAAGCTGCTGAACCTGCCCGTCTCGGAGTTCGACACGCGCCGCACCGGCGACCTCGTCTCGCGAGTCGGCAGCGACACCACGATGCTGCGGGCGGTGCTCACGCAGGGCCTCGTCGAGGCCATCGGCGGCACGGTCACGTTCATCGGCGCGCTCATCGCCATGCTCATCATCGACCCGGTGCTGCTCGGACTCACGGTGCTCGTCATCGCGATCGCGCTCGTCACCGTCACCCTGCTCTCCCAGCGCGTGCGGAGCGCATCGCAGGCCGCGCAGACGAAGGTGGGCGACGTCGCGGCATCCGTCGAACGTGCGATCGGCGCCGTGCGCACCATCCGGGCGGCCGGCGCGACCGACCGCGAGATCCGCTCCATCGAGGTCGAGGCCGAGGGCGCATGGAAGATGGGCGTCGACGTCGCCAAGCTCTCGGCGCTCATCGTGCCCGTCGCCGGCATCGCCATGCAGGTGTCGTTCCTCGTGGTGCTCGGCGTCGGCGGCTACCGCGTCGCCGACGGCTCGATCACGGTCGCGAACCTCGTGACGTTCATCCTCTTCCTGTTCATGATGATCATGCCGCTCGGCCTGTTCTTCGGCGCGATCAGCTCGGTCAACCAGGCCCTCGGCGCGCTGGGCCGCATCCAGGAGATCCTCGACCTGCCCGACGAAGACGCGAACGACCGCGACCTCGCACCCCTCGCCCTCATGGTCGGCGAAGCCAACGCGGGCGTGCTCCCGGATGCCGCGGCCATCAGCTTCGACGACGTGCACTTCGCCTACGCGGCCACCCGCAGCGACCCCGCCGATCCGGCGAACGACTCGGCCGACTCCGTCGCCGCGGAACCGTCGGTCACCGACCGCCAGCCGGTGCTGCGCGGCGTCTCGTTCGACGTGCCCCGCGGTCAGCGCATCGCGCTCGTCGGCCCCTCCGGTGCAGGCAAGTCGACGATCCTCGCCCTCATCGAGCGGTTCTACGACCCGTCGGTGGGCAGCGTGCGCATGGGCGGCCTCGACCTGCGTGGCCTCGACCGCGGCGAGCTGCGCGCGCAGATCGGCTACGTCGAGCAGGACGCGCCGGTGCTCGCCGGAACCCTGCGCGACAACCTGCTGCTCGGAAGCCCCGACGCGACCGACGACGAGTGCGAGCACGTGCTGCGCGCCGTCAACCTCGGCACGGTGCTCGACCGCGACGCGCGCGGCCTCTCGGCACCCGTCGGCGACGACGGCATCATGCTCTCGGGCGGCGAGCGCCAGCGGCTCGCCATCGCGCGGGCACTGCTCGCGGCCCCGCCGATCCTGCTGCTCGACGAGTCGACCTCGTCGCTCGACGGCGTCAACGAGCGCATGATGCGCGAGGCCATCGACCAGGTCTCCGCCGGCCGCACGCTCATCGTGATCGCGCACCGACTTTCGACCGTGGTCGACTCCGACCGCATCGTCGTGCTCGACGGCGGCCGCGTCATCGGCGAGGGCACGCACGGCGAGCTCGTCGCCACCGTGCCGCTCTACCGTGAGCTCGCCGAGCACCAGCTGCTCGTCTGAGCCGACCCTTCGGCAGGGCGGATGCCGCGGCGCGCGTTATGCGCCCGCGGCATCCGTCGTCTCGGGCGACCCTCGGCAGGCGCGTCGTGCGTGCCCGCCCCGCGATCGACACTCGACTGGCGCGTGGCCGCAGTCGCCTGCGATGCTGCCTTCCATGCCCGAACGCGACGACCTCACGCCGAAGCCGCTCACCTCCGAACGCGCGGGCGAACTGCTCACCCTGCAGCGAGCCGCGTACGCCTCGGAGGCCCAGCTCTACCGCGACCCGTTCCTGCCCGCCCTCACGCAGACGCTCGACGACCTGCGCGCGGAGCTCGATACCGGCCCCGCACTCGGCGTCGAGTTCGGCGCGCGGCTGGTCGGCGCCGTCCGCTGGACGCTCGACGGCGGGGTGGCCCGCATCGGCCGGCTCGTCGTCGCGCCCGATCTGCAGGGCCGCGGCATCGGCACGGCCCTGCTCCGCAGCGCCGAACTGGCGAGCGGAGCCGAGCGCTTCGAGCTGTTCACCGGGCACCTCAGCGAGGCGAACCTCCGGCTCTACGAGCGGGAGGGCTACCGCCGAACTCGTCGGGTCGAGCTGCATCCCGGCGTGGAACTGGTCTACCTGGCGAAGGTCCCCGGTTGATCGACGGGCAGAGCTGATCGACGGGTAGGGCGGTAGGGCGCGACGGAATCTCGGGGCTGACCCGAGCAAACCTCAGGGTCTGCTCGGATGGAGGTCGAGCCGCGCGTTCGTAGCGTGTGGTTCTGCGTCCGAAGTCCGGATGCCAGCGACATCCGCACCGAAGGAACCCCATCATGAGCATCGCCCCCGTGACCGACCTGCGCGACGTCCGCGACGCACGCGCCGCGACGAGCCTCGACCGGCTGCCCGTCGACCTCATCGAGGACCTGCCGAACGCCGTCGCCGACGAGAGCACCGCCCGGCGCGGACACGGCGATTCGTTCGACCGCGTGCAGTCCAGCCTGCAGGCCTGGCTGCGCACGTGGCAGCCGCAGCGGCTGCCCGCGTTCACCCCCGTGCGCGACGTCGCGCCGACCGGCCTCGCCGGGGCCTCGGCGCTGCGGTCCTCGCCCTCGGCCCCCGACGGCGCCGTGCGGCTGACCGCCTCGCTCTATGACCCGCCCAACCGCGGCGAAGGCGCCCTCGCCTGGTCGCGCAACTGGGCGAGCATCGCCGTGCTGCCGCCTGCGCGCGAGTCGGGTCGACTGTTCTACCGGTTCCGCGTCTCGAGCCGCCTCGTGCTCGACGGGCAGGCCGACCTCGGCCTCGTGTCGACGAGCGTGAACTTCGGCGTCGTCGCAGATGCCGCGAAGGCCAGCCCGTTCGAGACCCCCGGGTTCCAGACGCCCATCGTGCGCCCGCTCGTCGGCGTGACGTGCAAGGCCGACCAGGACGCCTCGGCATCGCACGTGTTCGAGGGCTCCATCGCCGTGCGCCAGGGCGAGACGCCCGCGCTCGCCTTCGTCATCGGCACCGAGCTGCTCTTCGAGAACGGCTGGGTGCGCGTGCACGAGGGCACGAGCACGTGGATCGGCCCGGTCGAGCCCGGCGCGACCGGCACCGTCGAGTACCGCTACGCGCCCACCGCGCTGCTGCGCGTGCTCGGGCACCTCGACTGACGCCCCGCCGCGCCACGCCACGCCACGCCACGGCGTCGGCCATTCGCCGATCGGTCACGATCTGCCGCTTCAGACCCGGAGAAGCGGCAGATCGCGACCGATCGGCGTCTCCCCGCCGCCCCGGCCGCGCACGTCGCCGGCCGCTCGTCGCGGATCCCGAGCGTGCGCAACTCCGGGCGGCCAGCACGACGCGCCGCCGACGAACGGCGACACGCCGCGAGACGGGCCCGGGATCCGGAGTTGCGTCCGCGCAGATGGCCCGCGCGGGCGTCGCCGCCGCTCAGGCGGTGGTCGGGCGCGCCCCGGCCGCCTCGGCGGGGTCCGAATCACCGGGCTCGGCCTCGCCGGCACCGGCGCGCTTCTGCCACGGCCACCGTCCCGAGATCTCGAGTTCGAGCGACCAGCTGAGGAACGTCCTGATCAGCACGATGATCGCCAGCACGCCGACCGACTCGAGCGTCGGCGTGACGGCCACGGTCTTGATGATGTCCGCCGCGACGAGCAGCTCGAGGCCGAGCAGGATCGCCCGCCCGAGCACGCGCCGGAACCGCGTGTAGACGGGGCTGCGCCGCCGGAGCCCGCGGAACGCCGCGTCCACGCTCGCGTAGAGCACGCCGACCACGATGGCGACGACGCCGAGCACGTCGATGACCTCGCCGACCGATTCGATGAACCTGCCGAATGCGAACTCGCCCATGTCGCCCCCTCGCGCCACACGCTAGCGGCGCGGACGCGAAGCCGGGGCGCGACGTGCCGATCCCGCGGCGCACGCCCGCACGCCCGCGCGCCGAACGCCGAACAACGCAGGCCGCGCGCCGAACGCCGCAGACGGCACCCGCAGACATGAAGAGCGGATGCCGCAGGCCGGCGCACCTTCCCGTGCACGCCGGCCCGCGGCATCCGCTCTTCGCACCCGACGACGCGCCCGTCCCCCTGGGCGCGTCGTCGAGTGCGGTGCGCTACGCGCCCTGGTGTTCCAGGTGGTAGCGCAGGCTCGCGAGCTCGGCGCGGAGGGCCGCCGGCACGCGATCGCCGAACTGCTCGAAGTACTCCTCGGTCAGTGCGCATTCGGCGAGCCAGGAGTCGCGGTCCACGTCGAAGAGCTGCTCGAGCGCGGCATCCTCGATCTCGAGGCCGTCGAGGTTCAGGGCGTCGGATGCCGGGAGCAGGCCGATCGGCGTCTCCTGCACGTCGGCCTTGCCCTCGAGGCGCCCGACGATCCACTCGAGCACGCGGGCGTTCTCGCCGAACCCGGGCCAGAGGAAGTCGCCGTCGGCGCCCTTGCGGAACCAGTTGACCTGGAAGATGCGCGGCGCGTTCGTGCCGAGCGTGCGGCCCATCTTGACCCAGTGGCTCCAGTAGTCGGCCATGTTGTAGCCGCAGAACGGCAGCATCGCGAACGGGTCGCGGCGCAGCTCGCCGACGGTGCCCTCGGCGGCCGCGGTCTTCTCGCTTGAGATGGTCGCGCCCATGAACACGCCGTGCTTCCACGAGCGGGCCTCGGCCACGAGCGGCACGTTGGTCGCGCGGCGTCCGCCGAACAGGATCGCGTCGATCGGCACGCCGTCGTGGGCGTCCCAGTCGTCGGCGATCTGCGGGCACTGCTGCGCGGCCACCGTGAAGCGCGAGTTCGGGTGCGCCGCGGGCCGGCCGGAGGCCGGGGTCCACGGGTTGCCCTCCCAGTCGGTGAGCTCGGCGGGCACCTCGTCGGTCAGGCCCTCCCACCAGACGTCGCCGTCGGGGCGGAGCGCGACGTTCGTGAAGATCGTGTTGCCCCAGAGCGTGTCGACCGCGGTCGGGTTCGTCGACGCACCCGTGCCGGGCGCGACGCCGAAGAAGCCGGCCTCGGGGTTGATCGCGTACAGGCGGCCGTCGGCTCCGGGCCGCATCCAGGCGATGTCGTCGCCGATCGTCTCGACCTTCCAGCCGGGGATCGTGGGCTGCAGCATCGCGAGGTTCGTCTTGCCGCACGCCGACGGGAACGCCGCCGCCACGTGGTAGACGCCGCCCTCGGGCGAGGTGATCTTGATGAGCAGCATGTGCTCGGCGAGCCAGCCCTCGTCGCGCGCCATCACGCTCGCGATGCGCAGCGCGAAGCACTTCTTCGCGAGCAGCGCGTTGCCGCCGTAGCCCGAGCCGTACGACCAGATCTCACGCGAATCCGGGAACTGCACGATGTACTTCGTCTCGTTGCAGGGCCATTCGGCCTCGGCGACGCGGTGGCCCACGCCGTCGACGAGCGGGTGGCCGACCGAGTGCACGGTGCGCACCCACGGCTCGCCCGCCTCGATGAGGCGGTAGACCTGCTCGCCCATGCGCGTCATGATGCCCATCGAGAGCACGACGTAGGGCGAGTCGGTGATCTCGACGCCGAGCTGGCTGATGGGGCCGCCCAGCGGACCCATCGAGAACGGCACGACGTACATCGTGCGGCCCTTCATCGAGCCGTCGAAGACGTCGTCGAGCTCGCCGCGCATGGCCTTGGGGTCGCGCCAGTTGTTCGTGGGGCCGGCGTCCTCCTCGTAGGTCGAGCAGATGAACGTACGATCCTCGACCCGGGCGACGTCGCGCGGGTCGGTGCGTGCGAGATAGCTGTTGGGACGCCACTCGGGGTTCAGCTTGATGAGCTTGCCCTCGGCCACGAGCTGCTTCGTCAGCAGGTCCGCCTCGTGCTTCGAGCCGTCGCACCAGACGATCTCGTCGGGCTTGGTCAGCGCGGCGATCTCGGCGACCCAGGCGCGCAGGTCGTGGTCGGTGGTGCCGTGCGGCACGGGGGCCGATGCTTCGACGGATGCCTCGGTGCCGGGCGTGAACTCGGAGATGGTCATCGTCGTCCCTTCTGTGGTGCCGGTTCCGCCTCGCAGCGGCCCCGGAATCGGTTCGTGTTTCCAGAATGCGGCGGATTGCGGCATCCGAGTGACCATTTCCCGTGTTAAGAATGTGTGTTCTTTCGATAGTCTTAAGCCATGAAGACCGGAAGCACCGATCTCGCGACGCTCGGCCAGCGCATCCGCCATTTCCGCGGCGAGCGCGGCATGACCCTCGACCAGGCCGGCGAGGCGGTCGGACTCGCCGGCTCGCAGCTCTCGCTCATCGAGAACGGCAAGCGCGAGCCGAAGCTCTCGACACTCGACGCGCTCGCCTCGGCGTTCGGCATCGGGCTCGAAGACCTGCTCTCCCGCGAGGCGCCGAGCCCGCGTGCGGCGCTCGAGCTCGAGCTCGGGCGCGCCCAGGCGAGCCCGCTGTACGCGAGCCTCGGGCTGCCGCCCATCCGCGCCGGACGCGGCATCGGCGACGACACCCTCGAGGCGATCGTCGGGTTGCACCGCGAGCTGCAGCGCCGGGCCAGCCAGGCCATCGCGACGCCCGAGGAGGCGCGCCGGGCCAACACGCACCTGCGCGAACGCATGCGCGAACGCGACAACCACCTGCCCGAGATCGAGCAGCTCGCAGAGGAGCAGGTGCGCGCAGCGGGTCATCGCACGGGCGCCGTGACCCACCGCGAGGTGAGCGTCATGGCCGAGCGCCTCGGGTTCCAGCTCATCTACGTCAACGACCTGCCCGACTCGACCCGGTCGATCACCGACCTCGCGAACGGACGCATCTACTTGCCGCCCGCGTCGATCCCGGGCGGGCACGGCCTGCGTTCGATGGCGCTGCAGGCCATGGCGCACCGCCTGCTCGGCCACCAGCCGCCCGCGAGCTACGACGAGTTCCTCTGGCAGCGACTCGAGATCAACTACTTCGCCGCCGCCTGCCTGATGCCGCGCGATGCCTCCGTCGCGTTCCTGCAGCAGGCCAAGAAGGAGAAGCGACTCGCCATCGAGGACTTCCGCGACGCGTTCGGCGTGACGCACGAGGCCGCGGCGCTGCGCTTCACGAACCTCGGCACGACCTACCTCGACATGACCGTGCACTTCCTGCGCGTGGCCGGCGACGGCGCGCTGCTCAAGGGCTACGAGAACGACGGGCTGCCGCTGCCGACCGACGTGACCGGCTCGATCGAGGGTCAGTGGGTCTGCAAGAAGTGGAGCGCGCGCACCGCGTTCGAGCACACGAATCGCACGACCGAGAACTACCAGTACACCGACACGCCCGCAGGCACCTTCTGGTGCGCCACCCAGACCGGTCGAACGGATGCCGCGGAGTTCTCGATCTCGGTCGGCGTGCCGTTCGCGCAGGCCAAGTGGTTCCGCGGGCGCGAGACCACCCTGCGCGCGGTCTCGACGTGCCCCGACGAGGCGTGCTGCCGCCGGGCGCCGGCCGGCCTGGCCGAGCGCTGGGCGGGGCGCGCCTGGCCGAGCGCCCGCCTGCACGCGCACGTGCTCTCGCCGCTGCCCTCCGGCACGTTCCCGGGCGTCGACGACGCCGAGGTGTACGCGTTCCTCGAGGCGCACGCCGGCCAGTAGGCGGCCGCGCCGCAGCATCCGTCACTATGAAGTGACCATTGCAATAGTGTGCGACACACAGTATCGTGTGACACATGGACACCGAAGAGACGACCAACGCGCACCTGCAGGAGCTGCGCCGCGGCACCGTCGTGCTCGCCTGCCTCGTGCGGCTGCGCACGCCCGACTACGGGTACGCCCTGCTCGAGTCGCTGAACGGCCTCGGCATCCTCGTCGACGCCAACACGCTCTACCCACTGCTCCGCCGCCTCGAGAAGCAGGGCCTGCTCACGAGCGAGTGGAACACCGACGAGGCGAGGCCTCGCAAGTTCTACCGCACGAGCCCCACCGGCGACGCGCTCGCGATCGCCCTCATGTCCGACTGGCGTCGCATCGACGACGCCCTCGGCGGACTCACGACCGACCAGGCCGGCAGCACCGGTCCCGACGCCACTGGAGACGCATCATGACCGAGCTCACCGACCGCTACCTCTTCGCGGCCACGCGCAGCCTTCCCGCCTCGCAGCGCGAGGACCTCTCGCGCGACCTCGCCGAGCGCATCGCCGACACCATCGAGGCACGCATCGAGTCGGGTGCCTCGACGCCCGAGACGGCCGAGCGCGACGCCCTCGTCGAACTCGGCCACCCCGCGGCGCTCGCGGCGAGCTACAGCGACCGGCCGCTCATGCTCATCGGGCCGCGGTACTTCCTCATCTGGAAGCGGCTGCTGGTGTTCCTCGAGTCCTTCGTTCCCGCGACCGCGGCGGCCGCATCGGCGCTCGGCCTCGTGATCGCCGGCGGCGGCTGGGAGGTCATCGGTCAGGCCGTGGGCATCGGCGTCACCGTCGCCGTCCACCTCGCGTTCTGGACGACCCTCGTCTTCGCCCTGATCGAGCGATACGGCACCGCAGCGGGCACCGACGTCGACGAGGCGCTGGGCTGGACGCCCGAGCAGCTGCCGCAGCTTCCGGAGCTCCGGCGCCCGCATCGGCGAGCCGACCTCATCGCCACCCTGGTCTGGCTCGGCATCGCCGCGGCGTTCCTGATCTGGCAGCAGTTCGGCGTCGTGTGGATCGGCGGCGAGCGTTCTCCGGAGCCGCTGCTCTCGCCGGACCTGTGGTCGTTCTGGATCCCGTACCTGTTCGTGCTCATCGCGCTCGAGGCCGCCTTCGCGGTGTGGATCTTCCGCAGCGACTGGAACTGGGCCAACGCGCTCGTCAACGTCGCCCTGAACGCCGCGTTCGCGATCCCGGTGATCTGGCTGTTCATCGAGGGACGCCTGTTCAGCGCCGAGTTCCTCGCACTGATCGAACCGCACCTCGACGCCGACGCGCAATGGGTGCTGTCGGTGCTCTTCGTCGCCGTGATCGTCGGCGTCTGCGCCTGGGATGCGATCGACGGCATCATCAAGGCGGCGCGGGGCGGCGGCCGCGGCACGCTAGACTTCCCGGGCAATCGCAGCCCGCGCTCGCAGGTGCGCGCGTAGTCCACGAGCGGGGCGGATGCCACGGGGTCGGCCCCGTGGCATCCGGCCTCGTCGTGCGCCGGAGTGCACACTGCTGATCTCCGGATGCCGGCAGCGACACCCCGCACAGGTGACGCGACACGCCGACGGTGCGGCCGCGGCATCCGGAGTTCCGCAGTCGACGCGGCCCTCGCCCTACTTCGGGCCCATGCGGATCGCGCCGTCGAGGCGGATCGTCTCGCCGTTCACCATCGGGTTGTCGATGATGGAGCGCGCGAGCGCCGCGTACTCGGCCGGGGAGCCGAACCGCGACGGGTGCGGGATCTGCGCGGCGAGCGAGTCCTGGATCTCCTGCGCCATGCCGGCCATCATGGGCGTCTCGAAGATGCCCGGCGCGATCGTGACGACGCGGATGAGCAGCTTCGACAGGTCGCGCGCGAGCGGCAGCGTCATGGCCGCGACGCCGCCCTTCGAGGCCGAGTAGGCGGCCTGCCCGATCTGCCCGTCGAAGGCGGCGACCGACGCGGTGTTGATGATCACGCCGCGCTCGGCGGTCTCGGGCCCGCCCGGCACCTGCCCGACGGTCGGCTCGGTCGCGGCCATCGCGGCCGCCGCGAGCCGGGTCACGTTGAACGTGCCGATGAGGTTCACGCGGATCGTGCGCTCGAAGACGTCGAGTGGCGCGGGGCCCTCGCGTCCGACGGTGCGGTTGCCCGTCGCGATGCCCGCGCAGTTCACGGCGACCCGCAGCGGACCCAGCGCGGATGCCGCGGCGACCGCCGCCTGCACCTCGGCCTCGTTCGAGACGTCCGCCGCGACGAAGTGCGCCCGCTCGCCGAGCTCGGCCGCGGCCTCCTCGCCGCGCGGGCCGGGCAGGTCGACGAGCACGACGGAGGCGCCGCCCTCGAGGAGTGCGCGGGCGGTGGCCCGGCCGAGGCCCGAGGCCCCTCCGGTGACGATCGCGGATGCGCCGTCGAGTCTCATGCGGATTCCTTTCGGTTGGACCTCATCGAGGGGGCAGAAGTGGTCGGCATCGGACGCTGGGGCCCGACGACTGGTGTCATCTCGATGGGCGGTGGTCTGGTGGGGCGGTGGTCTGGTGGGGCGGTGGTCTGGTGGGGCGGGGTGGCGCGTGAGCGGGGTGGGTCGCTCAGAGGCGTTCGATGATCGTGGCGTTGGCCATGCCGCCGCCCTCGCACATGGTCTGCAGTCCGTACCGCCCGCCGGTGGCCTCGAGCTGGTTGACGAGGGTCGTGAGCAGGCGCGTGCCCGAGGAGCCGAGCGCGTGGCCGAGGGCGATGGCGCCGCCGCGGGGGTTGAGCTTCGCGGCATCCGCCCCGGTCTCGGCGAGCCAGGCGAGCGGCACCGACGCGAACGCCTCGTTGACCTCGTAGGCGTCGATGTCGTCGTGCGTGAGAGCCGCGCGCTCCAGCACGCGCTCGGTCGCGGGGATCACGCCCGTGAGCATGTACAGCGGGTCGCTGCCGACGACGGCGAACGACCGGAACCGCGCCCGAGGCGTGAGCCCCAGCTTCTCGGCGGCGTCGGCGCTCATGATGAGCGCGGCCGACGCCCCGTCGGTGAGGGGCGACGAGTTGCCCGGCGTGATGCGCCAGTCGAGCTCGGCGAACCGCTCGGCCGACGCGTCGCTGCGGAACGCCGGGTTGAGGCCGGCGAGCCCGTCGGCGGTCGTGCCGGGCCGCACGGTCTCGTCGGCGAGGCTGGCGACGCCGGGCACGGGCACGACCTCGGTCGCGAACGCCCCCGACTCCCCCGCCGCCGCGGCGAGCGCGTGCGAACGTGCGGCGTACTCGTCGAGGTCGGCGCGCGAGAACCCCCACTTCGCCGCGATGAGCTCGGCCGAGACGCCCTGGTTCACGAGGCCGTCGGGGTAGCGCGCCGCGATGCGCGAGCCGTAGGGGTCTGCGCCCGCAGCGCTCGAGCCGAGCGGCACCCGGCTCATCGACTCGACGCCGCACGCGATGACGATGTCGGCCTGGCCCGCCATGACCGCCTGCGCGGCGAACGTCGCGGCCTGCTGGCTCGATCCGCACTGGCGATCGATCGTCGTGCCGGGCACGTGCTCGGGGAACCCCGCGGCCAGCACGGCGTTGCGGGTGATGTTGTACGACTGCTCGGCGACCTGGCTGACGCATCCGCCGATCACGTCGTCGACGAGCCCGGGGTCGAGGTCGTTGCGGTTCACGAGCGTGTCGAGCACGCCTGCGAGCAGGTCGACCGGATGCACGCCGGAGAGCATTCCGCCGGGCTTGCCACGGCCGACGGGGGTGCGGATCACATCGACGATGACGGCTTCGGCGCTCATGCCCCCAGCCTACGTGCGGGTCTGAGCGCCGGCCGAGTCGGGGAGGATCACTCAGGGATGGTCCTGATCTCGCGGACGCACGCACGGCGGAGGATCGGCGCATGACCAAGCCCGTGAAACTCGCCGTCATCCGCGCCCGGCACGAGAGCGCCGCGCCCGCAGTCGGCGATCGCCCCTTCATCGACCTGTTCATGGTCGGCTCCTCCTCGGTGCTCCGGTACTGGGAGGACACCACCCGCAAGCACCTCGACTTCGTCGACTCGGCGCTCATGCCGTGGGTCGTCGTGAGCCTCGGCGAGGACGTCTCGCGCGCCAAGCAGGCCGAGCTCGCGATCGACGCGCTGCGTGCGAAGTTCCCCGACCACGACCCCCTCGCCGGGTTCCAGGGCGTCGTCGTGCTCATGTACCCGGGGCAGCGGCAGATCCCGAACCCGAAGGCCGGGCAGCCCGGCGAGGCCGCGACGATCACGCAGAACTTCGACGCCGGCGCGACGAGCGTGCGCGGGTTCCCGGTCGCGGTGATCGCGGCCGCCACCGGCAACCACACGTTCATGTGCCACGAGGTCGGGCACGTGCTCGGCTTCGAGCACAGCTACGGGCTGCTCAACAACGGCTCCGACTGGGATCCGAAGGACGCGAACGTCATCGTCGACCCGGTCTACGGCTCGCCGTTCGACCTGATGTCGTCGGCGTCGTTCGGCTCGAGGTGGCTCGGCACGGGGCCGCGCTGGCAGTCCACGCCGACGCGCAGCATCCCGGCGGTGAACGGATGGCCGACGCCCGGAGCGTTCGGGTCGGCCGGCCCGAACCTCTCGCGCGCGCACCTGCATCGGCAACTGCCCGACGCGATGGCCGGCTCGGTGGTCGAGCGACCGTTCCCGACGTCGGGCTCGGTGTCGGTTCGACTGCGGAGCGCGTCGGCGGATGTCGCACGCCAGGGTTCGGGGCGACAGCCGACGTTGCTCGTGCTCCACCCGGCGGGCGAGCCGGCGAGCGGCGTCGGTCGCATCTACGTCGAGTTCCGCACGGCCACCGGATGGGATGCCGGTCTCGACCCGGTCGGCACCGACCTGTCGCGCGAGGGCGTCGTCGTGCATTCGCTGACGGATGTCCCGGGCACGGGTCCGCGCATCTGGTACCGCGGCGTCGTGCCGCTCAACTCGATCGACACCGACGTTGCGGTCGACTCCAGCAACCTCACCGTCACGATCGTCGGTGTGGATCCCGACCGCACCTGGGTCGACCTGCGCGTCTCGAACGGGCCGGCGAACCGCGCGGTGACCGTCGCATCGCGGCTGCGCAGCGAGGACACGCTCGGGGTCGTCGGCGCCGAGACGACCGAGGAGACGCCCTGCGGCGACACCGTTCGCCGCGGCACGTACGCGACCTCGACGCTCGAGATCTTCACCGTGTCGACGGCGGGCTTCGGCGGCGTCGGGCAACCGACCGCGACGGCGCCGACCGCGAGCTGGACGGTCGGCGGCGTGCCGATCTCCGGCACGAGCGGCGTGGTGCAGGTGCCGTTCGACGGGTCGACGTTCGCGGTCGACTACACGATCGACCCCGTCACGTTCGAGCTCGGGCTGACCTCCCCCGGCGGCATCCGCCTCGGGGCGGACCTGGTCTGCACGGTCTCCGACCAGGTCGGCTCCGCCATCGGGCAGACGCGCTTCGAGGCCGGGGGCTGGTTCGAGGGGTACCACCCCGACGACTTCCCGAAGGTGCTCGCCTGCTGGACGCGGCGGCTCAAGGACCTCGACGTCCGGGTGAAGCCGGGCCCGTTCGAGAAGCCGACGCCCGACCCGAAGTTCGACCCGCGCGAGATCACCCGCCTGCAGATCGAGTTCGGCGACGCGGTCGTGCTCGAGCGCGCCGCGGCGGCCGAGGCACTGAAGGTCACGGAGCGCCTGAAGGCCGAGGAGGGCCTGCGGGTCGCCGAGGCACTGAAGACGGCCGAGGCACTGAAGACCGCCGAGTCCTTGAAGGTGGCCGAAGGCGTGAAGGTCACCGAGGGGCTCACGGTCGAGCGACCGATCGACGTCGGCAGGCTCCGCGCGCAGCAATCGCTGCGACTGGGCGGTGCGCTTCGCGTCGACCGCTGAGCCGGAACGACGGATGCCGCGGGCGCAACCCGTGCCCGCGGCATCCGCGCCTCTGGGACTCCCGAGCCTCAGCCGGCGACGAGCTCGGGCTGCGCGTCGGCGTCCGCAGCCGACGCCGCGTCGGGTGCGACGGAACCGAGCACGACCGGCTCGCGCACGGGCAGCACGACGGGGTGCGTGCCGGCCATGGCCTCGATGACCCGCACGACCTGGCACGAGTAGCCGAACTCGTTGTCGTACCAGACGTAGAGCACCGCGTCGGTGCCGTCGGCGATCGTGGCGAGCCCGTCGACGATGCCGGCGCGGCTCGAGCCCACGAAGTCGGTCGAGACGACCTCGGCCGACTCGATGTAGTCGACCTGCTGGCGCAGCGGCGAGGTCAGCGAGACCTGCCGCAGGTATCTGTTGATCTCGTCCTTCGAGGTGGGGCGCTCGAGCTGCAGGTTCAGGATCGCGAGCGACACGTCGGGCGTGGGCACGCGGATCGCGCTGCCGGTGAGCTTGCCCGCGAACGACGGCAGCGCCTTGGCGACGGCCTTCGCCGCGCCCGTCTCGGTGATGACCATGTTCAGCGCCGCCGAGCGGCCGCGGCGGTCGCCGGAGTGGAAGTTGTCGATGAGGTTCTGGTCGTTCGTGAACGAGTGCACGGTCTCGACGTGTCCGCGTACGACGCCGTAGGCGTCTTCGACGGCCTTCAGCACGGGCGTGATGGCGTTCGTCGTGCACGACGCGGCCGAGAGGATGCGGTCGGATGCCTCGATGTCGCCGTCGTTGATGCCGTGCACGATGTTCTTGATCGCACCCTTGCCGGGTGCCGTGAGCAGCACGCGCGCGACGCCCGTGGAACGGAGGTGCTGCGAGAGCCCCTCTTCGTCGCGCCACCGGCCCGTGTTGTCGACGACGATCGCGTCGTGGATGCCGTAGGTCGTGTAATCGATCGCGGCCGGGTCGTTCGCGTGGATGACCTGGATCAGCGTGCCGTTCGCGAGGATCGTGTTGGCCTGCTCGTCGACCTCGATCGTGCCCGCGAAGGGGCCGTGCACCGAGTCGCGGCGCAGCAGGCTGGCACGCTTGACGAGGTCGTTCGCCGACCCCTTGCGCACGACGATCGCGCGCAGCCGCAGCCCGGTCGCGTCGCCCGAGTGCGCGATCAGGATGCGCGCGAGCAGGCGTCCGATTCGGCCGAAGCCGTAGAGCACGACGTTGGTGCCCTCGCGCACGGGGCGCTCGGCGCCGTCGGCGGCGAGCACGGGGGCGAGCTCGGTGCGCAGGAAGTCGGCCAGCGGCATCCGCTCGCCTTCGCCGCCGTGTGCGCCTTCGACACCGGATGCCGCGTACCGGGCCACCAGACGTGCGAGGTCGAGCGAGGCCGGGCCGGGTGCGATCTCGCGCAGCGCCTCGAGCACGCGCATCGTGTCGGCGGGGTCGAGCTCGACGTCGCCGGCCTGGCGGGCGAAGCGGTGCGCCTTGAGGAGTTCGATCGGCGAGCGGTTGATGAGGCGGCGGCCGTGGATCGAGGTGACCACCCCGTGCTCGCGGTAGAGGCCGCCGATGAGCGGGATCATCCGCTCGGCGAGCTCCTCTCGGGCGGTCCATCGGGCACGGCTTGCGTCGAATTCGAGGCTCACGATCTTCTCTCTCGGTCGCGAGGCACCTGCGGTGGGCGTCGTCGACCAGTCTCCGCGGTCGCGCATGCCGGTGGGCAGCGTCGGCCGCATTCACTTCCGGGGGATGCTTCGAGCGTACGGAATCGATGCTGGTCGCGCACTGTACGGCGTGTCACGGCTCGGCCACGAAAACCGACGCGCGGGAGGTCGTGACGTGATCGGATGCCGCGGCGGGGGCGGATCAGTCCTGCGGCGGCCGTTCGGCGCCGAGGCGTTCGGCGACCTCGGCGATCCACTCGCGGTCCCAACCCAGCTCGCCTGCCCGGAGCCGTGGGATCAACTCGGCGAGGTGCGCGAGATCGGCGTCGAGCACCGCGATCCGGTAGCGCTCGTCGAGCTGGAAGAGCTCGGGCAGGCCGAGTTCGTCGCCTGCGGCGAGCCCGTCGAGGAGCGAGGAGCGTTCGGTCGAGAGCCTGGCCCGCCGCCGGTCGAGCGCGTCGGCGACCTCGACGGGCGGGAGGAGCATGGCGAACGAGAGCGCGGCGGTGAACCCGGGCCGCTCGGACGACTCGCCGGCGAGGTAGTGCCGGAGCCACTCGGCGACCGTCGACGCGCCGAGGTCGGTGACCCGGTAGACCGTGCGCTCGGGGCGACCCGGCTCGCGCTCGACCCGGTCGACGGCGATCAGCCCGCTGCGCTCGAGGCGGTCGAGCACGGGGTAGAGCGATGCGCGGGTGGGGATCGCGACGACCTCGGTCTTGCCGCGTTCCTGCAGCAGTCGGTGCAGGGCGTAGGTGTGCAGCGGGCGCTCGGTGAGCGTCGCGAGCACGACGAGAGCGGTCGGCGACCGGCGGTTCGCGGCGGGCGGCATGACTCCATCATAGTTGCGTCAATGAATAGTTAATGATTGACTATAGCCACCCGGCGCTGATCGCCGGCGACTTCGGAGAGGCAACGGCACATGAACGCGATCATCATCGGCGGAGGCGTCGCGGGCGCCGCCGCGGCACTGGCACTGCACCGAGCGGGCGTCGAGACGGCCGTCTACGAGGCCAGGCCCACGCCGTCCGACGGTGTCGGCGCGTGGCTCACCCTCGCCGTGAACGGCGTCGCGGTGCTGCGCGAGCTGGGAGTACGTCCGCTCGCCGGCATCCCGACCCCGGGCATGCAGCTCGGCCTCGGCGACGGCACCGCGCTCACCGAGTTCCCGATGGGCGAGGGCACCATGTCGGTGCGGCGTACCGAGCTGTACGGCGCACTCCTCGACGCGGTGCGCGAAGCCGGCATCCCGATCCACTACGGCCGGCGCATCGTCGGGCTCGACACGACCGACTCGTCGGCGACCGCGCACTTCGCCGACGGCGCCACGGCGACCGGCTCGCTGCTCGTGGGCGCCGACGGCATCGGCTCGACCGTGCGCTCGCTCCTCGACCCGCGCGCCCCGAAGGCCAGGTACCTCGGACTCCTCAACACCGGCGGATTCGCCTCGGGCATCGAGGTGCCGACCCCGCCCGGCCTCATGCACATGATGTTCGGCCGCGACACGTTCTTCTCGTGGCTCGCCTCGGACGACGGCGACGTGTGGTGGTTCGCGAACCCCGCGCGCCGTCGCGAACCCGACCGGGCCGAGCTGGCCGGCATCTCGGGCGAGGCCTGGCGGAGCACCCTCCTCGACCTCGTACGACGCGACGACCCCGTCGCGACCCGGGTGCTCGAGGCGAGCGACGACCTCCTCCCCGCCTGGCCGATGTACGACTTCCCGCGCGTGCCGGTCTGGCACCGGGGAGCCGCGGTGCTCATCGGCGACGCCGCGCACGCGGCCTCCCCCTCGTCGGGGCAGGGCGCGTCGATGGCGCTCGAAGACGGCCTCGCGCTGGGGCTGCTGCTCGCCGAGGCCGGCGCCGGGGGCGGAACCGGCATGACCGGTACGACCGGCCCGCGGGCCGGCATCCCCGCAGCCCTCGCGCGCTACGAGGCGCTCCGCCGACCGCGCGTCGAGCGCGTCATCGCGCAGGGCAAGGCCAGCAGCTCGGGCAAGGCGCCCGGGGCGTTCCGCCCGGTGCGCGACGCGATGCTCCGCGCGTACTTCTCGAAGCCGCGCGCGACCACGGACACGGCGTGGCTGTGGGAGTACCGCGTCGCCGACGCCGTGGCCGGGGCTCGCGCGTAGCCCGTCGACACGCGGCGGCGGCACACCCGCTCCGGCGGCACGCCCTCCGGTCCGGAGGGATCGCCGCGGCTAGGCTGCCCGGGTGGACCACGTCATGCCCGGCCTCATCGCGATCGCCGTCGGATTCGTCGTGCTCCTCGTCGTCCTCGCCCCGCTCGTGGCGCTCAGCTACCGCCGGCGCGGCGGCTTCTCTGGCGCTCGCATGCTGGGCTGGATCGCGCTGCTCTTCTACGCCCTCGCGCTCTGGGCGTACACGCTGCTGCCGCTTCCGGAGTCGGGCGACTACCGGTGCGTCGGCGTCGTGCTGAACCCCCTGCAGGCCGTGCTCGACATCGCGACCGTGCAGGCCCGCGACGGCGGATCCCTGCTCGGCAACGCGGCCGTGCAGCAGGTCGCGCTGAACGTGCTGCTGTTCGTGCCGCTCGGGGTGTTCGCACGGCTGCTGTTCCACCGCGGTGTCGTCGCGGCCCTCGCGACCGGCTTCGCGGTCTCGCTCGCGATCGAGCTGACCCAGCTCACGGGCGTCTGGGGCGTCTACCCCTGCGCATACCGGCTCTTCGACACCGGCGACCTCGCGGCGAACACGCTCGGCGCCGTGCTCGGCTCGCTGTTCGCGCTCATCCCGGTCCGCTTCGTGCGTGCCGGTGCGATACGAGGGACGGATGCCGCGGGCGGCACGATCTCCTCGCAGGTCGCTGCGGGCGGCGACCGGTCGATCAGTGCGGCCCGCCGGTGGCTCGCGATGACGGTCGACCTCGTGCTGCTCTGGGTCGTCGTCGTCACCGTGTCGATCGCGGTGAACGCCGTCGTGCTGCTCTCGTTCGGCCGCGACGCGCTGCTCGCGGCCGACGACGCCCTCGACGGCTGGTCGGCCGCGTTCGCGACGGCGACGGTCGCCATCGCACAGCTCGTCTCGGTGCTCGCGGGCGCGGTCACCCTCGGCGAGCGCGCCGTGCTCATCGCGGCACGCGAGTCACGGCGCCCGACGCCGGTCTGGCGGCTCGTGCGCTTCGCCACGGGCATCGGCGGCTACGCGGTCTTCAGCGAGCTGCCCGGCGCGTGGTCGCTCGTCGCCACGGCGATCGCGATCTGCGCCGCCGTCGGGGCGTTCACGACGCGAGGCCACCGCGGGTTCGCACAGCTGGTCGCCGGCATGGACGCCGTCGCGCGCGAGCCCGAAGGCGACGAGCGGTCGCGCGGACGGCGCGACGCGGCATCCGATCAGGCGGTCTGACCGGGCGAGACGTCCTCGATCAACTGGGTCTGGGAGACGGCGACGCGCTGCGGCACGCCCTCGAACGCGGCGGCGCGCCCCGGCGACGCCAGGTAGGTCGCCTCGAGCTCGAGGAAGGCCTCGCGATCGCCCTCGGCGCTCACGGCCCACACGAACTCGTTCGTCTCGCGCACGCCGTAGGCGAACTCGATCGCGAACCCGGCCGCAGGCCGGACGGTCGGCATGGTGGACTCCCACCAGGCGACGAAGGCGTCGTACTCCCCGTCGACGAGCGTGTAGCGGCGCAGCTGGATGGTCTTCACCCGATCCATGATGCCGTACTCCCGCGGTTGACCCCGATCGGCGCCCGTCGATAGCGTGCAGCCATGCCCGCCCGCCCCCGCCCTCGCCGCGGCAGGCGCGTGGCCTCGGTCGCCCTGGCGGCGGCCCTCGCGACCGCCGCCCTCTCGGCCTGCACCCCCCTCCCGACCGGTCTGACCCCCTCGATCGAGGTGACCGAACTGGGCGGCCCGTTCCAACCGCTCGGCATCCGCGTGCTCGGTCTCACGCCCGGCGCGACCGTGACGCTGCGGGCCTCGAGCGACATCGGATACGTGCCGCACGAGTCGCGCGCGGTGTTCACGGCCGACGCCGCCGGCGTGATCGACCTCGCGCGCGACGTGCCGACGGACGGCGCATGGACCGTCGCCGACCCGATGGCCCCGTTCTACTCGTTCGGCGACGGCACCGTGACCACGGCGTTCCAGGAGTACGACCGCGAGCACACCGTCCAGCTCGAAGTGCTCGACGGCACGGTCGACGACGGCGCCGACGGCATCGAACTCACGTCGACGAGCGTCCTGCGCGGCTTCCCCGAGGGCGCCTTCGACATCGTCACCGCACCGGATGCCGGCGTCTCGGCGTTCTACGCCACGCCGGCCGACCTCGACCCCGGCGACGCCCGACCCGCGCTGCTCGTCATGGGCGGCAGCGAGGGCGGCAGCGAGAGCGCCCGGCTGCTCTCGATGCAGCTCGCGGCCCTCGGCTACCCGGCCCTCGCGGTGAGCCTGTTCGGTTCGCCCGGGCAGCCCGACGAGCTCGCCGAGGTGCCGCTCGATCCGGTGCTCGAGGCCGTCGGGTGGCTGCGAGCGCAACCCGGCGTCGACCCCGACCGCGTCACCCCGTTCGGCGTCTCGCGCGGCGGCGAGGTCGCCCTCTGGCTCGCGGCGACGCACCCCGAACTCGCGCGGGGCGCGATCCTGCCCGTCGGGGCCGGCGAGCTCTTCTGCGGGTACCCCGATGTGACGCGTTCGGCGTGGACGCTCGACGGCGAGCCCCTGCCGTGCACGACCGACGTGTCGGGTGACCCGCCCGCCGCCTCGGTCATCGGAGTCGACACGGTCGACGGCCCCGTGGTGCTCGCGTGCGGCACGGCCGACGCGGTCTGGCCGTCGTGCCCGCTGCAGCACCGAACGCTCGAGCGGCTCGAGGGCGGGGGCGTCGAGGTGTTCGCCTCCGAGGGCGAGGGTGCGAGCCACTTCGTGCCGCTGAACCCCTACCTCCCCCACTTCGCGGACACCGATGCCGCTGCCGACTCCGCCGCCCGTGCCGCGTTCTGGGCCGACGTGGTGGAGGCGCTGGGTCCGGCCGCCTGATCGGCCGAGAGCACGACGCCCGTGCGGCGCACCCTCGACGCGGTCGTATACTCGTCACGTCCAGGCGCCACGTCGCGCCGGTGCTCGCAAAAGGGGCACGAAGCCCGGTCGACCAGTCGCCGGCCGCGCGAGACACATACGGAAATCCGCATCCGTCACGTCTCGAAGGACTTCGCCATGCCCACGACCACCTCCGTCTCCGCCCACGTCGCCGCGGCGCTCGCCACGCACGTCGACCACGTCTTCGGCGTCATGGGCAACGGCAACGCGTACTTCCTCGACGCCCTCGAGCGCGCGACCGAGGTGCGCTTCACGGCCGTGCGCCACGAGGCGGGCGGGGTGGTCGCGGCCGACGCGCACTTCCGCGCCTCTGGCCGGATCGCCGCCGCGACGGCGACGTACGGCGCGGGGTTCACGAACACCCTGACGGCCCTCGCCGAGGCCGCGCAGGCGCATGTGCCGCTGGTCCTCGTGGTCGGCGACGAGCCGACCTCGGGTCCGCGTCCGTGGGACGTCGACCAGATCGCGCTCGCCTCGGCGGTCGGCGCCCGAACCTACACGGTCGGACGAACGGATGCCGCGGCCACGACGATCCTCGCGATCGAGCACGCGCTCTCGTACCGGGTGCCCGTGGTGCTCGCGATCCCGTACGACGTCGCCGCACTCGAGGCCGGGGCCGTGCAGCCCGCTCCCGAGCTGCGCCTGCCGACGCCGCTCGCGCCGCGCGGCCCGTTCGCCGGCGGCGTCGTCGCCGAGATCGCGGCGGCCCTCGCCGGCGCGAGCCGGCCGTTCCTGCTCGCCGGCCGCGGCGCCTGGCTGGCGGGGGCGGGCGATGCGCTCGGCGACCTCGCCGAGGCGACGGGCGCCGTGACCGCCTCGACCGCGCTCGGGCGCGGCGTGTTCCCCGACACCCGGTTCGACCTCGGCGTGACGGGCGGGTTCGGGGCCGAGGGCGCGATGGAGCTCGTGCGCGAGGCCGACGTCGCGGTCGTGTTCGGCGCCTCGCTCAACCAGTTCACGATGCGCTTCGGCGACCTGTTCGCGCCGGGCACCCGCGTGTTCCAGGTCGACATCCTGCCCGCGGCGACGCATCCGAACGTGGGAGGCTTCGTGCGCGGCGACGCCGGCCTGGTCGCCCGAGCCGTCGTCGAGGAGTTGGACGTGCTCGGCGCGGAGGCATCCGGATGGCGCGAATCGGTCGCGGTCGCCGCACTGCGCGAGCAGCCGTCGGCACCCCGTGCCGACGGCCTGGCCGACGACGGGCGCCTCGACCCGCGCGCGGTCGCCCGGCGCATCGGCGAACTGCTGCCCGAGGACCGGGTCGTCGTGAGCGACGGCGGGCACTTCATCGGCTGGGCGAACATGTACTGGCCCGTGGCCTCGCCCGACCGCATGATCATGGTCGGCACGGCGTTCCAGTCGATCGGGCTCGGATTCGCGAGCGTTCCGGGCGCCGCAGCCGCGCGGCCCGGCTCGGCGATCGTGCTCACGACCGGCGACGGCGGCGGGCTCATGGCGCTCGCCGACCTCGAGTCGGCCGTGTGCACGGCCGGCGGACGCGGCCTCGCCGTCGTCTGGAACGACGCGGCCTATGGCGCCGAGGTCAACCTCTACGGACTCAAGGGCCTCGCCCGCGAGCCGATGCTCATCCCCGAGGTCGACTTCGCCGGGCTCGCGGCGGCCGTCGGCGCCGAGGGCGTCGTCGTGCGATCGCTCGCCGACCTCCATGCACTGGCCGAGTGGGCGTCGCGCCCAGCGCCCGAGCGGCCGTTCCTGCTGCTCGACTGCCGCATCTCGGGCTCGGTCGTCGCGCCGTACCAAGAGGAGATCATCCGCGTGAACAGCTGAGCGGATGCTGCGGGGCGGCCTCTCGCGACGGCGGCGTCTCGCGACGGCGGCCTCTCGCGACGGCGGCCCACTCCCGACATCCGACCTGATCGTATACGATCTGTGACGACACCTCGATGAAGTGGAGCGCCAGTGCTAGACCAATCCCGGATCGCCGCGATCGCCGACGAACTGTTCGCCGCCGATCGCGACCGCACGACCGTGCCCCTGCTCACCGCACGCAACGCCGACATGATCGTCGAAGACGCGTACGCCGTGCAGAGCGAGTGGGCGAAACGCCGCCAGGACGCCGGCGCGCGCCTCGTCGGACGCAAGATCGGCCTCACCTCGAAGGTCATGCAGGTCGCCACCGGCATCACCGAGCCCGACTACGGCGTCATCTTCGACGACATGGTCATCGAGTCGGGCGCGACCGTCCAGTTCGACCGGTTCTCGAACGTGCGCATCGAGGTCGAACTGGCCTTCGTGCTCGACAAGCCGCTCAGCGGACCGAACACGACGATCTTCGACGTGCTCGACGCCACCGCCTACGTGGTGCCGGCCCTCGAGATCCTGAACTCGCACATCGAGATGCAGGGTCGCACCATCGTCGACACGATCAGCGACAACGCCGCGATGGGCGCGATGGTGCTCGGCGGCCGCCCGGTGAAGGTCGACGAGGTCGACCTGCGGTGGATCTCGGCGCTGCTGTATCGCAACCAGACGATCGAGGAGTCGGGCGTCGCCGCCGCGGTACTCGGCAACCCGGCCATGGGCGTCGCGTGGCTCGCGAACAAGCTCGCCCAGCACGGCCAGTCGCTCGGCGCGGGCGAGATCATCCTCGCCGGGTCGTTCACGCGCCCGATGTGGGTCGAGCGCGGCGACACCGTGCACGCCGACTACCGCGACTTGGGGAGCGTCACATGCCGATTCGAATGACCCTCCCGCCGACGCTCGCGGCCCGCATCGCGGCCTCCGACCGGCCCCTCTTCGGCGCCTGGTCGTCGGGCGGCAGCGCCGTCAATGCCGAGATCGTCGCCGGCTCCGGCCTCGATGTCGTGCTCGTCGACGCCGAGCACTCGCCCATCGGCCTCGAGTCGGTGCTCGGGCAGCTGCAGGCCATCGCGGCCTACCCGGCCACGCCGCTCGTGCGGGTGCCCTACGGCGACACCGTGACGATCAAGCAGATGCTCGACCTCGGCGCCCAGAACCTGCTCGTGCCCATGTGCGACACCGCCGAGCACGCCGCCGAGATCGTGCGAGCCGTGCGCTACCCGCCGCTCGGCGTTCGCGGCGTCGGCAGCGCCCTCGCCCGTTCGGCGAGGTGGAACCGGGTCGACGGATACCTCGCCGGGGCCTCGTCGACGATCTCGCTGTTCGTGCAGATCGAGTCCGCGACGGCCGCGGCGAACGTCGAGCGCATCCTCGACGTCGACGGCGTCGACGGCGTGTTCTTCGGGCCGGCCGACCTGGCGGCCTCGATGGGGCTCATCGGCCAGCAGGAGCATCCGGAGGTCGTCGCCGCCGTGCTGGCGGGCATCGCCTCGGCCGTGGCCGCGGGCAAGCCGGCCGCCGTGAACGCGTTCGTGCCCGCCGCGGCCGACCGCTACCTCGCCGCGGGCGCGTCGTTCGTCGTCGTCGGGGCGGATGTCGCGCTGCTCGCCCGCGCGACCGAAGCCCTCGCCGACCGGTACATCGGGTCGCCGCCCGCTGCCGACGACTCCGCCGACGAGGCGCCGCGCGCGAGCTACTGACCGCGGGTCGGGCGCAGTGCACGACCCTTGCATCGCTCGGCAGATCGTATATCATTTGAAATATCACGAGACGAGGACGTCAATGACCACCGATGCCACCGCCACCACGGGCGCCGGCCCGAGCACCCCGGGCAAGATCATCGCCGTGCACCTCAACTACCCGTCGAGGGCCGCACAGCGCGGCCGCACGCCGGCGCAGCCGAGCTACTTCCTCAAGCCCGCGTCCTCGCTCGCCGGCACCGGCGGCACCATCGATCGCCCCGCCGGCACCGAGCTCCTCGCCTTCGAGGGCGAGATCGCCCTCGTCATCGGCGAACCGGCCCGGCACGTCTCCCCCGCCGACGGCTGGCGGCACGTCGCCTCGGTCACCGCCGCGAACGACTTCGGCCTCTACGACCTGCGCGCCGCCGACAAGGGCTCGAACGTGCGCAACAAGGGCGGCGACGGCTTCACCCCGCTCGGCCCGACGCTCATCCCCGCGAACGTCGCCGGCGAAGACGGCTGGCGCGTGCGCACCTGGGTCAACGGCACCCTCGTGCAGGAGGACACGAGCGACACGCTGCTCTTCCCGTTCGGACGCCTCGTCGCCGACCTCTCGCAGCACCTCACCCTCGAGACCGGCGACGTGATCCTCACCGGCACGCCCGCGGGTTCGAGCGTCGTCGTGCCCGGCGACGTCGTCGAGGTCGAGGTCGACGCCCCGGATGCCCCGGGCTCGCCCACGAGCGGGCGCCTCGTCACGACCGTGACGCAGGGCGCCGTGCCGTTCGGCGACTTCGGCTCGAAGCCGGCGATCGACGACGCGCAGCGCATCGAGGCCTGGGGCAGCGAGGCCGAGCACGCCGCGGCCGTCGAGGCCGGACTCGCGAGCCCGCTCGACGCGGCAGCGGATGCGCGGGCCGGCGAGCCCGCGGCATCCGTCTCCCCCCTCACCGACGAACTGCGCGAGACGATCGCCGGTGTGGCCGTCGCGACGCTCTCGGTCGCGCTCCGCAAGCGCGGTTACCACGACATCTTCATCGAGGGCGTGCACGCGAACCACCCCGGCGACCGCATCGTCGGAATCGCCAAGACCCTGCGCTTCATCCCGTTCCGGCCCGACCTGTTCGCGTCGCACGGCGGCGGGTTCAACGCGCAGAAGCTCGCGTTCGACACGGTCGCGCCCGGCGAGGTGCTCGTGGTCGAGGCCCGCGGCGAGCGCGGCACCGGAACCGTGGGCGACGTGCTCGCCCTGCGCGCGCAGGTGCGCGGAGCGGCCGGCATCGTGACCGACGGCGGCGTGCGCGACTTCGAGGCCGTCGCCGGGTTCGAGATCCCCGTGTTCTCGCAGGGCCCGCACCCGAGCGTGCTCGGCCGGCGCCACGTGCCGTGGGAGGTCGACGTCACGATCGCCTGCGGCGGCGCGGCCGTGCAGCCGGGCGACGTCATCGTGGGCGACGGCGACGGCGTCATCGTGATCCCGCCGCACCTGCTCGCCGAGGTCGTGGCCGAGGCCGCCGCACAGGAGGCCGAAGACGCGTGGGTCGCCGAGCAGGTCGCCGCCGGGGCATCCGTCGACGGGCTGTTCCCGATGAACGCCGCCTGGCGCGCGCGGTACGACGCCGAGCGGGGCGCCCGATGAGCGCCGAGAGCAAGTCGCAGCAGGCGTACCGGTTCATCCGCGAGCGCATCGACAGCGGCCGCTACGTGCCGGGCTACCGTCTCGTGCTCGGCCAGATCGCGGGCGAGCTCGACATGAGCGTCGTTCCGGTGCGCGAGGCCATCCGCCGCCTCGAGGCCGAGGGACTCGTGACCTTCGAGCGCAACGTCGGCGCGCAGGTCGCGCTGCTGAAGGAGACCGAGTACCTGCACACCATGCAGACCCTCGCGCTCGTCGAGGGGGCGGCGACCGCGCTGTCGGCGCCCACGCTCAGGCCCGATCACCTCCGTCGCGCACGCGAGGTCAACGAGCGGATGCGCCAGACGCTCGACGATTTCGACCCGGTGCGCTTCACCGAGCTCAACCTCGAGTTCCACGCCGTCTTGTTCGAGGAGTGCCCCAACCCGCACATCCTCGACCTCGTGCACCGCGGCTGGAGCCGCATGAAGGCCCTGCGCGACTCGTCGTTCAGCTTCGTGCCGGGCCGCGCGCACGAGTCCGTCGCCGAGCACGAGCGCATCCTCGACCTGATCGCCGACGGTGCCGACCCGCTCGACATCGAGCTCTGCGCTCGCGCCCACCGCACCGCCACGCTCGACGCCGTGCTCGCCTACCAGGCCGAGCACAAGCATCCGGCGCCCGCGGGGGTCTGACCGACCACCGACCGACACCGACCTCCGACCGCCTCACCCAGCCGCGCACGCCTCCCCGCGGCGCCGAACGACTTCCGACGAAGGAGCACCGCATGACCGACGCCCCCACCACCGCGTACGTGCCCGAGGGCCTGCCCGACCGCATCCGCCACTACATCGACGGCGAGTTCGTCGACTCGATCGACGGCGACACGTTCGAGGTGCTGAACCCCGTCACGAACGAGACCTACGTGCTCGCCGCCGCCGGCAAGCAGGCCGACGTCGAGCGTGCCGTGGCCGCCGCGCGCCGCGCGTTCACCGAGGGCCCGTGGCCGCGCATGCTGCCCCGCGAGCGCTCGCGCGTGCTGCACCGCATCGCCGACATCGTCGAGTCGCGCGACGCCCGCCTCGCCGAGCTCGAGTCGTTCGACTCGGGCCTGCCGATCACGCAGGCACTCGGCCAGGCACGACGGGCGGCCGAGAACTTCCGCTTCTTCGCCGACCTCATCGTGGCCCAGGCCGACGATGCCTTCAAGGTGCCCGGCAAGCAGATGAACTACGTCAACCGCAAGCCGATCGGCGTCGCCGGGCTGATCACGCCGTGGAACACGCCGTTCATGCTCGAGTCGTGGAAGCTCGGCCCCGCGCTCGCGACCGGCAACACCGTCGTGCTGAAGCCCGCCGAGTTCACGCCCCTGTCGGCGTCGCTCTGGGCAGGCATCTTCGAGGAGGCCGGGCTGCCGAAGGGCGTCTTCAACCTCGTCAACGGCCTCGGCGAAGACGCCGGCGACGCGCTCGTGAAGCACCCCGACGTGCCGCTCATCTCGTTCACCGGCGAGAGCTCGACCGGCCAGCTCATCTTCGGCAACGCCGCGCCGTTCCTCAAGGGCCTCTCGATGGAGCTCGGCGGCAAGAGCCCCGCGATCGTGTTCGCCGACGCCGACCTCGACACCGCGATCGACGCGACCATCTTCGGCGTGTTCTCGCTGAACGGCGAGCGCTGCACCGCAGGTTCGCGCATCCTCGTGCAGCGCGAGGTCTACGACGAGTTCGTCGAGCGCTACGCCGCGCAGGCCGCGCGCGTGGTCGTCGGCGCGCCGCACGACCCGAAGACCGAGGTCGGCGCACTCGTGCACCCCGAGCACTACGAGAAGGTCATGGGCTACGTCGAGCTCGGCAAGACCGAGGGCCGCCTCGTCGCCGGCGGCGGACGCCCCGAGGGCTTCCCGACCGGCAATTACGTCGCCCCCACGGTGTTCGCGGATGTCGCCCCCGACGCCCGCATCTTCCAGGAGGAGATCTTCGGGCCGGTCGTCGCGATCACCCCGTTCGACACCGAGGAGGAGGCGCTCGCCCTCGCGAACGACACGAAGTACGGCCTCGCCGCCTACATCTGGACGAACGACCTGCGTCGGGCCCACAACTTCGCGCAGGCCGTCGAGGCGGGCATGGTGTGGCTCAACTCGAACAACGTGCGCGACCTGCGCACGCCGTTCGGCGGCGTCAAGGCGTCGGGCCTCGGGCACGAGGGCGGCTACCGCTCGATCGACTTCTACACCGACCAGCAGAGCGTGCACATCACGCTCGGCGCCCCGCACAACCCGACCTTCGGCAAGGCGTGAGCCGCGGCATCCGCCCCGCTCCTGCTTCGCCGGCACCACCGCACATCATCACGCAAGGACGCTGACATGACCGACCGCACCGCACCATCGCACCGAGATGGCATGACCCTGACCTCGTCGGGCTTCTACGTCTCGCAAGAGGCCCCGATCCACACCGATGACCCGGTGCCGACGCCCTCGGTGCCCGCCCCCGACATCCTGCGCTGCGCGTACATGGAACTCGTCGTCACCGACCTCGCCGCCTCGCGCGAGTTCTACGTCGACGTGCTCGGCCTCTACGTCACCGAAGAGGACGACACCGCGATCTACCTGCGCTCGACCGAGGAGTTCATCCACCACAACCTCGTGCTGCGGGTCGGCCCCGTCGCCGCCGTCGCCGCATTCTCGTACCGGGTGCGCTCGAACGACGACCTCGACAAGGCCGTCGCCTTCTACACAGAGCTCGGATGCCGCGTCGAACGCCGGGCCGAGGGCTTCACCAAGGGCATCGGCGACTCGGTGCGCGTCGAGGACCCGCTCGGCTTCCCGTACGAGTTCTTCTACGAGACCACCCATGTCGAGCGCCTCTCGTGGCGCTACGACCTGCACACGCCGGGTGAGCTCGTGCGCCTCGACCACTTCAACCAGGTCACGCCCGACGTGCCCCGCGCCGTGAACTTCATGCAGACGCTCGGGTTCCGTGTGACGGAGGACATCCAGGACGGCGAGGGCGTCGTCTACGCCGCGTGGATGCGGCGCAAGCCCACCGTGCACGACACCGCCATGACCGGCGGCGACGGCCCGCGCATGCACCACGTCGCGTTCGCCACGCACGAGAAGCACAACATCCTCGCGATCTGCGACAAGCTCGGCGCGCTGCGGCGATCGGACGCGATCGAGCGCGGCCCCGGGCGCCACGGCGTCTCGAACGCGTTCTACCTCTACCTGCGCGACCCCGACGGCCACCGTGTCGAGATCTACACGCAGGACTACTACACTGGCGACCCCGACAACCCCGTCGTCACGTGGGACGTGCACGACAACCAGCGCCGCGACTGGTGGGGCAACCCCGTCGTGCCCTCCTGGTACACCGAGGCCTCGCTCGTGCTCGACCTCGACGGCAACCCGAAGCCCGTCGTCGCCCGCACCGACTCCTCCGAGATGGCCGTGACGATCGGCGCCGACGGCTTTTCGTACACCCGCCAGGGCGACGAGGCGAAGGGCTTCAAGCTCGGCAACACCCTGTAGGCGCGCCCGCCCCGCTCCCGGCGGTCAGGCCCGCCTGCGCGCCGTCCCGCCGGGCGACGGCCGCACGGGAGGACTTCGCCGCGAGCGGAGGACCGTTTCGCAGATCCGGTCCTCCGCTCGACGTCATCTCCTCCCGTCGAGGAGTGCAGGCGGATGTCGCGTGCGGGCGCCTGCTCGTGCCCGCGCGCTCCCTGCGCGCAGGGTCAAGGGCGCCGCACGCAGGGGCAAGGCCCCAGCGCGTCGCCCTGCCTACCGTGGAACCCCGACTCAACGTGGAGGAACCATGGACAGCCCGACCCCCGTGCTCGAACCGACGACCGACGACCTGCTCGCCGAGATCACGCCGCAGGAAGGCGAGCGCCGAGACATCCTCGATCCCGCCACCGGCGAGGTCATCGGGCAGGCGCCCGTGCACTCGGTCGACGACCTCGAAGCCGCGGTCGCCCGGGCGAAGGCCGCCCAGCCGGCGTGGGCCGCGCTCGGCCACGAGCGGCGCAGCGAGCTGCTCATGCAGGCCGCCGACGCGATCGACGCCGAAGCCGAGGCGCTCGCCCGCATCCTCTCGCGCGAGCAGGGCAAGCCGCTGAACGGCCCGAACGCGCGGTTCGAGGTGGGCGGGGCCTCCGGATGGCTGCGCGCCGCCGCCGCGACCCCGCTCGAGACGGAGGTCGTCTTCGACGACGGGCAGACGCACGCCGAGCTGACGTACCGGCCGATCGGCGTGGTCGGCGCGATCGGCCCGTGGAACTGGCCCCAGATGATCACCGTCTGGCAGGTCGGCCCCGCGCTGCGCATGGGCAACACCGTCGTCGTGAAGCCGTCGGAGTACACGCCGCTCAGCGTGCTCGCACTCATCGCGGTCATCAACCGGGTGCTGCCCGAAGGCGTCGTCGAGATCGTCTCGGGCGGCCGCGAGATCGGAGCGGCGCTCTCGTCGCACCCCGCCGTCGGCAAGGTCATGTTCACGGGGTCGACGGCGACGGGCAAGGCGATCATCCGCAGCTCGGCCGACACGGTCAAGCGGCTCTCGCTCGAACTCGGCGGCAACGACGCGGGCATCGTGCTGCCCGACGTCGACCCGAAGGCGATCGCCGAGGGACTGTTCTGGGGCGCGTTCATCAACACGGGCCAGACCTGCGCCGCGCTGAAGCGCCTGTACGTGCACGACAGCGTCTACGACGCGGTGTGCGAGGCCCTGGTCGAGGTCGCGGCCGCCATGCCCATGGGCGTCGGTCTCGACGAGGCGAACGTGCTCGGCCCGCTGCAGAACCGCCAGCAGTTCGACATCGTCGACCGGCTGGTCGAGTCGGCCAAGGCGTCTGGCGCTCGCGTGCTGCTCGGCGGCGAGCCCGACCGCGACCAGCCGGGTCACTTCTACCCGACGACGCTCATCGCCGACATCGAGAACGCGAACCCGCTCGTGCAGGAGGAGCAGTTCGGCCCGGCGCTGCCGATCATCCGCTACCACGACGTCGACGAGGCGATCGCCCTCGCGAACGACGTCGAGGTCGGGCTCGGCGCCTCGGTGTGGGCGTCGGATCGCGACGAGGCGCGACGCGTCGCCGCACGCATCGAGGCCGGCACCGTGTGGATCAACTCGCACGGCACGATCCACCCGATGGTGCCGTTCGGCGGCGCGAAGCAGTCGGGCTACGGGCTCGAGTTCGGCGTCGAGGGCCTGAAGGCGCTCGGCGTGCCGCAGGTCGTCAACGGCTGATCCGCGAGCACACCGGCGGGCCGGGAGCGCGAGTCGCTCCCGGCCCGTCCGCGTGCGTCCCCGTCGTCGGAGGCCGCACGCGTATCGTGGACGGCGACCACGGCGCCCGTGACCGCTCCGCCGAGGGTCGCGAGAGGGGACCATGCCGAAGATCGTCGACCACGACGAGCGCCGACTCGAGATCGTGCGCGCGACCTGGCGACTCATCGCCGAGAAGGGGTTCCGCGCCACGACGATGCGCGAGATCGCGAGGTCGGCCGGCGTCGCCAACGGCGGGCTCTTCCCGTACTTCCGCAACAAGGAGGAGCTGATCGGGGCCACGTTCGAGCACGTCTACTCGGCGACCAACGCCAGGTTCGCGGCCGTGCGTGCCGACCTCGAGGGCATGCCCGCACTGCGCGAGCTCATGCTGCAGATCTTCCCGCTCGACGAGGAGCGCATCCTCGAGGCGCGCATCGTGATTCCGTTCTGGGAGTACGCGGCCAACGAACCCGACCTGCTGGCCCTGCACGAGCGCACCATGGACGAATGGCGGGTCGAGATCGCCGATCACCTCGAGCGTGCGAAGCAGCTCGGCGAGGCGCGCGCCGACCTCGACGTGGCGGTCGCGACCGACCACCTCATGGCCTTCGTCGACGGCGTGCAGGTGATCGCCGTCGTCTCCCCGGCGAGCGCAGACCCCGCTCGCCTCACGCGCCTGCTCGAGGGGTACCTCGACCTGCTGCGGTAGCCACGGCGTGCGGCCCGCTGCGTGCGGCCGCTGCGCGCGTTCGGCCGGGCGACGCGATGAGGGCCGGATGCCGCGGCTGCGACATCCGGCCCCCTGGCGCGTCAGCGCGTGGTCAGTGCCCGTGCCCGGCGCACGTGCACGCCCCGGCCTCGCACCGACATCCGTCCGCGTCGTGGCCTTCGTGAGCCGCCCCGGTGTGGCAGGCCATCCCGAGCGCGGCCGACGAGGGCACGTTGAGCGTCGGGTTGCGGCCGAAGAAGCCGTACGGCTTGAGCGTGAACTTGGCCGTGTCGACCGGCATCACGGGCCAGTCCTCGACCCGCGGGAAGTGGGTCGGGCCGAACGTGTGCCAGAGCACGATGTCGTCTCCGTCGATCGAGCGGTCGGCGGCCGTGTACCGCGGCAGGCCGTCGCCGCCGGGGTTCTGGTTCACGAGGTCGCCGGCGGGGTAGCGCTCTGCCCGGTCGTACTGCGTGACCCAGAGGTGCTTGCGCGTGAAGCCGGCGCGCTGGGCGATGACCGATTCGGGATCGGCGAGCAGGGTGGGCGACCCCTGCGCGATGAGCTCGTACCCGACGGGCCGGCCGAGGCGGTTCGTCTTCTCGGTGTTCACGATGTGCCAGGTGCGCCCGACGCCGGGGTTCGCGTCGCGAGCCCCCTCGGACTCGCTGCGCAGGCGGGTGCTGTGCTTGGTGAAGGCGTTGCCGTAGGCGTTGCCCTCCCCCATCGGCACGCGTGCCGCGTCGACCTCGTCGACGGCGTTGGCGAGGCCGTCGACCATCATGTCGAGCCGGGCGCTGAAGAGGTGCTGGTGGTACGGCGCCCCGAGACCGGGTGCGACCTCGCTCGCGTGGTCGCCGGCCTCGGCGTCGTAGGCCGAGGTGAAGAGCACGCCGGTGAGCTTGGCCTCGCATTCGATGGTGCCGTCGAGGTACAGGTACCAGTAGAAGCCGTAGTCGTAGTTGCCGACGGTGGTGAAGAAGCTGATCACGAGCCGGCGCTGGCGGCGCACCTCGTTCGAGCCCGTGTAGATGTCGGTGTGCTTCCAGAGGGTGCCGTAGTCCTCCTCGTGCATGCAGATGGCGTTCGGGATGACGCGGGGGTGCCCGAACTCGTCGGCGATCGTCGCGTCGAAGTAGCGGATCTCGCCGAGGCAGTCGCATCCGAGCTGCAGTGAGTTCGCATAGCGGCCGAAGACGTACTCGCCGGTGTCGAAGTAGTTCTGCCAGAACCGCGACGGCGACGGATCGCCGTAGGGCACGACCATCTCGGCGATCGAGGCGCGGTAGACGATGTCGCGCTCCTCGCCGCCCTGGTCGGCATCCACGTAGCGGATGCGGCGCAGCACGAGGCCCTCGCGTGCGTCGAAGGCGAGCGAGAGTCGCCAGTTCGCCCAGCTCACGTGATCGCCCTCGACGGTGAAGCTCGGCCCCTCGGGCTGGGTGATCTCGATCGGCTTCAGGGTGTCGAGCGGTGCGCCCTGCACCGCGGGGTCGTCGAAGTTGCCGCCCTCGGCCGGGATGTCGTAGACGCGGTGGTCGATGAGCTCGAACATGCGGCCTTCGACCATGTCGACGTAGGCGCAGAGTCCGTCGACGGGGTGCGCCCAGCAGTGGTCCTGTTCGTTCTCGCGCATGAAGGCGAGCACGCGGATGACCCGGCGCCCCGTCTCGGCCTCGAACCCGTAGTTGCCGGCCGAGAGCGGCGCGAGGGCGACCTGCTCGTGCGTGATGCCGCGCTTGGCCAAGGCGTCGTGCCACTCCTGCTCGGCGCCGAGCAGGTCGTAGATCGCCTCGAACTCGACGTCGAGGATCGGCACATGGCCGTTCGCCGTGTCGATCGCCTCGTTCGAGACCACGGCGCGGTCGGTGACCGAGACGCGGAGGTCGGCGGAGGCACCCGTCGACCGGTCGAGCACCAGGGCGCGCACGACGCGGGGCAGCTCGACGCCCGCGAGCACGTCGGCTTTGGCCGGCTCGTCGAGCCCGAGGTACACGAAACGGGTGTGCTCGCCGATGAGGCCGGCCTCGTGCAGGATGTCGCGGGCCCCGTCGATCTCGGCCGCGGTGAGTCCGCGCAGCGGGTCGTTCGCGATGGCGTGCGACGCAGCGTCGGGCCGCCGGCCGATCGAGTGGAGGGTGGACGTCGCTGTCATGTGGCACCTTTTTTCTCTACGTTTGTCGAGTAATATAACCCCACGCACCGGAACAGGGAAGATTCGGAAGACGAATGGTCGAGATCGTGCACGGCGTGATGCTCCTCGGAGCAGTGGCGGGAACCGTCGCCGCGCTCGCGCCCGGCCGCCGGATGCGTGTCCTCGACGCCCTGGCCGCCGTCGTCATGGCTGCCGCCATGCTCGACACGGCCTTCACGCGCCTGCTGCCCGGGCTCGCCTGGTCGGCGCTCCTCGTCGCCGCGGGCCTCGCCATCGGCGTCCGGGCCCGCCGCGACATCCGTCGACCGGAGCCGATGGCCCGGTGCGGCCGCCCGCTCGCCGACCTGCACCACGCCCTCGCCCTGATCGCGACCGGATGGCTCCTCGCCGGCGTCGCTGCGTCGAGCACCGGGGCCGCAAGTGCAAGCGCGACGTCCGACGCGACCTCCGCCGCCCACCACGCCGGACCCGTGCTGCCGCTCCAGTCGCTCGCCGTGCTCGCCGTGGTCGTGCTGGGGGCATGGGTGGCGGCCCGGGCGGTGCGATCGGGCCGGGTTGCGCTGCGACACGGGGCGATGGCGGCGGGCATGTCGCTCATGCTCGCCGCCATGGCCGCGCCGGCCGCGGTCACCGCCCTCGGCTCGTAGCCCGCGGGCGGCCCGAACCGCCCGAACCGCCCGAACCCCGCCGGTCAGAGCCCGCGGTGCCCCTCGCCGTCGATCATGTCGGCCTCGGCTTCCTCGATGCCGTGTCCGATGCGGGCGTACAGCTCGGGGTTCCGCTTGCGGATCACGAAGCCCCAGATCACGCCGAACACCCCGGGCACGATGAGCAGGGCGGGCAGCACGAACGTCACCGGGGTCGTCTCGGCCTGGCCGAGCAGCACGTTGAAGTTCGCGACGATGAGCACGAAGACCGTGAAGAGCACGACCGCCGAGATGAGCGTCGACCACCTGCCGAGCCCGCGCCGGTCGCGCCGGAAGAAGCCGATGACCGAGACGGCGATGATGCACATCAGCAGCACGAGCCCCATGGCTCCCGTGTTCGTGAGCCAGGTGAACATCGTGAGCACCGGGTAGAGGAATTCCGTCGGGGCGAAGTCGTTCTTGAGGCCCATGACCTCGCCGGCGAACACGAATCCGAGCGTCACGACGAGCGCGATGACCGTCTGCGCGACCGAGCCCGCCCACGGGGCGCGCGAGACCGCTCGAACCGAGCCGAGGCTGCGGTGCAGCACGCCCTCGCGTCCGAGCGAGTAGAGGTACCGGGCGACCGCGTTGTGGAACGACTGGAGGGCTGCGAACAGGCTCGTGAGGAAGAGCACCTGCATGAGGTCGCTGATGATGACCGGTGCGTGTTCGCTCATGAACACGAACATGAGGTCGGGACCGTAGGTCGCCGACGCCTCGGCGATCTGCGACGGGCCGATGCCGACGGTGAACGCCCACGCGCTGAACGCGTAGAACACGCCGATGATGGCGACGGCCGCGTAGGTGGCGCGCGCGACCGTGCGCTTGGGGTCCTTCGACTCCTCGCCGTAGATCGCGGCAGACTCGAAGCCCATGAACGCGGCGATGCCGAACGAGAGCACGGCGCCGACGCCCGGCACGAACAGGTTCGAGAGCTCGAGGCCGGCGGTGCTCACGCCCTCGGGCGCGACCGAGAACGACACGATGTCGAAGACGAGCACGGCGGCGAACTCGAGCGCCACGAGGATGCCGAGCACCTTCGCCGACAGGTCGACGCGGTTCACTCCCAGCACGGCGACGACCGCGATGCAGACGAGAATCCACAGCCACCACGGGGTCGCGATGCCGAGCTTCGCCTCGAGGAACATCGACATCTGGAATCCGAAGAGGCCGTAGATGCCCACCTGCATCGCGTTGTAGGCGACGAGGGCGACGAGGGAGGCTCCGACGCCGAACGGCCGACCGAGGCCCTGCGCGATGTAGGCGTAGAACGCGCCCGCGTTGGTGACGTACCGGCTCATGGCGGCGTAGCCGACGGCGAACACCGCGAGTGCTGCGGCGAGCACGATGAATCCGATCGGCACGCCGATCACGCCCGTGACCGCGAACGTGGTCGTGACGCCGCCGGCGACGACGGTGAGCGGCGCCGAGGCCGCGATGATCATCAGGGTGACGGATGGCACGCCCAGGCGGCGGTGGCCGAGGCCGCCGCTCTGCTTCGGCGGGGTGGTCGTCGTTGCGGTCATGGCTGGGGGTTCCTTTTCCGACGGGAGCGAGCCACGGCGGCGTCGCCCGGTTCCGGCTCATGATTCCGCGCGCGAGGCGATGCGCCTTGTCGCACAGCGAAGGCCGGTTGTCCCCGAACGCAGGCTCGCGCTACCTCTTTTGTCTCGACAGGCGTAGAGTCTCCCCACCCCATGGACATCGACGTCCGCCCCGAGAGATGAGGTGCATGCCCGTGCTCCGCGAATCCGCGCGTTCCCCCCGACTCGACACGGCGAGCCTGCCACTGGGGTTCGGCGCGTTCAGCGCACTCGTCTCGCGGTCGTTCGTGCCGTTGCAGGTGCGCTCCGATCACCAGGACTCGTTCCGCGGCGACATCCGCGCCGCGACCACCGACGACGTGCACGTCTCGGTCGTCACGGCCGACGGCCACGAGATCCACCGCACGCCCGAGCTCGTCGCCCGCTCGAGCCACCGCTGCTTCAAGGTCGGGCTGCAGCTCGCCGGCACCGGCCTGCTCATCCAGGACAACCGCGAAGCCGTGCTGCGCCCGGGCGACCTCACGGTCTACGACACCGATTCCCCGTACACGCTCGTGTTCGAGGAGGGCTTCAGCACGCTCGTGCTCATGGTTCCGCACCGGGTGCTGGAGCTGCCGACCGACGCGGTGCGTGGCATGACCGCGGCCACGATCGACGGCGGCGACGGGCTCGCTCGTGTCGTCACGCGGTTCCTCGGCGAGCTCGCATGCGACCTCGGACAGCTCGACGGCCCGATCGGCGGGCGGCTCGCGCGCAACGCCGTCGACCTCGTGACCACGCTCTACGCGCGCGAGCTCGACGTCGCGCGCGACGCCGACCGGCCGCACCGCGTCATGCTCCGGCGCGTGCAGGCGCACATCGACGACCATCTCGGCGACCCCGATCTGACGCCCGGCAGCATCGCGGCGGCCGCGTACATCTCGACCAGGCACCTGCACGCACTCTTCCACGAGGAGGGCCTCACCGTGTCGACGTACATCCGTTCGCGCCGCCTCGACCGGTGCCGCCGCGAACTCGCCGACCCGCTGGCAGCGCACCGCCCGGTCGGTCAGGTCGCCACCAGGTGGGGGTTCACGGATGCCGCGCACTTCAGCCGCGCGTTCCGAGCCGAGTTCGGCGAGCCGCCGAGCGCGTTCCGCGCGCGAGCCATCAGCGCCTGAGCTCAGCCTCGGGCGGACTCGCCCGCCCATCGCCCTCCTTCCGACGGCGCAACTCCGGATGCCGCGCACGCCACGCCGTGCGGTCGGGCCCCTCACCAGGCGAGTCCGCGTTCCGCTCCGGAGTTCGGCCGAGCCGACCACAGGTGCTCGCCTCGGCGCACGAGCATCCGCACGGTCGCGCCGACCGAATCCCACTCGTGCACCACCTGCCGATGGCTGAACGACACGTGCGCGTACCCCGCAGCCTTCAGCCAAGCCCAACGCCCTCGATCCCGATCGAAGGCACCCGGGAGGGAGTGCGGCGCTTCGCCGTCGACCTCGAACACGAGCCGCTCGCCGATGAGCAGATCGGCGTGCACCCCGCCGGGCAGGGCGACCTGCGGCTGCACCGGAATGCCCGATCCCTCGAACCGGACGCGGGCGATGGTCTCACCCACCGATTGGCTGGCGGTGGTCGAGCGATGCGCGACCACACGCAGATGGCCCGGAAGCCGCGCGACGAGCCGTGCGAATGCCTCATCGCCGAGCATCGGCGGGTCCGTCTGCCAGGCGACCTGCTCTCGCGCCGAATCCAGCACGCACAGGGCATCGAGCTCGGGAACGCATCCGAGCACGTCGGCGAGCACCTGCTCGAGCGGGGCGATCGGCGTGGCGTCGAAGCCCGGACCCCCGGTCCAGTGCAGCCGCACCGGTGACTCGGGCGCCCGCGGCGTCCGGAGCCGCGATGCGTCCGCTGCCACGGCGACGTGAAGCACCTCGGGCGGATTCAGCACGCGCAGCCCGTGGAGGCCGGCCGCCGAGATGCACGACAGCCGTCCGCCGACCCGCACGGCACGACGGACCTCGAGCGGCAGGCCCGGATCGACGAACATCCCGCGATACGCGCGTTCGAGTCGGCCCTGCCGCACGGCCGCGGCGATGGCGTGCCTGCCGAGGCCCGAGGCGGTGAGCTGAGCGGTCGTGCACACGCCGTGATGCGTGCGGAGCGTTCGTGCGAGGTCGAACATCGTCCGACCCTGACGGACGGCGCACGCAGGGAGATCGGCCGAGACCGGAAACCGGTCGGGCCGGGTCATCCGCTCGCCCTGTCGAGGGGGAGTCGATCCGGCCGAACTCCGGATGCCCCGAGCGCCACGCCGTGCCACCGAACCCGGCGCTCGGCGAGTCGTGGCCGGCGTCCGGAGTTGCGCAGAGTGGGTCGGGGTCGCCTGCCGCCGACGCCGGGGCAGCTAGTCGGACGGGCGGGGCAGCCGGCCGGCGAGCCTCAGACGATCGCGGCGCCGGCGTGCCCGAGCTCGGCGAGCGCGGCGGCCGAGGACTCGGGGGCGACGCCCGCGACGAGCGAGGTGAGCACGCGCACGTGCTGCCCGTGCTCGAGCGCGTCGAGCGCGCTCGCGCGCACGCAGTAGTCGGTCGCGATACCCACGACGTCGACCTCGGTGACCCCGTGCGCGGTGAGCACCTCGGCGATGGTCGCGCCCGCGTCATCCGTGCCCTCGAAGATCGAATAGGCGGGCACGCCCTGCCCCTTGCGGATGTGCACGTCGATCGCCGCGACGTCGAGCGCGGGGTGGTACTCGGCGCCGTCGGTGCCAGCGACGCAATGGGCGGGCCAGGTGTCGACGAAGTCGGGCTCGGCGTCGGTCGCGAAGTGGCCGCCGTTGTCGTTCTCGCCCGAGTGCCAGTCGCGGGATGCCACGACGAGCGCGTAGTCGTCGCGATGCGCCTCGAGATGGCGGGTGATGCCCGCGGCGACCGCCGCTCCCCCGTCGACGCCGAGCGCGCCGCCCTCGGTGAAGTCGTTCTGCACGTCGATGATGAACAGGGCCCGGGTCATGGCCGCCTCCCGTTTCGGTGGTCGCGTGCCTCCATTCTCGCCGCAGGCGGCGGCATCCGCTCGCCCTCGAGGTGCAGACGAACGGCCGGGGCGGCGATCGGATGCCGCGTGCGACCGCAGTTCAGACCGTGGGCGTCGCCCGGCTCACGCGTTCGAGAGGTCGTCGCCGCAGAGGAAGAAGCCCGTGGTGAGCGTGTCGATGGCCTGCTTGGCCTCGTCGGTGACGTCGCCGAGCGCGTAGATCGCGAAGGTGAGCGTCGAGCCGTCTTGGGCGCGGATCACGCCCGAGAGGGTGTAGCCGCTGTTGATCCACCCGGTCTTCGCCGACACCGCACCGGCCGCGACGGCGTTGTCGCCCGCGAACCGGTCGCTGTACGAGAGCGAGCCGCGCTGGCCGGACACGGGCAGGCCGTCCATGAGCACGCCGAGGTTGCCCTCGCGCGCATTGATCTTGATGAAGAGCTGCGTCAGGTACGACGGCGGAACGGCGTTGTCGTCGCTCAGGCCCGAGCCGTCGACGATCGAGATGCCAGCGGTGTCGATGCCGTACGCCTGGAGGCCCTGCAGCACGCCCGCGTTGATCGCGTCGAACGAATTGCCCGACCCGGTCTGGATCGCCACGAGCCGGGCGAGCATCTCGGCGACCGTGTTGTCGGAGACGACGAGCGCCTTGTCGACGAGCTGCGCCACGGTCGGCGAGCTCACGGCGCCCAGTTGCTGCGCGCCCGCGGGTGCCGTGCCTCGCTCGATGACCGCGATGCCGCCGAGCTGGTCGGCGAACGCCTGGCCGGCTCGCCCGATCGGGTCGCCGCTGCGGAACGACGTGTTCGCCGACGGGTCGTCGCGGTCGCCGTCGACCTGCAGCGCCGTGATGTTCGACATGTAGCCGTCGTCGCGCTCGACCGTGTCCCAGCTGGCCTGGTATTCGTCGCCGCCGAAGTAGCCCGCGTCGAGGATCAGCTTCGTGAGCGGCGGGTTCGACGGGTCGGCGGCCCACGCGGCCTGCACCTGCGCGGCGAGGTCGTCGAGGTGCGCCGCGCCCGGGTACACGGTCTCGGTGCCGCTCGGAGTGCGTGAGAGCGTCACGTCTCCGCCGCCGACGAGCACTGCCGAACCCGGCTCGGAGCCCTTCACGACCGTCGTCGTCGTGCGGTAGTCGGGGCCGAGCACGTCGAGCGCGGCAGCCGAGGTCAGCACCTTCATGACGCTCGCCGTGCGCGACGGAGTGTCGCCGCCTCGGTCGTAGAGCACCTCGCCCGTCGCCGCGTTGCGCACCTGGGCCTGCAGGTTCGCCAGTCGCGGGTCGGCGGCGCGATCGGCGACCGAGCACGTGCGGATCTTCGTGTCGATCGCGCTCGGCGCTGCCAGGGCCGCGGGTACGGGACGCCCAGGCTCCTCGGTCGGCGTCGGGGTGGGAGTCTCGCTCGCGAGCGCGACCGGGGTGGCGCGCTGGGCGCTCAGGTTCGCGCCCGCGAAGACGGCTCCCGCGCCGAGCAGGGCGAAGGCCACGACGCCCGCGGTCACCGAGAGCGCGAGCTTGTGCCTGCGGGCGAAGGCCCGCATCGAGGCCGCGCGGCCGACCGGTACGGCAACAGCAGCCGCCTCAGGGTCGGAGGACGCGTCGGCGACGGATGCCGGTGCGCCGACGTCGCCCGCCTCGGAACCCGCCTCTGCGGCGGCGGCCGCGGAGCCCACCTCTGCGGCCGCTGCCGTGTCGAGGAGCTCGGTCGGTTGCTCGGCCTCAAGACCGTCGCCTGCGCCATCGGCCGCCTCGAGGAGCTCGGTCGGCTGCGCAGCCTCAAGACCTTCGCCTGCCCCTTCGGCCGCGTCGAGAAGCTCGGTCGGCTGCTCGGCCTCGGCCCCGTCGACCCCTGCAGGTTCGCCGACGGATTCGGGCTCGCCCGTGGCATCCGTCTCGTCGGTCATTCGGGCAGCCTACGCGGCGCACCAGACCGAAGCCTGATCACAGCCCGAAAATCCCCTGAACATCGTGCGCGGCGGGGCCGTGCCGAGCCGCTCATTCGCCTGGGTAGCGCAGCCCGATCTGCTCGCGGATGGCGTCGAGGGTGCCCATGATCGCGACGGTCTCGTCGATCGTGAGCAGGTCGCCCCCGAGCGTGCCGGCGGCGACGAGCCGCTCGACCGCCTCGGCCTGGTAGTGCATGCCGCGGCCGACGACCTCGGAGGCGTAGGACTCGAGCACGGTGTCGTCGTGCGACACCACCCGGAACGAGGTCGGCGTGTACCAGACCGCGTCGATGTCGATGCGGGCCTCGGTGCCGAGCACCGTGGCCACGTTCGGGCCGCGCGTGTCGCTCGCCGAGAGGGTCGAGGCGACGCGCCCGCCGTCGTACCCGAACACGGTCGCGATCTGCGCGTCGGCGCCGGTCGACTTGAACGTCGCAGTGCTCTGGACCGTGACGGGTGCGCCGAACAGGTCCCACGCGAACGAGACGGGGTAGATGCCGAGGTCGAGCAGCGCGCCGCCGCCGAGTTCGAGCGCGTTGATGCGGTGCGCGGGGTCGTCGGAGAGCTTCTGCGTGTGGTCGGCGATGAGCGTGCGCACCTCGCCGAGCGTGCCGGCGGCGATGATCTCGCGGATGCGCACCATGTGCGGCAGGTAGCGGGTCCACATGGCCTCGAGCGCGAGCAGGCCCTTCTCGGCTGCAAGGTTGGCGATCTCGCGCGCCTCGGCCGCGTTCAGCGTGAACGGCTTCTCGACGAGCACGTGCTTGCCGGCCTCGAGCACGAGCCTGGCGTTCTCGGCGTGCACCGGATGCGGCGTCGACACGTAGATGACGTCGACCTCGGGGTCGGCGACGAGCGCCTCGTAGCTGCCGTGCGCGTTCGGGATGCCGAACTCGGCCGCGAACGCGTCGGCGCCCGCCTGCGAGCGCGACCCGACCGCCTGCACGGTGAACCCGTTGAGCTTCAGGTCGTTGGTGAAGGAGTGGGCGATGCCACCCGTCGCGAGAATGCCCCAGCGCAGTCGTTCCGTCATGCGTGCCAGCCTAGCGACGCGCACCGACCGCCGGGCAGCGGATGCCGCCGGCGGGCCTACAGAGGGTGCGGCCTGCCGGCGGCATCCGCTCGTCTCCGCCCCGTCGACCCACGCCCGCGCGGTCAGTGCCCCGGCGTGCCGAGCTCGATGAGCAGCACGCCGCCGACGATGAGCGCGACGCCCGCGCCCATCACCCACGTGAACGGCTCGCGGAACAGCAGGCGGCCGGCGAGCGCGGTGAGCACGACGCCGACGGCCGTCCAGACGCCGTACGCGACCCCGACCTGCATGCCCTGGGCGAGCGTCGCCGCGAGCAGCATGAAGGACAGCAGGTAGCCGACCACGACGGGGATGATCCAGAGCCGGCGGCGCCGCTCGGCGTGCGTCGCCATGCGCAGCGACAGCGTCGCGCCGACCTCGCTCAGGATCGCGCACGCGAGCAGCACCCAGCTCATGCGCTCGCCTCGCCCGCGGTCCCGGCATCGCCCCGGACGATCGGAGCGACGGATGCCTCCGCGCGCCGCGCGGCCCGCTGCGACCCGACCTCGACGAGCAGCACGCCCGCCGCGATGAGGCCGATGCCCGTGAGCATCGTGGGAGTGAGCGGATCGCCGAACAGCGCCCACGCGAGCACGGCGGTCAGCGCGACCCCGGTCGCTCCCCAGATTCCGTACGCGACGCCGAGCGGCATGCCCATGCGCAGCACCTGCGAGAGCAGCACGAACGACCCGGCGTACCCGACGACCACGACCGCGTAGAGCCACGGATGCCGCTGGGCGGCGTCGAGGCTCAGGGTCGCCGTGACCTCGAGCGCGATCGTGGCGGCGAGCACGCCCCAGGCGCCTGCGTGTGGCATCCGTGCTCCCTTGCTATTTGAGGTGCCGACGTGGTGAGCGCCGACTCACTGGGTGGTGACCGTGGAGGCCGAGAGCCTCCCCGAGATATGTAATCGCTCTCTGCGCCGTCGACCGGCGCATCGCCGTCGCCGGAAAACGCCTTTCGCCGTCTTCTGTCTGGATTGCGATCATGAGCACGTTCGAGCTGTAGAGGTCGACCGCACCCGACCATCCGATCACGAACCCGTTGTAGTTCTGCAAGGACAGCGAGCTCACCTCTGCGCGATCAATTGTGTAGGACCAATACCAGGAAACGATCCTCAGTTGGTCGGCATTGAGATAGACCCCGAAGAAGAGGCTCCGCAGCAACAGTACGGCCGGCAACGCGACGACCAGCCAAGTGATCGGCGACGACCAGTCGATCGAGCTGCCCGACCCGATGAGCAGACCGGCCAACCATCCGCCGCATACGACGAAGGCGGTCACCTGTGCCGCGGTTCCGGTTCGCGGCACACGTTCGAACCGTCCGGACGCTCGTTCACGGCTCATCATGCACACTCGCCTCCTCGGCGATCCGCACCGGCATCACCTTGCCAGATTCCGCTTGATCCGTCAGTCGAGCGAGATGTGCAGCAGCACGTCGGCCGGGGCGTTCGCGCCTCGTGGTCGGATGATCGCATGCGCGAGCGTGTACATGAAGCCGTAGCGGCGACGGAGGAGTCCTTGCAGGCGCGCAGCCTCGGCGGTGTCGGTGACGATCTCTGCCGTGCCGGCGCGCTCGGGCGCACCGGTCGGCACCCGCCCGCGCATGTCGCACGGTGCGACGACCACGCGCGCGTCACGCCGCAGGCGCTTGAGCTTGCCCGTGCCGGCGGGCGTCTGCACCACGACCCGAACGCCGTCGAGCGCGAACCACACGGGCGTCGGCACCGGGGTGCCGTCTTTACGGAAGGTCGTGAGCGAGACGTACTTGCCAGCCGTGATGTCGTCGAACACCGTCATCGCCCGCTCCTCCGAGATACGGCGAAGGCCCGGACAGTGTCCGGGCCTTCGAGTGGAGCCGCCTGTGGGAATCGAACCCACGACCTTCTCATTACGAGTGAGATGCTCTGCCGACTGAGCTAAGGCGGCGTGCATGACCGATGCTTTCAGCACCGATCGGCACGAGAGACCATGTTACCGGATGTCGGAGGCTCTCTTGACCACTCTCAACAACTGGTGCCGTCGGTCGGTGGGGTTCCCTCGATGAGGTAGTTCTCGACCGCCCCGTTCACGCAGTCGTTGGACTTGTTGTACGCCGTGTGCCCCTCGCCCTCGTAGCTGAGCAGCACGCCGCTCTCGAGCTGCTCGGCGAGCGACACGGCCCACTTGTAGGGCGTCGCAGGGTCGTTGGTGGTGCCGACGACGACGATCGGCGCGGCGCCGGCCGCGGTGATCGGCGCACGCTCCGCGGTCGACGGGTCGGGCCAGGAGATGCATCCGAGGTCGCCGTAGCCGAAGTACGGGCCGATGACCGGGGCGGCCGCGGCGATGTCGGCCGCCTTCTGGCGCATGACCGCGACGTCGGACTGGTACGTGAAGTCGAGGCAGTTGATGGCGAGGAACGACTCGGTCGAGTTGTCGTTGTAGGTGCCGTCGGCGTTTCGACCGTAGTACCCGTCGGCGAAGCTCAGGGCCGCATCGGCGTCGCCGAGCATGACGGCGTCGAACATCTGGCTGAGGTACGGCCACGAGTCCGCGCTGTAGAGCGGGTACACGATTGCCGTGACGAGGGTGTCGGCCCCGACCTCGCGGCCGTCGGTGCCGCGCATGGGGCTCGCATCGACCGAGGCCAGCAGTCGGCTGATCTCGTCCATCGCGGCGTCGACCGTGCCGGTGAAGGGGCAGTCGGTGCCGGCGAGGCAATCCGCGAGGTAGGCGCGCAGCGCGGACTCGAAGCCGACGGCCTGCTCGCGCGAGACGTCCTCCTCCTGTGCCGACGGATCGACTGCGCCGTCGAGCACGAGTCGCCCGACGTTCTCGGGGAAGAGCCCCGCGTACGTCGCCCCGAGGAACGTGCCGTACGAGTAGCCGAGGTAGTTGAGCTGCTCGTCGCCGAGGGCGGCGCGCAGCATGTCGAGGTCGCGTGCCGCGCTCTTCGTGTCGACCTCGCCGAGCAGCGCGCCGGTGTTCTCACCGCAGGCCGCGCCGAAGTCCGCCTTGACCTCGCCGACGTTCTGGATCCACTCGTCGCTGCCGCGTTCTCCGGGCACGATGTCGAAGAGGAAGCTGTCCATGCCTGCGGCGTCGTAGCAGGTGACCGCCGACGACCGCCCGACCCCTCGCGGGTCGAACCCGACGACGTCGAAGCTCTGCTGCAGCGGCTCGCCCACGGCGTAGTCGAGCGAGTCCTTGACGAAGTCGTAGCCCGAGCCGCCGGGGCCGCCCGGATTCACGAGCAGCGAGCCGATGCGCTCGCCCGTCGCCCGGTGCCGCACGAGCGCGAGCTCGATCTCGCCGTCCGCGGGGGACTCCCAGTCGAGCGGAGCCTTGGCCGTCGCGCAGTCGAACTCTCCCCCGCAGTTCTCCCAGGCGAGCACCTGGCCGTAGTACGGCTGCAGGTCGGCCGCGACGTCTTCGCCCGTCGGCGTCGACTCCGACGTCTGGGGCTTCAGGAAGGACGGCACGCACCCCGCGAGCACGATCACCGCCACGAGCGCACCGGCGATCGCTGCGGCGCGGCCCCCGGAGCGGCGAAAGCGCCCCTTCGACGTCTGGTCGGTCGGTGTCACGGTCATGCGGCCCCTCGTTCGGAATCGGGTCGGCGGATGGCGGTCACGAGCATGGCCTCGAGCGCGAGCGCCGGCGCCACGTTGCCTTCGATGCGCTCGCGTGCCTCTTGGATCGCGTCGAGCGTCGCGAGCGTGCGCATCGGAGCGACGGATGCCGCGGCGCGGCCGAGCTCGCCGGCGAGCTCGCGGTTGACGAGCTCGACGTCGGCCCCGAGCTGCAGCAGCAGCACGTCGCGGTAGAGCGAGGTGAGGTCGACGAGGATCCGGTCGATGCCATCGCGCAGGCTCCGCGTCGCGCGGCGCTTCTGGTCGTCTTCGAGGGCCTTGATCTGCGGGCGGAGGGCCGCGGGCACCGCCTGCCCCGGTGCGATGCCGAGCGAGTGCAGCGCGTGCTCGCGCTCCTCGGCGTCGCGGAGCGCGGTGATCGCCTTGGCGTCGTCGCCCGCGATCTCGAGGAAACGGGCGGCGGTCGAGACGGCCGTCGCCGCCGATCGCACCTGCAGCGCGAGCCGCAGGGTCTCCTCGCGTCGCCGACGTGCGTCTTCGCTCGTGGCCAGTCGGTGGGCCATCCCGATGTGGCTCTGGGCCTCTCGCGCCGAGCGCTCGGCGAGCACGGGGTCGACGCCGTCGCGGCGCACGAGCAGGTCCGCGACATCCGCGATGCTCGGCATGAGCAGCCGCACCGAGCGCACGCGCGACCGGATCGTCGGGATCAGGTCGGCCTCGCTCGGCGCGCACAGGATCCAGACCGTGCGCTCCGGCGGCTCCTCGAGCTCCTTCAGGAGGAAGTTCGAGGTCTGCTCGGTCATGCGGTCGGCGTCTTCGACGATGATCACGCGGTGGCGGCCGATCGACGGTGCGTAGTGCGAACGCTTGACGATGTCGCGCACGTCGTCGCGCTTGATGATGACGCCCTCGGTCGCGAGCACGTGCAGGTCGGGGTGGCTGCGCGCCTCGACCTGGATCCGGGTCGTGTCATCGCCGTCGGGCTGCCCCGAGATGAGCGCCACGGCGAACGCGTACGCGAGGTTCGAACGGCCGGACCCCGGCGGGCCGGTGATGAGCCACGAGTGCGTCATCTGCTGCGAAGCGGTTCCGGAGCGGTCGGCGGATGCCTCGGCAGCCGACCTGAAGACGGCGATCGCCTGGTCTTGGCCGGTCAGTTCGCTCCACACGCTCACGGATTCACGCTACCTTCCGCTGGCGACATCCGCCCGCCGTCCTCGTGCTCCGGATGTCGCGGGCCGCCGCCGTGGCGCCCCGTCGACGCCCGCCGGCACGACGCCCGTTCAGAGCAGGCCGGCGACCCGTGCGCGGATCAGCGCCTGGATCTCGTCGACGGGCGCCGAGGCGTCGAGCACGAGGAACCGCTCGGGCTCGCGCTCGGCGAGACCGAGGTAGGCCGCGCGCACGCGGTCGTGGAACTCGGATGCCTCGGCCTCGAGCCGGTCGTACCTGGTGCGTGCACCGTCGAGGCGCGCCCGCGCGGTCACCGCGTCGAGGTCGAGCAGCACCGTGAGGTCGGGCTGCAGGCCCTCGGTCGCCCACTCGGACAGCCCGCGCACGGCCTCGGGGTCGAGCACCCGACCGGCGCCCTGGTAGGCGACCGACGAGTCGATGTAGCGGTCCTGGATCACGACCTCGCCGCGTTCGAGCGCCGGGCGCACGAGCGTCGCGACGTGGTGGGCGCGATCGGCGGCGTAGAGCAGCGCCTCGGCGCGCGGGGCGATGTCGCCGCGGTGGTGCAGCACGATCTCGCGCACCTCGATGCCGACCTCGGTTCCGCCGGGCTCGCGTGTGCGCACCACCTCGCGGCCCTGCTCGCCGAGCCAGGCGGCGAGCAGTTCGGACTGCGTGGTCTTGCCGGTGCCGTCGCCGCCCTCGAGGGTGATGAAGACGCCGCGGGTCACGCCTCGCTCGGCTTCGTCGCGGTCTTGCGCACCGTCGGCTTCTTCGCCGTCGCCGTCGTCTTCGCGGCGGTCGTCTTCGCGGCCGTCGTGCTCTTCGCGGCGGTCGTCTTCGCGGCCGTCGTGCTCTTCGCGGCGGCAGCCGTCGTCTTCTTCGCGGCGGGCTTCTTGGCCGCCGGCTTGCGCGCTGCGGGAGCCTTCTTCGCACGCGGCGCCGCCGGACCCTTGTCGCGCTTGATCTGCAGCAGCTCGACCGCGCGCTCGAAGGTGATCTCCTCGACCGACTCGGCTCTCGGGATCGTCGCGTTCGTCGTGCCGTCGGTGACGTACGGACCGAACCGGCCGTCCTTCACCTTGATGGGCTTTCCGCTCACCGGGTCCTCTGCGAACTCCTTGAGCGCGCTCGACGCCTGGCGCGCACCGTACTTCGGCTGCGCAAGCAACTCGAGGGCGCCAGGCAGGTCGATGTCGAAGATCGCGTCCTCGCTCGGCAGGGTGCGCGTCTCGGCGCCCTTCTTGAGGTACGGGCCGTAGCGGCCGTTCTGCGCGGTGATCTCGTCGCCCGACTCGGGGTCGAGCCCGACGATGCGGGGCAGGTCGAGCAGCTTCAACGCCGTCTCGAGGTCGACCTCCTCGATCTGCATGCTCTTGAAGAGCGAAGCGGTGCGCGGCTTGACGGCCGCGGGCTTCTTCGCCCCTCGCTTGGGCTTCGGGGCCTCGATGACCTCGCCCGTGGCGGGGTCGACGGTCGCCTCGGCGGCCGGTGCCTCGGGCTCGAGCTCGGTGACGTACGGGCCGAATCGGCCGTCCTTCACGACGACCTGCTTGCCGCTCTCGGGATTGGTGCCGAGGATGCGGTCGGTCTGCACGGGCGCATCGATGAGCTCACGCGCCTTCTCGGCGGTCAACTCGTCGGGTGCGAGGCCCTCCGGCAGGTTCACCCGGCGCACGGGCGCGTCTGCTGCGGCATCCGCTTCGACGACCTCGAGGTACGGGCCGTACCGGCCGATGCGCAGCGTGACCCCGTCGGCGATGGGCATCGAGTTGATCTCGCGGGCGTCGATGTCGCCGAGGTTGTCGACGACCTGACGGAGGCCCCGGTGCGTGTCGTTGCCGAAGTAGAACCCGTTGAGCCAGTCGACGCGGTCGGCCTCGCCAGCCGCGATGCGGTCGAGGTCGTCCTCCATCTCGGCGGTGAAGTCGAACTGCACGAGGTCGCCGAAGTGCTCTTCGAGCAGGCGGACGACCGAGAACGCGATCCAACTGGGCACGAGCGCCTGGCCGCGCTGCGTGACGTAGCCGCGGTCGAGGATCGTCGAGATGATGGAGGCGAAGGTCGAGGGGCGCCCGATGCCGAGCTCCTCGAGTCGCTTCACGAGGCTGGCCTCGGTGTAGCGCGGCAGCGGCGAGGTCTCGTGGCCCTTGGCCTCGAGTCCCTCGAGCGCGATCTCCTGGCCTTCCTTCAAGGGCGGGAGCTTCGCCTCGCCCGACGCGTCGTCGGCGTTGCGCTCCTCGTCGCGTCCTTCTTCATAGGCCGCGCGGAACCCGGGGAACGTGATGACGGTGCCGCTCGCGGTGAACTCGGCGATCGTGCCGCCGATGGCGGCGGTCGCACCCTCGGGGGTCGCGGCATCGGCGTCGGTGGGCCCGACCTCGATGGTCACGGTGGCCGTCTGGCCCTTGGCGTCGGCCATCTGCGAGGCGACGGTGCGCTTCCAGATCAGGTCGTAGAGGTCGAACTCGCGGCCGCGGAGCGAGCCCTTGAGCGAGGCCGGCGTGCGGAACTCCTCGCCCGACGGGCGGATCGCCTCGTGCGCCTCCTGGGCGTTCTTCGACTTGCCGGCGTAGGTGCGGGGAGCGTCGGGCACCGAGTCGGCGCCGTACAGGGCGGTCGCCTGTGCGCGGGCGGCGTCGATCGCCTGCTTCGAGAGCGAGACCGAGTCGGTTCGCATATAGGTGATGTAGCCGTTCTCGTAGAGCGACTGCGCGACGCGCATCGTGTCCTTCGCCGAGAGGCGCAGCTTTCGGCCGGCCTCCTGCTGCAGCGTCGACGTCGTGAACGGTGCCGAGGGGCGTCGGGTCCACGGCTTCTGCTCGAGCTTCGAGACGACACGGCGAACGCCGGGCGCCTGCAGCGCTACGACGAGGGCGCGCGCGGTGGCCTCGTCGAGCACGGCCGCCTTCGACTTGAGCTTGCCGAGGTCGTCGAAGTCGCGACCGGCGGCGATGCGGTCGCCACCGAGTCGTACGAGCTTCGCATCGAATGCCGAACCGGATGTCGCGGGCGCGAAGCGCCCCAGCAGGTCCCAGTACTCGGCCGAGACGAAGGCGAGTCGCTCGCGCTCCCGCTCGACGACGAGACGGGTCGCGGCCGACTGCACGCGACCGGCGGAGAGGCCGGGGCCGACCTTGCGCCAGAGCACGGGCGAGACCTCGTAGCCGTAGAGGCGGTCGAGGATGCGGCGGGTCTCCTGCGCGTCGACGAGCGCGGTGTCGAGCTCGCGGGTGTTGTCCTTCGCCTTCTGGATCGCGTCCTTCGTGATCTCGTGGAACACCATGCGGCGCACGGGGATCTTCGGCTTCAGCTCCTGGAGCAGGTGCCACGCGATGGCCTCGCCCTCGCGGTCCTCATCTGTTGCGAGCAGGAGCTCGTCGGCGTCCTTGAGCGCGCGCTTGAGTTCGGCGACCGTCTTCTTCTTGGAGTCGGAGACCACGTAGTAGGGCTCGAAGCCGTTGTCGACGTCGACCGAGAACTTGCCGAGGCCGCCCTTCTTGAGCTCGGGCGGCAGGTTCTTCGGCTCGATGAGGTCGCGGATGTGACCGACCGACGAGAGCACCTCGTAGCCGTCGCCCAGGTACTGGGCGATCGACTTCATCTTGGTCGGCGACTCGACGATGACCAGTTTCTTCGCGCCTGACACCAGACTCCTCTTATATGTTCCGTGATGGAGATCGCACGCGGACCGCGCCCCCGAGCGGTGTGCCGCCGAACGGCTTCGATCGCCGCCCGACAAGCCACACCATACACATAGAGACCGGGAGCGCACCGAATTCCCGCCCCGGCGACCAGGCTCCGGATGCGGCGCGCCGACCCCTTGCGATCCTGCGCGACCGGAGGACAATCGAAGTATGGAAACCTCTACGACGAGCTCCTACACCGCGAAACTGATCGATGGTCCGCTCGAGGGCAAGACGGTCGCGACCGCCTTCCTCGACTCGGGCGAACCACGTCCGAGGCTCGAGCTGAGCGCCGAGCACGGCAAACGCTATGTCTACGGCCGGGGGGCCGGGCTGGAGTTCGCCGCCGAGAACGACGACCGCCCTTCGGCCGTCGAGTACCGCTTCCTCGAGACCGTCTTCGACTGACCACGCCGCTCGCGGCCCCGAGGTGGGCTCACGTCCGCCTCGAGGTTCGCCCTCGACGAGGTCAGGTGCTCCCGGGCGGTCCAGCGCGCGCTGACGCCGTCGCATCGAGTCCGGCGATCGATCCGGGCACCACGACGGCGACCGTGCTGACGATGCCGTCGAGTTCGCACGACACGAGCCGGGCGCCCGCGCGCCGGGCGATCGACTCCGCGACCTCGCACGGGATGCCCGGTGCGGCCCCGCTCGCGGCGTCGGCCGCGGCGAGCGCGGCCGCGTCTGCCGTGGTCGCGGCGCGGCGCGCGTCGACGTAGCCCGCCGCCGCGCCGAGCGCGGTCGTCGTGAGCAGCACGACCGCCGAGACGAGGGCCACCGCGACGACGGAAGCGGCACCTCGGTCGACCGCAGCCCGGTCGGTCGGATCGCGCGCGGTCGCGCCTCGTTCCGACGCGTGCGCCATCAGTGCCCCCCGGACATCGCGCACGCCTCGCTCGTGAGCCGGATCGGGGCGAGAAGTCCCCCGCCCGATGCGTCGAGCGTCACGCACGTGAAGGTTCCGTCGTCGCTGTGAGCGAGCCCGGCGCTGCCCGCGATGCGGTTCGCGATGCCCGATGCGACGTCGACCCCCTCGCCCCGGCCGAGCGCGCGAGCTGCGGCGGCAGCGGCATCCGTCAGCCGCACCTGCAGGGTCACCAGGTGCACCGAGGCGAGGCAGAACGCCAGCACGAGCATGATCGCGGGCAGCGCGACGGCGAACTCGGCCGTCACGCTGCCGCGATCGGCGTCACCCGACGGTGAGCGCATTCCGCACGAGATCGGTGAGGATGCCGCGCACCTCGTCGCCGCGCAGGATGACGACGAGCAGGCCCGCGAAGCCGACGGCGGCCATGGTCGCGACGGCGTACTCGGCGGTCGCGGCGCCGCGATCGCCCGAGAGGCGTGCACGCAGCCGTCGCAGCGGCCCGCGGGGCGCTGCCGCCGCGGGGGCCGCGGCGTCGGGCACGGCTGGACGGGAGTCGGTCTCGGGTCCGGGCGAGTCCGCGACGGAGTCCGCCTCGTCGTCCGTCGCGACGTTCGCGGCGATGGTGAGGGAGTCGAGCATGGATGGGTCCTTTCGATGGGGCCGGAGGTCCGGCGAACGGCGGCACGAGTCGGCGGAGTCACGCGGCGCCGCCAAGGGTGCCGGTGACGACGGAGATGAGGAGCGGCGCGACGCCGAGCAGCACGAACGCGGGAAGCACGCACAGCCCGAGCGGCAGCATGAGCCGAACGCCGAGCGCGGCACCCCGCGTCGCGGCATCGGTGCGGGCGATGCGCCGGCCGCGCTGCGCCTCGGCGCGCAAGAGCTCGACGAGCGGGGCTCCAGCCCGTTCGGCGAGGCGGACGGTCTCGTCGAGGCGAGCGGATGCAGCGGCTCGCCCGACCCCGGTCGCACCGGCTCCCGCGGCACCGGGTCCGACGCGCGCCCGCGTCGCGGCCCGAGCGGCGGAGGGCGGCGCGGCGTCGGAACCGAGCCCGTGCATCCGGAGCGCCGCGTCGACGAGCTCGCGGGCCCGTTCGACCGACGCTCCCCCGGCCATCCCGATCGAGAGGAGCTCGAGCTCGAGGCCCGCGCCCTCGTCGAAGGCCGCCGCACGCGCGGCGAGCGCTCGGCTCCAGCGCAGTGCGATCCACAGGAAGGCGAGGCCGAGGACCAGGCATGCGAGTCCGATCGGATTGCCGAGCAGCACGGTCGCGGTGTCGAAGCCGAGCACCGATCCGAACACGAGCGCGACGAGCGGCAGCGCGAGCACCATGCGCGCGCTGGCGGCCGGCCCCGCGAGCGAGGTGCGCACCTCGCGTCGCACCTGCGCCTCGTCGCGCATCGCCGCCGCGAGGTCTCGCAGGCTCACCGTGAGGGGCGCGCCTGCGGTGCTCGCGACCTGCCACGCCGCAGCGAGCACCGCCCATCCGCCCTCTGCAGGAAGGCCCGCACGCGCCTTCGCGATCGCCTCGGCGATCGGCGCGCCCTGCTCGCCTGCTTCGGCGGCGGCGACGAGCACCGGGTCGCGCTCGCCCGACTCGGCGAGATGACGCCAGGCCGCGGAGGCCGCCACGCCCGCGGACAGCAGCACCGCCAACCGTTCGACGACGCCCGCGACGTGATCGATGCCGGCCGCGGCATCGGGGCTCCTGCGAAGCATCGGCGCACGCGCACGCACGGCCTCGACCGCACTCGCGACGGCGACGGGCAGTGCACCCGAAGGCCCGTCGGGGCGCGCGCTCATGCCGGCGCCCCGACCCGCTCGATCGTCAGGGCGCCGTCGACGAGCCTGGGACGACCGAGCCCGGCCACCCTGCGAAGCCCATCGGCACGTTCGAGGTGCACGACGAGGTCGAACGCGCTGGCCGCCTGGCGTGCGACCGCCTCGGGCGAGAGCCCGGCCGCAGCGCCGAGCGCCTCGAGCCGCGCGGCGACGTCGTCGAGCGAGTTGGCGTGGAGCGTGCCCGCCCCGCCGTCGTGCCCCGTGTTCAGCGCACCGAGGAGTTCGCGCAGTTCGGGCCCCCGGCATTCGCCGACCACGAGGCGGTCGGGGCGCATGCGCAGGGCCTCGCGCAGCAGGGCATCGAGACCGATGCGACCGGTGCCCTCGAGGTTCGGCTGCCTGGCCTCGAGCGCGACCACATGCGGATGCGAGACCTGCAGTTCTGCGACGTCTTCGATGACCACGATGCGCTCATGCGCCGGCGCCTCGGCGAGCAGCGCCGCGAGCAACGTGGTCTTGCCGGTGCCGCCGGCGCCCGTGATGAGCAGGTTCTGTCGATCGCGGACCGCCGCGCGCAGCACGAGCTCGTCGTCGGGCGAGAGCATGCCCGATCGCGCGAGCCCGTCGAGGCGGACGCCGCTCGCGCGCGGGATGCGGATCGACAGCAGGGTTCCGGTGGTCGACACCGGGGGAAGCACGGCGTGGACCCGGATGCCCCGGCCGAGCCGCACGTCGACGGCCGGCGTCGCCTCGTCGATGTGCCGGCCGCCGCGCGCGATGAGCCGCACGGCGAGCGCGCGCACCTCCGGTTCGTCGGCGACCCAGCCGGGTTCTCGCTCGGGTCCCGCTCCGCGATCGACCCAGAGCCCCATGGAGCCGTTGAGGAAGAGATCGGTGACGTCGCCGGATGCCGCGAATCGGGCGAGCGGGCCCAGGTCGCCGAGATCGTGGTCGACGCCGTCGGCCGCGCCACCGGGCGACGCGTCGTCGGCCCCCGCGCGCTGGAGACCCGGATCGATCGCAGGCAGGGGCACAGGCAGCGCCGGCGCAGCCACCGGCGCCGGCGCAGGCACCAGAGCCGGGACGGGCACGGACGACGGCGCTGGCGGATGCTGCCACGAAGGGCTGGCGACGAACGGTGCGGCGGACATGACGGCGACGCTACGGAGCGACGCCCGCCCGCGGCATCCGTTCTGCTGCGGAAATGGAAAGAGCCTCCCCCACGCCGTTGTGGAGGAGGACTCGATCGTGCAGCACCGCTCGCGAGCGGTACCCCTTAACGAAAGGGGGCGGCACCCATTGGGGGGAACAGGTGCCGCCTCGGCAGCGCAAGGATTGGGGGGAATCGCAGGCGCTGCAGGCCACGAAAACGAATGATCGGGCGGTATTCAGCATAGGGCCTGCGGATGCATTCGCAAGTACTTTTTGTCCTCATTTGTGCGGACACACAGATTTCTCTGCGCAAAGGCACAGTAACGCCCGATTCTCCACAAGGAAAGGCTGTGTGACGCACGCCGTCATGCGCGAAGTCGTGGGTCCCTCATGTGGAAGGTAGGGTGCTCTTGGGGCAGGCGACCCACCGATGATCCATATCGCGAAGGAGCGACTGAAGAACCATGACCGTTCAGATCGATCACGCGCTCGAGGAGATCAGGCGATTCCGCCCGAGCCCCGAGTTCGCCGCCAACGCCGTCGCCGACGCCGGTCTCTACGAGGCCGCCCACGCCGATCGGCTCGGCTTCTGGGCCGACCAGTCGCGCGAGCTGCTGCACTGGGACAAGCCCTTCACCAAGACCCTCGACTGGACCAACCCGCCGTTCGCGAAGTGGTTCGAGGACGGCGAGCTGAACGTCGCCGTCAACTGCCTCGACCGCCACGTCGAAGCCGGCAACGGCGACCGCGTCGCGCTGCACTGGGTCGGCGAGCCGGGTGACACCCGCGACATCACGTACGCCGAGCTGACCGACGAGGTCAAGCGCGCCGCGAACGTGCTCACCGACCTCGGCGTCGGCTCGGGCGACCGCGTCGCCATCTACCTGCCGATGATCCCCGAGGCCGTCGTCTCGATGCTGGCCGTGGCCCGCATCGGCGCGATCCACTCGGTCGTGTTCGGCGGCTTCAGCGCCGACAGCCTCGCGTCGCGCATCGACGACGCCGAGGCATCCGTCGTCATCACCGCCGACGGCGGGTACCGCAAGGGCAAGGTGTTCCCCCTCAAGCCCGTCGTCGACGACGCCCTGACCAAGTCGGTCGGCGGCAGCGTGCGCAACGTGCTCGTCGTCAAGCGCGGCGAGAACGAGGTCGAGTGGGCCGAGGGCCGCGACCTCTGGTGGCACGACACGGTCGCGACCGCGTCGAGCGAGCACGAAGCCCAGGCGTTCGAGGCCGAGCACCCGCTCTTCATCCTCTACACGTCGGGCACCACCGGAAAGCCCAAGGGCATCCTGCACACGAGCGGCGGCTACCTCACCCAGGCCGCGTTCACGCACAAGAACGTGTTCGACCTGCACCCCGAGACCGACGTCTACTGGTGCACGGCAGACGTCGGCTGGATCACCGGCCACTCGTACGTCGTCTACGGCCCGCTCGCGAACGGCGCCACGCAGGTGCTCTACGAGGGCACGCCAGACACGCCGCACCCCGGCCGCTGGTGGGAGATCGTCGAGCAGTACAAGGTCTCGATCCTGTACACGGCGCCCACCGCCATCCGCTCGTTCATGAAGCTCGGCCGGCAGATCCCGCACGCGTTCAACCTGCGCTCGCTGCGCCTGCTCGGCTCGGTCGGCGAACCCATCAACCCCGAGGCCTGGATCTGGTACCGCCACGTCATCGGCGGCGGCTCGATCCCGGTCGTCGACACGTGGTGGCAGACCGAGACCGGCGCGATCATGATCTCGGCGCTGCCCGGCGTGACCGACCTCAAGCCCGGTAGCGCGCAGGTCGCGGTGCCCGGCATCTCGATCGACATCCTCGCCGACGACGGCACGCCCGTCGAGGGCGAGGACGGCGGCCTGCTCGTCGTCACCGAGCCGTGGCCGTCGATGCTCCGCGGCATCTGGGGCGACCCCGAGCGCTTCAAGGAGACGTACTGGGAGAAGTTCGGCGACAAGTACTTCGCCGGCGACGGAGCCCGGCGCGACGCCGACGGTGACATCTGGCTGCTCGGCCGCGTCGACGACGTCATGAACGTGTCGGGCCACCGCCTCTCGACCGCCGAGATCGAGTCCTCGCTCGTCGCGCACCCCTGGACCGCCGAGGCGGCCGTCGTGGGCGCCGCCGACGAGACCACGGGCCAGGCCGTCGTCGCGTTCGTGATCCTGAAGGCCAGCCAGGCCGCGCAGGTCACCGACGTCGCCGCCGCGAGCGAAGAACTGCGCAAGCACGTCGCCGGGCAGATCGGCGCCATCGCCCGCCCGCGTCAGGTGTTCATCGTCAACGAGCTGCCGAAGACCCGCTCGGGCAAGATCATGCGGCGCCTGCTGCGCGACCTCGCAGAGGGCCGCGAGGTCGGCGACACCACCACGCTCGCCGACACCTCGATCATGCAGGTCATCAGCGACCAGGTGAAGTAACGCCGATTCGAACGACGGATGCCGCGGCGGGAGCGATCCCGCCGCGGCATCCGTCGTCCGTGGCCGGCGAGGTCGCCCATGGGCGGGCGGGCCGGCTACTCGGCCGAGAGCCCGTCGCGGAGCTCGACCCCGAGGTCGGGCTGGTCGACGAAGATGCCGTCGACGCCCGTGGCGAGCACCTCGCCGAACGCGCCCTGCCAGTCGCCCCACGTGCCCTTGCCCTTGCCCCGGCGGAAGCGGGCGGGCAGGAACTTGTTCTCGGGGCGGAGCGTCCAGGTGAAGACCGTGAGCCCGGCCGCATGCGCGGCCTCGACGAGCGCCGAACCCCGCAGCGGGGTCTCGGCGGGCGAGCCGTCACCTCGCGAGGCACCGCCGCCGCGCCCGCCCGCGGCATCCGCCTCGAGCAGTCTCGGCACGCCGACGCTCACCCCGTCGAACCGGCCCACGAGCGTCCGCAGCCCGACCCCGGTGACGAAGGAGTCGTAGGCGGGTGCGGCGGCGCCGTCGGTGCGCACGAGGTCGGCCGGCGCGCCCGAGTTCTCGACGAGCAGCACCTTGGGGCCGCGGATGCCGCGCGCCGTGAGGGCATCGAGCACGGTCGGCTCGAACGCCTCCATGATGAGGCGCTCACCACCGTCGCCCCAGCCGGCCGCGTCGAGTTCGGCCGCGAACAGCTCGTCGAGCGGCAGCCCGATGCCCGCGAAGTACGACGCGTGCTTGAACTCGGCGACCATGCGCAGCGTTCGCGCCCGCTCGGCGGTCGCACGGTCGATGATCTCGAACAGGTCGCGCAAACGGATCACCGGGTACCGGCCGTCGAAGCTCGCGCTGGACCCGCGCAGCGCGCCGAGCCGCTCGGTCGCGCGCAGCGTCGAGAGCTCCGCCCACGTGAAGTCCTCGGTGAACCAGCCGGTGAGCGGCGTGCCGTCGATCTCGCGGGTCGTTCGCCGGCCGGCGAACTCCGGTCGGGAGGAGACATCCGTCGTTCCCGAGATCTCGTTCTCGTGGCGCAGCACGAGCACGCCGTCGCGCGTGGCGACCAGGTCGGGCTCGACCGCGTCGGCGCCGAGCGCGAACGCGAGCTCGTAGGCCGACCTGGTGTGCTCGGGTCGATAGCCCGATGCACCGCGGTGGCCGATCACGAGCGGATGCGGCGTCGTCTGGGGCGGCATGCGCCTCAGCGTATCCGTCGTGAGGATGAGATCTGCTTCGCCTTGGGTGAACTCTCGGCGTGATCACGGCATTCTCGACTAGATTGAAACGAGCACCGGATCCCGCATCCGAACCTTCCCCCGCACCGACGACAGCCGAAAGCAGAGGAACACCCCATGGCTCTCGACAATCCCGCCTTCTCGCGGAGTGCCGCCTTCTCTTCCAAGCAGGGAGCCGTGGCCGTCGCGCAAGACATGTCGGCACAGCAGCTGCAGGAGATCTACAACCAGCCCGCGACGCTGCCCGACCGCGAGGTCATGACCTACGAGAACACCATCGCGAAGACCGTCGGCGCGTTCGCCGTGCTCCTCGTGACGGCCGCGATCGGCTGGACCGTGACCCCGGCCATGCCCGCGCTGTTCTGGATCGCCTCGCTCGTCGGCTTCGTGCTCGCGCTCGTCAACATCTTCAAGAAGGAGCCGTCGCCGGCCCTGATCCTCGCCTACGCCGCTGCACAGGGCGTGTTCCTCGGCGGCATCTCGCTCATGTTCGAGTCCGCCTACCAGGGCATCGTCGCGCAGGCCGTCATCGGCACGCTCGCGGTGGTCGGCGTGACCCTGGCGCTCTTCGCGAGCGGCAAGGTGCGCGCATCGAAGAAGGCCACGAAGATCTTCCTCGTCGCGATGGTCGGCTACCTCGTGTTCTCGCTCGTCAACATGATCCTCATGTGGACCGGCATCAACAACGACCCGTGGGGCCTGCTCGGCCTGCAGATCGCCGGCATCCCGCTCGGCCTCATCGTCGGCGTGCTCGTGATCCTCATGGGCGCCTACTCGCTCGTGCTCGACTTCGACGCGATCCAGCAGGGCGTCCGCAACCGCGCACCCAAGAAGTACGGCTGGACCGGTGCGTTCGGCATCATGGTCACCGTCATCTGGCTCTACCTCGAGATCCTGCGCTTCCTCGCCATCGCGCGCGACTAGCGCCCTCAGCACGACGAGAACGGGCCGCTCCCTTCAAGGGAGCGGCCCGTTCTGCATGTCAGGGCGGATGCCGCGAGGCGGCGTTCGGTGATCTTCGGGTCAGTTCGCGCCGAGCTTGGCCAGCGCGCCGGCGATCGCCTCGGCCGAGGCGTGCAGCTTGGCATCCTCTTCGGCGGAGAACGGCGTGCCCTCGACCGGCACGGGGCCGCTCGCACCCACGATCGACGGCACCGACATCGCGACGCCCGAGATGCCCCGGTAGTCGTCGAGCACGGTGCTCACGGGAAGCACCGCGCGCTCGTCGCGCAGCAGGCCCTCGACGATGCGCGCGCCCGAGAGCCCGATCGCGTAGTTCGTCGCGCCCTTGCCCTCGATGACCTTGTACGCGGCATCGCGCACGTCGACGGCGATGCGGTCGAGCTCGTCGGTCGTGATGGGCACGGCGGCGTGCCACTCGAGCAAGGGCACCGGCCCAATCGTGGCACTCGACCAGAGCGGGAACTCGGTGTCGCCGTGCTCGCCGACGATGTGGGCGTGCACGCTCGACGTCGCGACCCCGAGCCGACGCCCGAGCAACCAGCGCAGGCGCGCGGTGTCGAGCACGGTGCCCGACCCGAACACGCGCGTGCTCGGCAGGCCGGTGATCTGCTGGGCCACCACCGTGAGCACGTCGACCGGATTGGTGACGAGCACGATGGTCGCGTCGGGCGCACGCTCGACGAGCGGCGGCAGCAGGCTATCGAGGATCCGCACGTTCGTCGCGAGCAGGTCCATGCGCGTCTGGCCGGGCTGCTGCTTGGCGCCCGCCGTGATGACGATGACATCGCTGCCCTCGGCGACCGCGATGTCGTCGCCGCCGCTGATGCTCGACTCCGTGAACGGCGTGCCGTGCGCGAGGTCGAGCACCTCGGCCTCGACCTTGGCCGTCGCGATGTCGTAGAGCGCCACCTCGTGGGCCGAGCCGCGGATGAGCGCGGCATAGGCGAGGCTCGAGCCGACGCTGCCAGCGCCGACGACGGTCAGTTTGGTTCCCCGGTTCGCAGTCACGTTGCCATACTCCCGAGGCGGCATCGACAGCGTCAAGCGCCCCCGGTCCTCTCGCAGGGCACTCCCGGAAAGCCGAAGGGCGCCGACCCTGTTCGGTCGGCGCCCTTCGCGCATCAGGGAACGATCACTCCCACTCGATGGTTCCCGGCGGCTTCGACGTGACGTCGAGCACGACGCGGTTGACCTCGCGCACCTCGTTCGTGATGCGGTTCGAGATCTTCGCGAGCACGTCGTACGGAATCCGCGTCCAGTCTGCGGTCATCGCGTCTTCGGACGAGACGGGGCGCAGCACGATGGGGTGTCCGTAGGTGCGGCCGTCGCCCTGCACGCCGACCGATCGCACGTCGGCGAGCAGCACCACGGGGCACTGCCAGATCTCCGCGTCGAGCCCTGCCGCGCTCAGCTCGGCGCGCGCGATGGCATCGGCCTGGCGGAGCAGATCGAGACGATCACGGGTGACCTCGCCCACGATGCGGATTCCGAGGCCTGGCCCCGGAAACGGCTGGCGCCCCACGATCTCTTCGGGCAGGCCGAGCTCGCGGCCGATGGCACGCACCTCGTCCTTGAAGAGCGGGCGCAGCGGCTCGACGAGCTCGAACTGCAGGTCTTCTGGCAGGCCGCCCACGTTGTGGTGGCTCTTGATGTTCGCCGTGCCCGTGCCCCCGCCGGACTCGACGACGTCGGGGTAGAGCGTGCCCTGCACGAGGAACTTGATCGGCCGTCCGTCGGCGGCGGCCTCGGCGATCAGGTCGCGCTCCGCCTGCTCGAACGCGCGGATGAACTCGCGGCCGATGATCTTTCGCTTCTCTTCGGGGTCGGTGACTCCGGCGAGCGCGTCGAGGAAGGTGTCCTCGGCGTCGACCGTGACGAGGCGGACGCCCGTCGCGGCGACGTAGTCGTTCTGCACCTGCTCGCGCTCGCCCTGGCGGAGGAGCCCGTGGTCGACGAACACGGCGGTGAGCTGGTCGCCGACGGCCTGCTGCACGAGCGCGGTCGAGACGGCCGAGTCGACGCCGCCAGACAGCGCCGAGATGACGCGGGCGTCGCCGACCTGTTCGCGGATGCGGGCGACCTGCTCGGCGATGACGTTGCCCGAGTTCCAGTCGGCGGGGATGCCCGCAGCGCGGTGCAGGAAGTTCTCGATGACCTGCTGGCCGAACTGCGAGTGCTTGACCTCGGGGTGCCACTGCACGCCGTAGAAGCCCTGCTCGTCGTTCGCGAAGGCTGCGACGGGGGTCGTCGCGGTCGAGGCGAGCACCTCGAAGCCCTCGGGGGCGACCGCGACGGAGTCGCCGTGGCTCATCCACACGACCTGGTGGTCGGGCTGGCCGCCGAGCAGCGCGTTCTCGTCGTCGGTGCGGAGCGTGGTCTCGGTCGCGCCGTACTCGCGGTGACCGGTGTGCGCGACCTCGCCGCCGAGCTGCTGCGCCATGACCTGGAAGCCGTAGCAGATGCCGAGCGTGGGCACGCCGAGCTGCAGGATGCCCTCGTCGAGCGAGGGTGCGCCCGCTTCGTAGACCGACGACGGGCCGCCGGAGAGGACGATACCGATCGGGTTGCGCGCACGCACCTCTTCGGCCGTGATCGTGTGCGGCACGATCTCGGAGTAGACGGATGCCTCGCGCACGCGTCGCGCGATCAGCTGCGCGTACTGCGCGCCGAAGTCGACGACGAGGACTGGGCGCTGCTCGGTGGGCTGGTCGGTCACGGCTGGGCCTCCACGGGGTCGGCGTCGGATGCGGGAAGAACGGCGGCCTCGGCCTCACGGGCCTCGCGCGAGTCGAGGTAGCCCGTCACCTCGCGGGCGATGCGCACCTCGAGGAAGAACGACAGGAACGGGATGATGCCGCCGAGCGCGATGAGCAGGAACTTCGAGAACGGCCAGCGCATCAGGCTCCAGAGCCGGAAGTCGCTGAAGAGGTAGAGCACGTAGAACCAGCCGTGCGCGATGAGGATGCCGGTCGAGAGGTTCACGCCCTCGCCCGTGGAGACGAGCCCGGCGGGCGTCTCGACGACGGGCGCGAAGGTGAGGAAGCCGGTCGGGCCGAACCCGAAGAGCTCGTAGTGGAACACGTACTTCAGGATCATCTCGGCGCAGAGCAGCAGCAGCATCACGCCGGTGATGACCGAGGTGACCTTGTAGAGCTTCAGCGCCCCGCGAATGCGCGGCAGATCGGCGGATTTCGGCTCGAGGGGCATGGGATCAGTCTACGTGCCCTCGGCAGCGGACGAGGCCGCCCCGTGGGCGACGGCCCGACGTCGGGCCGCCGGCACCGCCCGGGGTCGGGCGTCTCGAGGCGCCAGCCCCGAGAGCAGCCGCCCGAGGACCTCGATCACGGCGTCGACCTCCGCCGCGGCATCCGCAGCTCCGGCGTTCGCGATCGCGGCCTCGTTCAGTGCGCCGGAGATCATGGTCGCGAGCGTTCCGAGGCGTTCGTCGCGGATCGCCCCGGCCGCGGCCAGCTCGGCCACGCCCTCGTCGAGCAGACGGACGCTCGTGTCGAGATCGCCCTCGCGCCACTCCCCCCAGCCGAGCACCGCCGGGCCGTCGATCAGCAGGATCCGTCGCACGCGCGGGGCGAGGCTCGCCTCGAGGAAGGCCCGGCAGCCGGCGAGGAACGCGACGAGCGGGTCGGCGTCGACGGATGCCGCGTGCTCGACGCGCTCGGCGACCCCTCGTTGCGCGTGCTCGACGACCGCACGGAAGAGTCCCTCCTTGCTGCCGAAGTGGTGGTAGATCGCGCCCCGCGTGAGGCCCGCCTCGGCGACGACGTCTTCGAGCGCGACGCCGGCGTAGCCGTCGTCGGCGAACCGGCGCCCGGCGATCTCGATGATCGCCGCGCGCGTGCGTTCCCGCTGCTCCGCCTTGGTCGCCATGGTGCTCCGTTCGCGCGCTCGAGTGCCATCCCGGGGACTTGACATGCACACTGTACGGGATTCACAATACATACACACTGTACGTATCTATCTGCGTCGGTCGATCGGCCACGGCGGCGCGTTCCGCCGACGCATCGAAGGAGTCGCCGTGAACCTCTACCCCGTGCTCCAGACGGCGGATGTCGCCGCGAGCGCCGGCTTCTACCGCGAGCACTTCGGCTTCGCGCCGACGTTCGAAGCCGACTGGTACGTGAGCCTGCGGCATCCGCTCGCGCCGCACGCCGAGATCGCACTCCTCGACGATGAGCACCCCTCGATCCCCGAGGGCTACCGGGAGCGCGCCCGCGGCACGCTCGTGAACATCGAGGTCGACGACGTCGACGAGATCGCCGCCCGTCTCGACGCCGCGGGCGTGCCGGTCGTGCAGGCGCTGCGAAGCGAGGCCTTCGGACAGCGGCACGTGATCGTGCGCGACCCCGGGGGCGTGCTCGTGGATGTCATCACCGAGATCCCGCCCTCGGCGGAGTACGTCGACGCCTTCGCGTCGCCGGCGTGACCGCACCGGCACCGCGTCGCACGCCGCGCAGCGTCGAGGGTCAGTGCGCGGCGGGCTCTTCGGCGCCGGCGGCTGCCTGGGCGGCCTCTTCGGCCTCCTGCTCCTCGCGCTCGACCGCGTCGCGCACGAGGCGGTACCAGAGGTACACCGCGAAGCCCGCGAACACCGCCCACTCGACCGCGTAGAAGACGTTCAGCCAGTTGAGCTCGAACGTCTGCTCGGGCGCCGGCGAGGCGATCACCTCGAGGCCGGGCGCGGCATCCGTCGCCGTGACGTAGCCGAAGTAGACGGGGCGGTCGTCGTAGTCGGCCCACACGTTGATGAGCTGCGCGACCGCGACGGTCGTCATCGCGAACGGGTCACCGTCTTCGTCGGGGGCGACGGGCGCCTCACTCGGAAGGAAGCGTCCGACGACGTGCGCCTCGACGCCCCCGCCTGCCACGACGTCGGCCTCGAACGCGTCGGCGGCGGCCTGTGCCCGGTCACGGTCGGCCGCCCAGCCGAGGGCCACGGGCAGGCCGCCCGGCGCGGCATCCGTCACCTCGAGGTGGGCGACGACCCAGTACCCCGCGACGCCGTCGTTGAGGCGCCCCTCGACGAGCACGGTGTCACCCGGGACGTAGATGCCCCGCACCTCGACGCGCTGCGCCGTGGCGACCTGCTCGGTCGCGGTGTCGGGCTGCACGAGGTCACCGAGCGGGAGCACGTCTTCAGTGGGTCGGTCGACGGTCGTCGACTGCTCGACCGCGCGTTCGATCTGCCACTGACCGAGCAGCGCGAAGGCGGCTGCCACGGCGAGGGCGAAGAGGAGCGCGAGCACCCACCTGGGGCGCAGCATCATCTGCAGCATCAGTTCCCGATGCCTCGCGCATGGTCGGCGGACTGGGCTTCGGGCATGCCGTCAAGTCTACGTCGCGGCGCTGCGGGCATCGTCCATGGACGGCGTGTGCGACGTCGGGGCCAGGGGTCCGGCACCCGCCTCGGCTCCGCCGGCACCGGCATCGGCGTCGGCCTCGGCGTCGGCCTCGGCCGACGGCACCACGGTGCGGTTCGGCTCGGGCGCCGCGTTCGACGGTCGCGTCCACCGGTGGACGAACGTGAGCGCAGGCGCCTCCACCAGGCGGAGGGAGGCGAACGCGAGCAGGAGGCTGATCAGGACGGTCGCGACCATGCTGACCCAGGCGTGATCGATGCCGAAGCCGGCGATGAGGAACTGCTGGACCGGGAATCCGACCAGGAAGACGCCGTACGACGGGGTGCCCCATCTGCCGAAGTCGCGGAGCACGGGCGTCGCCGCGGCTCCGATCGCGATCGTCGCCAGGGGCACGAGGCTCCAGTTCGCGACCATCGACCACTGGGGTGCCAGGATCGCGACCATCACGACCACGACCAACCCGATCGGGCCGATCAGGGCATGCGGCTTCGGCATCAGCTCACGGACGGCGGCACCGACGAAGAAGCAGGGCAGCACGGTCAGCCACTGCGAGAGCTGGCTGCCCCAGAAGACGACCTCGGACGAGCTCTCGAGGCCCGAACCCCATGCCGCGACGACCGCCATCGCGATCCAGCCGATCCCACGAACCCATCGAGACGGAAGGAGCGCGACGAGCGGAACGGCGAGGTATGCGGCGAACTGCGCGGGAAGCGACCAGAGCGTGCCGTTCACCGCCGAGCTGACCGGGTTGTCGACGAAGACCCCCGGAAGCGAGTACTGGGGATTCAGCAGCAGGTTGAGCAGGTAACGACGCGTGAGCGGATCGCTGAAGTACTCGCGGAGCGGGAGCGTGGTCGCGAGCGCACCGACGATGCAGATGGTGAGGATGACGGTGGCGAAGAGTCCGGGCAGGAGGCGCGCGACCCGATCGGTGACGTACCGACCGAGCTTCGGGCGTCGCTGCCAGCTCGGGACGACGAGGTAGCCGCTCGCCGCGAACAGGGCGAACACCCCGAACGGCGGCGAGATGAGCTGGCCGGTCGCGGCGTCGGCGCCGAGGAGGATCGCCGAGTGCCGGACCACGATGAGCAGCGATGCCACGACGAGCACGAAGCTGAAGTTGTTGCGGGGCGGAGCAGCCTGCCTCATCGCCTGCCTCGGCGGAAGACCCGCGCGTACCGCCACGAACGGGACCCCTCGAGGCTCTGCACCGCGCCTCGCAGTTCGTCGGAGTTCATCATGGCGAGCTGGGTCGCCGTGACGGGGGCTCCACGCCGGACGGCGGTCATGAACCGTCGCCCGAGCGCGGTGATGCGCCACGAGTTGGACTCGAGGATGGCGAGCGCGCGAACGAGGTCCTCCCGCGATGGCTCGAACGGGTCGGATCGATCGATCGCCGCCGCCGCCACAGGCCGCTGGGCGAGGTGGCGGATCGCCCGCGTCTCCCCGGCGGGGAGGAGCACCGGCTGGCTGTCGAGTTTGCGGAACACCTCGAACATGTTCAGGCGCCACTCGTCGGCGTCGTGCTCGGTCGCAGACGAATCCTCGCGTGGCCACCGACGGTATACGGCGGTGATCTCGGGGCTGTCCGCGACGCCGAGGAGGGATGCGGCCCGCAGCAGGTAGTCCCAGTCCTCGGTCGTCGTCAGGGTCTCGTCGAACCGCTCGCCGAGATCGTGGAAGACGCCGCGCGGGAACGCGACCGTCATGAACGGGGTCTGGTTCGCGTAGAGGTGCGTCACGAACGAGAACTCGCGCTCGTGCGGCGTCTGGTGGGTGCCGACGCCCCTCGTGCCCGGCGCATCCCGAACCGCGAGCCGCTCGCTCTCCTGCACGCTGGCCCGCGAGCGGAGCAGCTTGCCGTCGTGCTTCCGGCGAAGGCCGCCGAAGACCTCGATCCAGTGCGCGAACACCAGGTCGTCGTCGTCGAGCACGACGACGTACTCTCCCACCGCCGCGCCGAAGCCCACGTTGAGCGGTCGCGCGCGATTGCCGCCGTCGACCGGGATGACCCGACATCTGCTGCGGAGGTCCGACGGGCACTCGTCGACGACGCGATCGATGATCGCGCGCTGTCCTTCGTTCACGTCGTGCGCCACGATCAGGACCTCGAAGTCCGCGCTCGTCTGGCTGGCGAGGCAGGTGAGGGCCTCGCCGAGCTCCCTCTCGCGCCGCCCCTGGGTGCGGACGATCACGCTCACGAACGGTGCGGGGACCTCGGGCGCGGGTGCCTGCCGCTCGACGACGGGCCCCGGGACGCAGGCCCAGACGAACTGGTTCACCGAGCCGTTCGGCTCGGCGGCATCCCGTCGTCGTCTGAGGAACTTCCCGAGGCTCGTCGAGGCGGACAGTGCGGGGTGATCCGATGGGAAGTGCTGGTCGCTCCGATACAGCACGAAGTCGTCGCGGGCGACGCGGTGGAGGCCTGCCGCCTCGAGCGACGCGGTCAGCTCGGCCTCGCTGAAGAACTTGACGTGCGTCTCGTCGAGGAGGCCCGTCGGGGTGTAGTCCCAGCGGCCGAAGGCCAGCTTCACGCCGAGATCGTGGTGCGTCACGTTCGGGACGCTCAGCACGACGATCGCGTTGTGCTCCCGCGCCAGTTCCGCGATCACATCGAGCATGCCGTGCGGAGGCGACAGGTGCTCGAGGCCGTCGAGCATCGTGATGGCCGCCACTCGGCGGGAGCCGAGAATCCGCCGGAGCGAATCGAGGACGTCGTCGGCGGAGAGGTCGACCGTATGCGCCTCCACCCCCTGGTCGCGGAGCGTCTCCACCGATCGCGACTCGATGTCGACCCCGACGTATCCGATGCCCTCCCGATCGAGCTCCGCGGCGATCGCGCCGTAGCCGGCTGCGAGGTCGAGGACGAGGCCCGGTCGGGACGGGTCGGCGTAGCGTCCGACCAATCGGAGCACGTTCGCGTGCACGGTGTTCACGCCGAAGCTGGTGTCGTAACGGGCCCTGCTCACAGCGCGTACCGGTGCCTTCCATAGGTGCCATCGGTGAAGTCGGCGGTCTGGTGATGGGGATCCAACGACTCCTGCATCGAACCGTCCAGGAGCCGCCGTCTGAACTCCGCGAGTGCGCGGCGTTCGATCGGGCCGCCGTGCTCGAATTGCGCGACCAGGTCGTCGACGATGTCGAAGCGCGACCAGCGCTGGGCGAGGATCAACGCGGCCTCGGCTGAGTAGTACCGCTCGGCATCGGTCGGGTTCCACGACCCGTCGTGAGTCAGGCGCTTGTCGTGGAACACCGCGGCCGCGGGCTGCACGACCGCGCCCAGACCGCCCAGCCGGATCCGCCACGACAGGTCGACGTCGTCGCCGTACATGAAGAAACGCTCGGCGTCGAACCCGCCCACCTCGCGGTACGTCGAGGTCCGGAGCATCGAGAACGCGCCCGAGCACCAGGATGTCGCGCCGGTGCGGGAGTCGTAGTCCTTCGGGTGCTCGATGGGCAGCTGCTTCGCCTCGACGATGCCGACCGTCGGATCGCGGAGGACCTCGGCCAGTCCGCTGAGCGCGTCGGCGGACGCGACGACATCGGGGTTGGCGATGACCATCAGGTCGGTCTCCGTGGTGTCGAACACGCGATTCTGCGCCCCGCCGTGCCCCAGGTTCTCGCCGAAGAAGGCGACGTCGATGCGCTCGATCGCCTCGAATCGCGCGCGCCAGCTCTCGAGCAGTTCCTCATCGACCATCGGCGTCGGCGAGCAATCGCCGTACGAGACCCGCACGACGCTCGTCGTCCCGTGCTGCCAGCCGTACTCGGCCGCGCGGTTGATCGATCCGAGCGCACGCTCGAGGGCATCCGGACGCGTATGGAACAACACCGATTGGATGGTGATCGACGGCTGTTCACGTTGGGCTGGCATCGGTGTCCATCGGATCGTGGGCGAACGGCGAGAGCGCGCTGAAGACCCTCGGCCGTTCAGCGGCGCACATGAACCTGCATACTACGTTCCCCAGGTGGTATGCGCCGAACCGGGTGTCAGTCGACCTTGACGATGTCGGGCGCGCCGAGCCTCACGCGGTCGGCGGACTCGTCGTCGGGCTGCAGCTGCGAGTCGCGTTCGGCGGCCACGCGCTCGAGGTACCGCTCGACCTCGAGCTGCTCGCGCGCGGCATCCCAGCCGAGCACGCCCGCCATGAGCTTCGCGGCGACCGGAGCGGCGGAGACCCCGCGGTCCCACGCCTCGATCGAGATGCGTGTGCGGCGGGCGAGCACGTCGTCGAGATGCAATGCGCCCTCGTGGGATGCCGCGTACACGACCTCTGCGGCCAGGTAGTCGTCGGCGCCGGGCAGCGGTTCGCCGAGCGAGGCATCCGCCCTGATCAGGTCGAGCAGTTCGTCGGTCAGGGTGCCGTAGCGGTTCAGGAGGTGCTCGATGCGGACCTTGTGCACGTCGAACGCACGTGCGATCTTCGCCCGCTTGTTCCACGCCGCCTGGTAGCCCTCGGCGCCGAGCAGCGCGATGTCCTGCGTCGTGGACTTGGGCACGCGGCCGTCGAGCGCATCGGCGGCCGCGTCGATCGCGTCTTTCGCCATGATGCGGTACGTGGTCCACTTGCCGCCCGCGACGACCACGAGCCCGGGCACCGTGTGCGCGACGATGTGCTCGCGCGACAGCTTCGACGTCTGGTCGCTCTCGCCCGCGAGCAGCGGGCGCAGGCCCGCATAGACGCCCTCGACGTCTTCACGCGTCAGCGGAATGGCGAGCAGCGCGTTCACGTGCTCGAGCAGGTAGTCGATGTCGGCGGCCGTCGCGGCCGGGTGGGCCTTGTCGAGGTTCCAGTCGGTGTCGGTCGTGCCGATGAGCCAGTGCCGGCCCCACGGGATGATGAAGAGCACGCTCTTCTCGGTGCGGAAGATCATGCCCATGGCCGACTGGATGCGGTCGCGCGGCACGACGAGGTGGATGCCCTTGGAGGCGCGCACCTTGAACGTGCCCCGCTCGCCGACCATGCGCTGCGTGTCGTCGGTCCAGACGCCGGTCGCGTTCACGACCTGCTTGGCACGGATCTCGAAGTGCTCGTCGGTCTGCAGGTCGTGCGCCTTCACGCCGACCACCCGTTCGCCGACCTTGATGAATCCCTCGACCTTGACGCGCGACGCCACGTGCGCGCCGTACGACGAGGCGGTTCGGGCGAGGGATGCCACGTACCGGGCGTCGTCGACCTGCGCGTCGTAGTACGTGAGCCCGCCGACGAGCGCGTCGTTCGAGAGCGACGGGATCGCCCGCATGACCTGGCGCTTCGAGAGGTGGCGGTGGTGCGGAACCCCCGGAGGCCGACCGCCGGTGTAGCTGAAGACGTCGTACAGCAGCATGCCCGCACCGATGTAGAGGCGTTCGAACACGCGCTTCTTCAGCGGGTAGAGGAAGCGCACGGGCTTGACGAGGTGCGGCGCGATGCGCTGCAGCAGGAGTCCGCGTTCGATGAGCGCCTCGCGCACGAGCCTGAAGTCGAGCTGCTCGAGATAGCGGATGCCGCCGTGCACGAGTTTCGACGATCGGCTCGAGGTGCCCGACGCCCAGTCGCGGGCCTCGAGCAGGCCGGTCGAGAGCCCTCGCGTGACGGCGTCGAGCGCGGCACCGGTGCCGACGATGCCGCCGCCGACCACGAGGATGTCGAGCTCTTTCTCCTTCAGACGCGCGATCGCCGCATCGCGTTCGTCGGGGCCGAGCTTGGTCGAGCGGGCGACGGATGCCGGAGCCTCCGTCGTCGCCTTCGCCCCCGCGTTCGCCCTCGACTTCGTCGCGGGCCCCGCCGCTTCGGACTTCTGTGTCGCCATCGTCGTCCCCATCCTCGCGATCGCAGACGGCGACCGCGTGATCCAGGTTCAACGCTACCCGAGCGTCGGCCCGATCAGGAGGGGTTCACAGCGCGATCGCGGGAAACGGCGATCAGACCGACTGGTACGGCGCGACGACGACCTCGACGCGCTGGAACTCCTTGAGGTCTGAGTAGCCCGTGGTCGCCATCGAGCGACGCAGCGCGCCGACGAGGTTCGCGCTGCCGTCGGCCCCGGGGGCCGGACCGTAGAGCACCTCTTCGAGCGCGCCGATCTGGCCGACGTGCACGCGACGGCCGCGCGGCAGCTTGGCGTGGTGCGCCTCCGCGCCCCAGTGGTACCCGCCGCCCGGGGCGTCGGTCGCCCGCGCGAGCGCTGCTCCGAGCATGACCGCGTCGGCGCCGCAGGCGATGGCCTTCACGACGTCGCCCGACGTGCCGAGGCCGCCGTCGGCGATGACGTGCACGTAGCGGCCGCCCGACTCGTCGAGGTAGTCGCGACGCGCGCCCGCGACATCCGCCACCGCCGTGGCCATGGGCGCGTGGATGCCGAGCGTCGCGCGCGTGGTCGACGCAGCGCCGCCGCCGAAGCCGACGAGCACACCCGCGGCGCCCGTGCGCATGAGGTGCAGTGCGGCCGTGTAGGTCGACGCGCCGCCGACGATGACGGGTACGTCGAGCTCGTAGATGAACTTCTTGAGGTTCAGGGGCTCGACGTTCTTGGAGACGTGCTCAGCCGAGACGGTCGTGCCGCGGATGACGAAGAGGTCGACGCCCGCGGCGACGACGGTCTCGTAGAGCTCCTGCGTGCGCTGGGGCGACAGCGCGCCCGCGACGGTGACGCCCGCGGCGCGGATCTCGGCGAGACGCGCGGTCACGAGCTCGGGCTTGATCGGCTCGGAGTACAGCTGCTGCATGCGCGCCGTCGCCTGCTCGGGCGCGAGGTTGCGGATCTCGGCGAGCACGGGCTCGGGGTCTTCGTACCTGGTCCAGAGGCCCTCGAGGTCGAGCACGCCGAGGCCGCCGAGCTGGCCCATCATGATCGCGGTCTGCGGCGACACGACCGAGTCCATGGGCGCCGCGATGAACGGGATGTCGAACTGGTAGGCGTCGATCGACCAGGCGACCGAGACATCCTCTGGATCGCGCGTGCGCCGGCTCGGCACGATGGCGATGTCGTCGAATGCGTAGACACGACGGCCCCGCTTGGAACGGCCGATCTCGATCTCCTGAGTCACCATGACAGCCTACCGAACGGATGCCGCGGGCGAACGGACGCCGCCCGCGGGCGCCCGCTCACCGAACCCGCTCGACCCGACCCTCGTCCCACACCGGCGCATCCGTCTCCTCGACCCGCCCGTCGGAGCGGAACACGACGAACCGGTCGAAGCTCCGCGTGAACCAACGGTCGTGCGTCACCGCGAGCACGGTGCCGTCGAAGCGCGAGAGCGCGTCCTCGAGCGCCTCGGCCGAGACGAGGTCGAGGTTGTCGGTCGGCTCGTCGAGCAGCAGCAGCGTCGCGCCCGAGAGCTCGAGCAGCAGGATCTGCAGGCGCGCCTGCTGCCCGCCCGAGAGCTCGTCGAACCGCTGCAGCGCCGCGCCCGCGAGACCGTACCGGTCGAGCGCAGAGCTCGCCGCCTCGCGCGCCATGCCGTCGCGGTTCGCGTCGCCGCGGTGCAGGATGTCGAGCAGCGTGCGCCCCCGGAACTCGGGGTGCTGGTGGTTCTGCGCGAACCATCCGGGCACGACGCGAGCGCCGAGCACCGCCCGCCCCTCGTGCAGCACGCGCGCGAGCGCCTCCCCCACGCTCGTGACGTGTCCGAGGGTGCGATCGGGCTCGGTGCCGCCGCCGGCCAGCAGGCGCAGGAAGTGCGACTTGCCCGACCCGTTCGAGCCGAGCACCGCGACCCGGTCTCCGTACCAGACCTCGAGGTCGAACGGCTTCATGAGTCCGCTGAGCTCGAGCTGCTCGCACACGACCGAGCGCTTGCCGGTGCGCGAACCGCGCAGGCGCATCGAGACCGCCTGAGCGGGCGGGCGCTCCTCGGGCGGGCCAGCCTCCTCGAACTTGCGCAGTCGCGTGACCGCGGCCTGGTACCGCGAGGCCATGCCGTCGTTGTACGTGGCCTTGACCTTGAGCGTGTTCACGAGCGTCTTCAGTGCGAGGTGCTGCTCGTCCCATCGGCGACGCAGCTCGTCGAGCCGCTCGAAGCGCTCCTCGCGCGCGGCGTGGTACCCGGTGAAGCCGCCGCCGTGCACCCACGCGCTGCTGCCCGCGGGCGACGCCTCGAGCGTCACGATGCGGTCCGCGGCGCGCGCGAGCAGCTCGCGGTCGTGCGACACCAGCAGCACCGTCTTCGGCGTCGCCCGCAGCGCCGCCTCGAGCCAGCGCTTGCCCGGCACGTCGAGCGAGTTGTCGGGCTCGTCGAGCAGCAGCACCTGCTCGGGTCCGCGCAGCAGCGCCTCGAGCGCGAGCCGCTTCTGCTCTCCCCCCGAGAGCGTCGACAGCTCGCGCCACCTGGCCTGCTCGAACGGGATGCCGAGCGCGGCCGACGTGCAGTGGTCCCACACGACCTCCTGCTCGTACCCGCCCGCCTCGGCGTACTCGGCGAGCGCGGTCGCGTACCGCATCTGGTTCGCCGTGTCATCCGCTTCGATGAGCGCGTTCTCGGATGCCTCGAGCTCGAGCGCCGCGGCACGGATGCGCGTCGGCGCGACCGAGACGAGCAGGCCGGCCACGGTGGACGGGGTGTCCGCCGCAGTCGTGCCGCCGGCGGCATCCGGCGCTCCGACAGACTCGGAGGGCGTCCGCCCGATGAACTGGTCCATGACGCCGAGGCCGCCGTCGACCTGCACGCTGCCCTCGTCGGGGCGGAGGTCGCCGCGGATGATCCGCAGCAGGGTCGACTTGCCCGCACCGTTCGCGCCGATGAGCGCGGTCGTGCGCCCGTCGACGACGCGGAACGCGAGGTCGGCGAGCAGCGGCCTGCCGTCGGGCAGCGAGAAGGAGACGCCGTTGACGTCGATGAAACCCATGGGGCGATCCGTTTCCGATTCGCGACCGATGTCGTTCCGACACGCGTCGCGGCGCCGAGGCAGCCGATCAGGATACATGCCGTGGGCGGATGACGCACCCGGAGTCCGCCCTGCGCGCCCCGGGTACGTGCTCGAGCGCGCGCCGCGGAGATGGAGCATGCTGGAGGCATGCAGAGCCTGCACCGCATCGAAGCCGACCCGATCGACCTGCTGCGCACGCGCACGAGCGCGAAGTGGCGCTCGTACGACGCCGACGTGCTGCCGCTGCCGGTCGCCGAGATGGACTACCCGCTCGCCGAGCCGATCGCGAACGCCCTGCACCGGGCGATCGACCGCTCCGACACGGGGTACAACGCCGGGCCCGACGCCGTCGCGCAGGCGTTCCAAGGCTTCGCCGCGGCACGCTTCGGCTGGGAGCTCGATCCCACGCGCGTGACCTGCACGGCCGACGTGTCGATGGGCCTCGTCGAGGTGCTGCGGCAGGTGATCGCACCCGGCGATCGCGTGATCGTGACCTCGCCGATCTACCCGCCGTTCTTCGACCTCGTCACCGAGGCCGGCGGCGTCGTGGCCGAGATCCCGATGAGCGGCGGCATCCGAGACGGCTGGTCGCTCGACCTCGACGCGATCGAGGCGGCCTTCGCCTCCGGCGTGCGCGCGATGCTGCTCTGCAACCCGCACAACCCGATCGGCTGGGTGCCGACCCGCGACGACCTCGCGCCCCTCGCCGAGCTCGCCGCCGCATTCGGCGCGACCGTCGTGAGCGACGAGGTGCACGGCCCGCTCGCGCAGCCCGCGACGCCCTACACGCCGTTCCTCACGGTGTCGGATGCCGCGCGCGAGCACGGGGTCGCCGTCACCGCGGCGACCAAGGCGTTCAACATCGCCGGGCTGAAGGCCGCACTCATCATCACCGCGAGCGAGCGGGGCGACCGCCTCCGCGCCACGATGCCCTACGAGGTGTCGTGGCGCATGAGCCAGTTCGGCTCGATCGCGACCGTCGCCGCCTTCGCCGACGGCGGGCCGTGGCTCGACGGCGTGCTCGGCAGCCTCGACGACAATCGGCGACTGCTCGCCGACCTGCTCGCCGAGGAGCTGCCCGGCGTCGGCTACCGGATTCCGGATGCCACCTACCTCGCGTGGCTCGACCTCTCGGCTCTCGGCTGGGGCGACGACCCAGCGGCCGTCGCCCTCGAACGGGCGAAGGTCGCCCTCATGAGCGGACCCGCGTTCGGCGCCGAGGTCGGACGCGGGCACGCGCGCCTCAACTTCGCCTGCTCGCCCGAGGTGCTCGGCGAGGCGATCACGCGACTGGCCGACGCTCGCTCGCCGGTCGAGTAGGCGCGCCAGCGCCGTATCGAGACCAGTCGCGGCGCTGGCACGCCGGCGCTTCGCGGCCGCGGGGCTCGCGTCATGCACACTTCCGCCGTACGCGCCGCGACGCTACGGCTGCCGCCTTTCTGCAGGAAGTGCGTCGCTCCGCGCCACACTGACCTGCAGCGCTGACCGTCAGCGCTTGTAGTTCGGCGCCTCGACGACGATCTGCACGTCGTGCGGGTGCGACTCCTTGAGCCCCGCAGCCGTGATGCGCACGAACTTGCCCTTCGCCTTGAGCTCGGCGATGGTGCGGCCGCCGACGTAGAACATCGACTGGCGCAGCCCGCCGATGAGCTGGTGCGTCACCGCCGCGACGGAACCGCGGTAGGCGACCTGGCCCTCGATGCCCTCGGGGATCAGCTTGTCGTCGCTCGGCACGTCGGCCTGGAAGTAGCGGTCCTTCGAGTACGAGGTGTTCTTGCCGCGCGTCTGCATGGCCCCGAGCGAGCCCATGCCGCGGTAGAGCTTGAACTGCTTGCCGCCCTGGAACACCACGTCGCCGGGCGACTCGTCGGTGCCCGCGAGCAGCGAACCGATCATGACGGTGTCGGCACCCGCGACCAGCGCCTTCGCGATGTCGCCCGAGTACTGCAGGCCCCCGTCGGCGATGATCGGCACGCCGGCCTCGCGCGCGGCGAGGTACGACTCGTAGATCGCGGTGATCTGGGGCACGCCGACGCCCGCGACGATGCGGGTGGTGCAGATCGAACCCGGGCCGACGCCGACCTTGACGGCGTCGACGCCCGCGTCGATGAGCGCCTGCGCGCCCTCGCGGGTGGCCGCCTGGCCGCCGATCACGTCGATGTGCGCGAACGTGGGGTCGGACTTGATGCGACGCACCATCTCGATGACGCCCGCGGAGTGGCCGTTGGCGGTGTCGACGACGATCACGTCGACGCCTGCATCGCGCAGCGCCTCGGCGCGCTCCCATGCGTCGCCGAAGAAGCCGATCGCGGCGCCGACGCGCAGGCGGCCCTCGCTGTCCTTCGTGGCGTTCGGGTACTGCTCGGACTTGTCGAAGTCCTTCACCGTGATGAGGCCCGTGAGGCGTCCGTCGTCGTCGACGAGGGGCAGCTTCTCGACCTTGTGCTTCGCGAAGATCGCGAGGGCCTCGTCGGGGTTCATTCCGACCCTGCCCGTGATGAGCGGCGCCTTCGTCATGACGTCGGCGACCTTCGTGCTCGACTTCTCGAACTCGGAGACGAACCGCATGTCGCGGTTCGAGATGATGCCGACGAGGATGCCGCCCTCGTCGACCACGGGCAGGCCGCTGACCCGGTAGGTCGCGCACAGCGCGTCGACCTCGGCCACGGTCGCGTCGGGCGTCGTCGTGACGGGGTTGGAGACCATGCCCGACTCGCTGCGCTTGACGCGGTCGACCATGTCGGCCTGGTCGGCGATCGAGAGGTTGCGGTGCAGGATGCCGATGCCGCCCTGCCTGGCCATGGCGATCGCCATCCGCGCCTCGGTCACGGTGTCCATGGCCGCCGACAGCAGCGGAGTGGCCACCGTGATGCGACGCGTGAGGCGCGAGCTCGTGTCGGCCTCGCTCGGGATGACGTCGGTGGGCCCGGGCAGCAGCAGCACGTCGTCGTACGTGAGTCCGATGAATCCGAACGGATCGTGCTGTTCCATGTGGGGCGCCCCTTTTATCGCGTGGTCGGCATCGAAGTGCACCGCCGGCGCGAAGGGCCTTGCACGGTGTCTACCGAGTCTAATCGAGGCGGCGCTGAGAGTATTCCCCGCGCGCATCCGCGCCCGGGGGCGCACACGCGCGTGCGCGCGAGCGGTGCACGCAGGTCTCGTGCGCGGTATCCCCCTCGGACCGCATTTCCGTTGCGTTTCTCACGATTCGGCTGCGGTTCCCGAACGTGGGGGATGCGAAACACGGACGACACACTACGCTCATAACGTCTCCTTCACGGTCGATGGGACTCCTGTCGCCGTGGTGTCCCAACCTGGAGGTTTCGTGAGATCCCCATCCCCTGTCGTCGCGTACCCGCCCGGGCGCATGATCCGACTGATCGGCGTGTTCCTCGCCGTCGTCGCGGTCCTGCTCGGCGTCCTCGCACTGTCCGCATCACCGGCCATGGCCGCCGAGGGCGATCCGTATCGCATCAGCGGCAACGTCCAACTCGACGGAGAGCCGCTCGAAGGCGTGAAGCTCACGATCGACGGTCCGGGCGGTGAGCAAGAGGTCGAGACCGACGAGAACGGCCAGTGGAAGGTGAGCGTCCCCGAGAAGGACGACTACACCGTGACGCTCGACGAGGACACCCTGCCCGAGGGCATCGCGGTCGTCGACCCCGAAGACGACAGCCCGAACGAGAAGGAGGTCACGGTGGGCGCCGGTGGGCGCGTGACCGTCAACTTCTTCATCGGCGAGGGCGAGCGCAACGTCACGAGCATCTGGGACCAGTTCATCCAGCGCTTCGTGCAGGGCATCAACTTCGGCCTGATGCTCGCACTCGCGGCGGTCGGCCTCTCGCTCGTGTTCGGCACGACGGGCATCTCCAACTTCGCGCACGGCGAGATGGTCACGTTCGGCGCGGTCGCGGCGTCCTTCCTGGTGAGCGCGGGGTCCATGGCGCTGCCGCTCTGGATCGGCCTCCCGCTCGCCGTCGTCCTGAGCGCGGGTCTCGGGCTCCTGCTCGACGTGATCCTGTGGCGACCACTGCGGCGCAAGCGCGTCGGCGTCGTGCAGCTCATGATCGTGAGCATCGGCCTCTCGCTCGCCATGCGCTACACCTTCCAGTTCTTCATCGGCGGCGGCACGACCCAGCTGCCCTACGCGACGGCACCGAAGATGTCGTTCGGACCGATCCAGCTGAGCGGCATCGACATCGCGTCGATCGCGATCTCGATCATCGTGATCGTCGGCTTCGCGATCTGGCTCACGAGCTCCCGGCTCGGCAAGGCCACGCGCGCCATCAGCGACAACCCGTCCCTCGCATCGGCATCCGGCATCGACGTCGACCACGTCGTGCGCGTGGTCTGGATCATCGCAGGCGCGCTCGCGGGCCTCGCCGGCATCCTGTACGCGTACTACCGACCGGGCATCAAGTGGGACATGGGCGCGCAGGTGCTGCTGCTCATGTTCGCCGCGGTCACCCTCGGCGGTCTCGGCACGGCTTATGGCGCCCTCATCGGCTCGCTCATCGTGGGCGTGATCGTCGAGGTGTCCGGCCTCTGGATCCCCGACGACCTCAAGTACGCGGGTGCTCTCGTCATCCTCATCGTCATCCTGCTGTTCCGGCCACAGGGCATCCTGGGCCGACGAGAGAGAATCGGTTAGGCGCGCATCATGGACTGGATTCAGATCTTCTCCAATACGGCATCGTCGATCCTCAGCCCCGCCACGATCGGCTACGCACTGGCGGCCCTCGGCCTCGCGGTGCACTTCGGATACGCCGGCCTGCTCAACATGGGCATCGCGGGCTTCATGGCCATCGGCGCCTACGGCTACGCGATCTCGATTCTGACGTTCGACCTGCCCTGGTGGCTGGCGGCGATGATCGGCCTGGCGGCTGCCGCGGTGTTCGCCCTCATCCTCGGTGTGCCGACCCTGCGACTGCGAGGCGACTACCTCGCGATCGTGACGATCGCGGCGGCCGAGGTCGTCAGGCTCCTGTTCCTGACGACGGCGTTCGACGAGGTCACGGGTTCCGCCGACGGACTCAGCGGCTACCACCAGAGCTTCCGCGCCTCGAACCCGATCCCCGAAGGCACGTACGGGTTCGGCCCGTGGGTCTACAACGCGAACGACTGGTGGGTCCGCATCCTCGGCCTGGCCACGCTCGCGATCGCCGTGCTCGTCGTCTGGATGCTCATGCGCAGTCCCTGGGGCCGCGTGCTCAAGGGCATCCGCGAAGACGAAGACGCCGTGCGCGCCCTCGGCAAGAACGCATTCGCCTACAAGCTGCAGGCGCTCGTGCTCGGCGGTGTCCTCGCCGCAGCGGGCGGCATCGTCTACGCGCTGCCCTCCGCGGTCAGCCCCGGCGTCTACGTGACCTCGCTCACGTTCTTCGTCTGGACGGCCCTGCTGCTGGGCGGCGCGGCGACGGTCTTCGGCCCGCTGCTCGGCTCGCTCATCTTCTGGGTCCTGCAGACCTTCCTCAGCAACTTCCTGCCCGCACTCGTGCAGGCCGGCGTGCTGCCGTTCATGACGCAGATCCAGGCGGGCACGCTGCGCTTCATCCTCGTGGGTGTCGCGCTGATGCTGCTCGTGATCTTCATGCCGCAGGGCCTCCTCGGCAACAAGAAGGAGCTGACCTTTGTCAAGTGAGATCCCGGCTCCCACCGAGCCCACGACGACGGATGCCGCGGCCGACACCTCGACCGCATCGGCGCCCGTCGCCCGCCCCAAGTCGACGGGCCTGCACGTCGGAGACGCCAAGCCCGGCGTGGCCAAGGTCGACCCGATCATCGTGGTCGACGGCGTGCGCCGCACCTTCGGCGGCCTCACGGCCGTCGACGTCGAGCACCTCGAGATCCCGCGAGGGGTCATCACGGCCCTCATCGGCCCGAACGGCGCCGGAAAGACCACGCTGTTCAACCTGTTAACCGGGTTCGACAAGCCCAATGAGGGCGCCTGGACCTTCGACGGCCGCTCGATCTCGGGCGTGCCCGCGTTCAAGATGGCCCGAATGGGCCAGGTGCGCACGTTCCAGCTGACCAAGGCCCTCGGCCTGCTCACGGTGCTCGACAACATGAAGCTCGGCGCCAAGGGCCAGCGCGGAGAACGGTTCTGGCAGAGCCTGATCCCTGCAGCCTGGCGCGGGCAGGACACCCAGATCGAGAAGCGCGCGATGGAGCTGCTCGCCAAGTTCAAGCTCGACACGAAGGCCCCCGACTTCGCCGCGAGCCTGTCGGGCGGTCAGCGCAAGCTGCTCGAGATGGCGCGGGCGCTCATGAGCGAGCCCAAGCTCGTGATGCTCGACGAGCCGATGGCCGGCGTCAACCCGGCGCTCACGCAGTCGCTGCTCGACCACATCCTCGATCTGAAGGACGAGGGCATGACCGTGCTCTTCGTCGAGCACGACATGCACATGGTCCGCCACATCGCGGACTGGGTCGTCGTCATGGCCGAGGGCCGCGTGGTCGCCGAAGGCGACCCGTACACCGTCATGCAGGATCCCGCCGTCATCGACGCCTACCTCGGTGCGCACCAGGAGCTCGACCTCGGCGTCGTGACCGGTCGTGTGACCGCAGAGGAGGCCGACCCGACGACGGATGCCTCCGCATCCGTGTCGGTCGACGCGGAAGACCTCGCGAACGCGGGCATCGCCGAGGCCGAGGCGGAGTTCGGAGCCGACAGCAAGGAGAAGGACCAGTGAGCAACGCGACTGCGACCAGCACGCCCGTCGTCTTCATCGACGACGTGCACGCCGGCTACCTGCCCGGGGTCAACATCCTGAACGGATGCTCCCTCGTCGCCGAACAGGGCGAGCTCATCGGCATCATCGGCCCGAACGGCGCCGGCAAGTCGACGCTGCTCAAGGCGATCTTCGGCCAGGTCAACATCCGACAGGGCACGGTCTCGCTCGAGGGCGAGGACATCACGGGCCTCAAGGCGAACAAGCTGGTGGCACGAGGCGTCGGGTTCATCCCCCAGACGAACAACGTGTTCCCGAGCCTGACCATCGAGGAGAACCTGCAGATGGGGCTCTTCCAGGCCCCCGGCATGTACAAGGAACGCCTCGAGTTCGTCACGGGCATCTTCTCGGAGCTCGGCAAGCGCCTGAAGCAGCGCGCCGGGTCGCTCTCGGGCGGTGAGCGCCAGATGGTCGCCATGAGCCGCGCGCTCATGATGGACCCGAAGGTGCTGCTGCTCGACGAGCCCTCGGCCGGCCTGTCGCCCGTGCGACAGGACGAGGCGTTCATCCGGGTGTCCGAGATCAACAAGGCGGGCGTGACCTGCATCATGGTCGAGCAGAACGCTCGTCGATGCCTGCAGATCTGCGACCGCGGCTATGTGCTCGACCAGGGCCGCGACGCCTACACGGGCACCGGTCGTGAACTGCTGAACGACCCGAAGGTCACCGAGCTCTACCTCGGAACACTCGGCAAGTAGCCGGCAGCCGCACCGAACGGGCGGGTCCTCGCGAGCGCGAGGGCCCGCCCGTTTCGTGTGCCGCATGACATCCGGCTCGGCTCGGCTCGGCTCGGCTCGCAGGGCTTGCCGAACGAGCGCCCGATCGAGGTTCCCGCCCCTTCGAACGTGCTCGGCACGTACCGTTCGAGCGGTGCCCGCCGCACCTGGCGAGCGACGCAGCGCGACACCGCGCGTGCGCTCAGGCCCCAGCGATCGCGTCCTGCTGTCTCACCGCGCTCGGAGAGATCGGCCCCGTGACCGGTGCGCGAGACGGGCGCGAACGTCCCGCCCGAACGGGACGCCGGCGCAGCAGGGCCAGGGCCGCAGGGCCGGCTGCTGCGCCCTCCGAGTGCCGCCCGCGAGGGCGCTCGGGTCACGCCAGCGTGCGTGCCGGACGGCAAGGCCGCCGTGAAGACGCACGCGTGACCCTTCGCGCGGGCTCGGCGCATTGGCACGAACGTCGACACCGCACGTCGACACCGCGTGGCGAGCTGGTGGTGCTCGGCCGAGCACCACCAGGGGACACGAAAGGGCCCCGGTCCGAAGACCGGGGCCCTTCCGTGTTCGGGTCGGACTGAGTCGGACTCAGCCCTCGTACGCGACGTAGTTGTTGTCGTCGCCGTACTGGTAGATGCCGATCGACGCCTCGGTCGGGTCGCCGACCTCGTCGAAGGTGATCGGGCCCGAGATGCCGTCGTAGTCGGCCGTGCCGCCACCGACGATGATGTCCGCGCACTCTGCGTACGTGGAGCACTTCTCGCCGTCGCCCGAGCCGCCGGAGACCTCGATGAGCTTCTCTGCGATGTCGGCCGGGTCGGTCGAGTTCGCAGCGAGCGATGCGAGGGCCAGCAGCACCGTGGCGTCGAAGGACTCGGCAGCGTAGCTGTAGTCCTCGAGTGCCGGGGTGCCTTCTTCTTCGAGGAACGCGTCGAGCTCACCGGTGAAGTCCGAGATCGAGTCGATCGTCAGACCCGGCAGCGTGCCCTTGGCGCCCGTGAGGGAGCCGGCGGGGAACGCGTCGGCGAAGTTCTTCAGGTTGCCGTCGACGAAGTAGAGCTTGTCGGCCGGGAACGCCCCGAAGAGGCTGGGGAGGATGGTCGAGACCTCGTCGAACGTCACCAGTGCGATGGCGTCGGGGTCGGCCGCGAGGACCTCGCTGACCTGTGCGTCGAACGTCGTGTCACCCGTGTTGTACGTGGGTGCTGCGACGACCTCGCCACCGGCGGCCTCGAAGGCCTCGGTGATGTACTTCGCGAGGCCGGTGCCGTACGAGTCGTTCAGCACGATGAGGCCGAGCGTCTGGTTGCCGTCTTCGGCGATCAGGTTGCCGAGGACCTCGCCCTGGAGCACGTCGGACGGAGCCGTACGGAAGTACAGGCCGTTGTCGTCGTACGTGGTGAACGCGTCGGACGTGTTCGCCGGCGAGAACTGGATGACGCCCGCACCGACGACCTGGTCGATGAACTGGAGCGAGGTGCCCGACGACGCGGCGCCGATGATGGCGGAGACGTCTTCGCCGAGGAGGCGGGGAATCTCGGTCTCGTAGGCCTTGTTGTCGGTGTCGCCCGAGTCGCCGTAGACGACGTCGAGGGTCAGCCCGGTGTCGGCCGTCGCGGCGTTGATCTGCGACGTCGCGTAGGCGACGCCGGCCTCTTCGGGCGGGCCGAGGAAGGCCAGGTTGCCGGTCTGGGGCAGGGCCGTGCCGATGGTGAGGGCCAGCTCGTCGCGCTGGCCCGAGCCGCCGTCCGATCCGGAATCGGTCTCGCCGCTCGCGCAGGCGGAGAGGAGGAGGGCGCTCGTCGCGGCGACCGCGACCCCTGCCCAGACCTTGCCGCGCGAACGAGCGGGTCGGGACGTGCCGAATACGCTCATGTTGCTCCTTGGGACTGAAGGAAATGTTTCAAACCAGCGGGCTGAGGCTCGCCGTTCTGTCACAGTATTCGGCGAGCGGCCCCGTGCAAAGGAATCCCGGTCACAACCCGATAACACTGTCCGAAGTGTTACCTCACCGTCACAATTCGACCGTCTCGGGGCCTTTTCACGCAGGATTCCACCGTCTGCGCGGGGATCGACGGCCCCGATTCGGGGGTGACGCGCCCAGCAGTCCGGTCGGCGGGCGGGCGCCGCGCCGCCGGCCCCGAGCTGCGCGAGCCGGCGCGAACGGCCGCCACGCGGCATCCGTCGCTCAGGTCAGGTCGACGACCTGGCGCCTCGCCGCGCGCGCACCGCGCACGAGGTCGAAGGTCAGCACGACGAGCGCGAGCCAGACGAGTCCGAAGCCCACCCAGCGTTCGGCGGGCATCGGCTCCTGCAGCACCACGACGCCGACGATGAACTGGATGAAGGGGGCGAAGTACTGGATGAACCCCATGTAGATGAGCGGCAGGCGGCGGGCCGCCGCCGCGAACAGGAGCAGCGGCACCGCGGTGGCCGCTCCAGCGCAGAGCAGGAGCACCGCATGCCACGTGCCCGAGCTGCCGAGGGTGAGGCCCGTCGTCGAGCCGACCACGATGAGGATGACGGCGGCGATCGGAGTGAGCCAGGCCGTCTCGAGCGTGAGCCCCGAAACGGCGTCGACCTTCGGGCCCACGCGCTTCTTGATGAGTCCGTACGTGCCGAACGAGAACGCGAGCACGAGCGCGATCCACGGCAGTTGGCCGTAGCCGATGGCGAGCACCACGACCGCGACGATCGAGATGCCGACCGCGACCCACTGGGTCGTGTTCAGGCGTTCGCGCAGCACGAGCACGCCCAGGAACACCGTGACGATCGGGTTGATGAAGTAGCCCAGCGCCGCTTCGACCACCTGGCCGGAGACGGTCGCGTAGACGTAGGTCTGCCAGTTGACGTAGATGAGCGCACCGGCGAGGCCCATGGTGAGCACGATGCGCCGGTCGCCGAGCAGCGCGACGAACGGCCGCCACGCGCGCGTCGCGGTGAGCAGCAGCGCGCAGAAGACGAGCGAGAGCACGACGCGCCATCCGACGATCTCGAACGGCCCGGACGGCGCGAGCGCGATGAAGTAGATCGGCAGGAACCCCCAGAGCACGTACGAGCCGATCGCGTATGCGAGGCCGGGCCGGCTGAGCCCGCTGCCCGTCGAGGCGGTGTCGGCGATCGCGGGTTCGGTGCTGGAGCTCACCGGTCAACCGTACGCCCGCCCGCCGACCCGACGACGCTGCGCGACTGCCGTCCTCCGACGAGATCCCGCCGCAGACGAGGCCCGCAGACGCGACGAGGCCCGGATGCCGTCTGGCATCCGGGCCTCGGAAGTGCGGGTCGACTAGCGGACGACGACCGCGAGCACGTCGCGAGCCGACAGCACGAGGAAGTCCTCGCCGCCGAACTTGACCTCGGTGCCGCCGTACTTCGAGTAGATCACCTTGTCGCCGACGGCGACGTCGAGCGGAACGCGGTTGCCGTTGTCGTCGATGCGGCCGGGGCCCACTGCCACGACCTCGCCCTCCTGGGGCTTCTCCTTGGCGGTGTCGGGGATGACCAGACCGGAAGCGGTGGTCTGCTCGGCCTCGACCTGCTTGATGACGATGCGATCCTCGAGCGGCTTGATGGAAACCGACACGGTTGACCTCTTTCTTGATGAAGGACTGTCTTCAGAAGACTGATTAGCAGCCTCAGAGCGAGAGTGCTAAAGCGAGTCTAGGCGCGATTTGGCACTCGTGCAACGTGAGTGCCAACGCCGAGGGGCAGGGTGCTAGCGTGGCCGGGTGGACCGCTCCGAGCTCGTCGAACTCCTCTCTCCCGAAGGGCTGCGACTGCTCGACTCGCTGCCCGAATGGCACGCCAAGACCGACATCGTCGCCGTCGTGTCCGACCTGCGGCGCCAGGGCCACTCCCCCTCGCTCGTGGCCGCGGTGCTCACGCAGTCCAAGCTCCGCGCCAAGGCCCGCGGCAAGTTCGGCGAGTTCGCCGAGCGCATGCTCTTCACCGAGGCGGGCCTCGAACAGGCCACCAGGCTGCAGGTGGCCGCCCTGCACGCGGGTCGGTTCGCCCGCGCAGGCATCCGTCACGTCGCCGACCTCGGCTGCGGCATCGGCGGCGACTCGCTCGCGCTCTCCGCCGTCGACCTCGAGGTCACCGCCGCCGAGGCCGACGAGGTCACCGCGACGATCGCCGCGTTCAACCTGGCCCCCTTCGAGCAGGCGCGCGTGCTGCACACCACCGCCGAAGAGGTGCACCTCGGCGGCATCGGCGGCGCGTGGCTCGACCCCGCGCGTCGGGTCACGAGCGGCGGGCGCACGCGCAGGCTCGCGGATGCCGCGGACTACACGCCGAGCCTCGACTTCGCGTTCGGACTGGCCGACCGCATGGCCGTCGGGGTCAAGCTCGGCCCCGGCACCGATCGCGGCGTGATCCCGGCCGGCGCCGAGGCGCAGTGGGTCTCGGTCGGCGGCGACGTCGTCGAGCTCGGGGTCTGGTTCGGCCAGGTCGCGCGCCCCGGCATCCGCCGCGCGGCGCTCGTCGTCGGCGAGCGCGGCGCCGACGAGCTCACCGCCGCCGCCGACAGCGAGGACGCACCCGTCGGACCGCTCGGCGAGTACCTCTACGAGCCCGACGGGGCCGTGATCCGCGCCCGGCTCATCGGCGACCTCGCGCGCGCGCACGGCGCGTGGATGCTCTCGGAGGGCATCGCGTACCTCACGGGCGACACCGCGTTCGACTCCCCGTTCGCGCAGGGATTCCGGGTGATCGAGCGCCTGCCGGTCGATGAACGCCAACTGCGACAGGCGCTGCGCGCGCGCAGCATCGGCACGCTCGAGATCAAGAAGCGCGGCATCGACGTCGACCCCGCGGTGCTTCGCACGAAGCTCAAGCTGCAGGGCGAGGCATCCGCGACGCTCGTGCTGACCCGTGAAGAGGGGCGCCACGTGGCACTGCTCGTCGAGCGGCTGCCCCGCGGCGGCGCTCAGATCTGAAGCGTGCCGAACACGATCGCGTAGTAGCCGATCCAGACGGCCGAGAACACGAGTCCGCCGACTCCGGTGCCGATCGCGACGAACGCGAGCGTGCGCCCCGTCTCCTCGCGCCGCAGACCGAGCACGCCGAAGATGATCGCGACGATCGAGAGGGGCAGCATCCACCCGACGAAGAGCGAAGCCGCCGCGCCGATCACGCCCAGGACGGCACCGACCCAGCTGTAGACCCGCCGCTGGGTCTCCTCTTCTTCGACCTCTTCGGATGCCTCGGCGAACGCCTCGGGTCGGTGCACGATGAGCAGCTGACCCGTCGGGACGGTGCGCAGCTCACCGGTGTCGAGCGGCATGTCCCACTGGCGCGGCGCGACGGCCATCGGCAGGGTCACCCCATCGGTCGACGGCGCGGCGGCCCGGAGCGCCGACTCGTCGATGGGCGGCCGCGCCGGTTCGGTCCCGGATGCCTCGGGCGAGGCATCCGGGACCGGACCGGGTCGCGGTGGTTCAGCGGGCAGGTCGGTCACGGTCAGTAGTAGTAGACCGAGTTCGACGCGGAGGCGAAGATGATCGCCCAGAACAGCAACGAGATGAGGCCGATCGCGACGCCGACGAACCCGAGGATGATGCCGGTGAGCCACATGCCCTTCGCCGCGGGCTCGCGCTTGCGGCCGATGAAGCCGAGCACGACTGCGGCGGCCGGGATGAGCAGCTGCATGATGCCGCCGACGAAGGGGATGAACACCACGAAGAAGCCCACGAGGCCCACGATTCCCGCGATGAGCGAGATGAGGCTGTACACGGGCGTGGGCTTCGCGGGCGCACCCGACTGATAGGCGTTGGCAGCCGGGGCCGCCGCCGGAGCACCGTACGCGGGAGCCGCGGCGGGCGGCACCGCTGCACCGTAGGCGGGAGGCGCCGAGGGTGCGCCGCCGTAGGGCGGCTGGGCGGCAGGCGGCGCCACGGGCGCGCCGTAGGCCGGCGGTGCGGGCGGAGCCGGCGGTGCGGGCGGCGCCGGAGGCTCGGGCGCAGCCGGCGTCGTCGGCGCGCCGGGAACCTCTGGCACGCTCGGAACCTCGGGCACGTCGGGCGTGGACGCCGCAGCCTCGGACGGCGTGGATGCAGCGGCCCCGGGCGCCGCGGCCGCAGCGTCGGGACCGCCGGGGGCCTTCGCGTCGGCCCCGTCGGCCGGAGGGTTCGGATCGCTCATGGTTCGACCTTTCGTGAGGGGAGGCGGATCAGTACGTGCTGTAGGAGTCGTACGACGCCGCGATCGCGATGAGCACGATGAACACGATCGTGAGGATGATCGAGATCACGAGGCCGATGTACCCGATCACGAGGCCGGCGACGGCCATGCCGCGGCCCTGCTCGGCGGTCTTCTTGATCTGGCTGATCGAGATGTGGCCGCAGACGATGCCGACGAGGAAGCCGATGCCCGTGAAGAAGCCCACGAGCGAGGCGACGAGCGAGACGATCGCGAGCACGTTGGTCTTGGCCGGCGTCGGTGCGCCGTAGGCGGGCGCCGAGGCGTCGTAGGCGGGTGCGCCGTACGCGGGCGCAGCCGGAGCCGCGGGCGCAGCCGGAGCCGCGGGGGCCGTGTACGCGGGCGGGGCAGGCGGTGCGGGAGGCGCTGCCGGAACCTCGGGCGTCGGGTCGGACTGGTTGGGAAGGTTCGGATCGCTCACGGTGATCTCCTCGATGCTGTACCGGCCACGATGGGACAACCGTGTCGGCTCGAATGCGTGCAGGAGCGACATCCGCCCCCGTTCGCCACTTTAGCGCTGTCGCAGGATCGAGCACACCCCATGCCGCCGACCGCATGGCGCGGTCGGGCGCGGCTCAGGCGACCTGGATCTCGGTCGCCGGCAGCGTCGAGTCGGCGCCGAACGCGAGTCCCGACGGGTCGTGCCCGGCCATGATGAGCTGCGACCCGAGCGCGGCGATCATCGCCCCGTTGTCGGTGCAGAGCGAGAGCGGCGGGACGCGCAGCGCTACGCCCGCGGCATCCGCCCGCTCCTGCGCGAGCTCGCGGAGACGGGCGTTGGCGACCACGCCGCCGCCGAGCAGCAGGCGCGGCACCCCGAGCTCGGTGCATGCGGCGATCGCCTTGGTCACGAGCACGTCGGCGACGGCCTCGCGGAAGCTCGCGGCGACATCGGCGACGGGCACGGGCTCGCCGGCCGCCTCGCGCTGCTCGACCCAGCGCGCCACCGCGGTCTTCAGGCCCGAGAAGCTGAAGTCGTAGCGATGCGCCGCCTGGTCCTTCGGCTGTGTGAGGCCTCGCGGGAAGCGGATCGCGTTCGGGTCGCCGCCGATCGCGGCGCGGTCGATCTCGGGCCCGCCCGGGTAGGGCAGCCCGAGCACGCGCGCGACCTTGTCGAAGGCCTCGCCCGCGGCATCGTCGATCGTCTCGCCCAGCAGCTCCACGTCCGAGACGAGGTCGCGCACGAGCAGCAGCGAGGTGTGCCCGCCGGACACCAGCAACGCGACCGTGGGCGTCTCGAGGGGCGCCTCGGCATCGAGCAGGTCGGCGCCGACGTGTCCGACGAGGTGGTTGACGGCGTAGATCGGCTTCTCGAGCGCGAGCGCGAGCGCCTTGGCCGCGCCGACGCCGACCATGAGCGCTCCGGCGAGGCCGGGTCCGCTGGTGACGGCCACGGCGTCGAGCTCGTCGAGGGAGACTCCGGATGCCTCGAGCGCGGCCTCGATGCTCGGCCCGAGCGCCTCGAGGTGGGCGCGGGCCGCGACCTCGGGCACGACGCCGCCGTAGCGCGCGTGCTCGTCCATCGACGAGGCGATGACGTTCGCGAGCAGCTCGGTGCCGCGGACGATGCCGATGCCGGTCTCGTCGCACGAGGTCTCGATGCCGAGCACGAGGGGGGCTTCGCGGTTCATCTCGCTCCTCCGGCGGGCGACGCGGGGTTCGCCGGCTTCGATGCGGGCCCGGATGCCGCGGGGCGGCCGTGCCGGGCGCCGCTTCCGCCCGCGGCGGGCTGCGCCACCGCCTCGGGCACGTCGAGCCGCATGCTGATCGCATCGACGCCGTCGGGCTGGTAGTAGCCCTTGCGCACCCCGATCTCGACGAAGCCGAGCGACTCGTAGAGCGCCTTGGCGATCGGGTTGTCGGCGCGCACCTCGAGGAAGACCCGCGAGACGTGCACGCGGCGGGCGTGCGTGATGAGCGCGTGCATGAGGCCGCGCCCGAGCCCGACGCCGCGTGTGAACGGTGCGACCGCGATGGTCTGCACGTCGGCGTCGCCCGTGCCCGCCGGGGCATACAGGCCCGCATACCCCATGAGGCGCCGTTCGGGCTCGGCCTCCTCGTCGACGGCGACGAGGTAGTAGCCGTGCTCGCCCGAGATCTCGGCCCGCATCAGGTCCTCGGACCAGGCGTCGGTGATGAACGTCGCGCGCTCGAGCAGCATGATCGCATCGACGTCGGAAAGGCGCGCGCGCCGCATGAACACGCTCATCGCAGCACGCGCTTCCCGGCGGAGGGCGTCACGTCGGGCGCCCTGAGGTAGAGCGGCGCGTCGCCCGTGAGCGGCAGGCGCCCGGCGGCGAAGGCCAGCTCGGCGACCATGCCGATGCCGCCTGCAGAGACGATGGCGGCGTCGAGGCGCGTGCCCGTGCGCTCGGGCACGTCGTCACGAGGGTGCAGGGCAGGCCCGTGCACGCGGATCGGCAGCCCGTCGGCATCGAGGCCGTCGTACGCGGACACCGCGAACTCGCGGCGGCGAGCGTCGGTCACGACCTGCATCGGGCCCGAACCACCGTCGCGGTACCACGTGAACGCCACTGCGTCGTGGCTCACCACGGGCACGAAGGGCTTGCGGATGCCGACCGCGAACGCGTGCGCCGCGGCGATGCCGACGCGCAGACCGGTGAACGGCCCCGGCCCCATGCCGGCGGCGACGCCCGAGAGCCGGCCCGGCCGGACGTGCGCGAACTCGAGCGCCTCGCGGATGAGTTCGCCAACGACCTCGGCGTGCCGCATGGTGTCGGCCGTGCCGACCTCGGCGATCACCCCGGCGTCGTGGTCGACGACGGCGACGCTCGTGCCCGTCGAGGTGTCGATCGCGAGCAGCATGGTCCAAGCCTACCGAGCGTCGGCGTAGGCGGTGCCCGCCCAGCGCGGTCCGAAGCCGCGCACCGTGACGACGCGGGGCTCGTCGGCGCCCAGGAGCTCGGCGTCGGAGTCGCTGCCTGCGCCGGTGCCGGCCTCCGTCACGGCCGCACCCTGCGGCCGCTCGATGTCGACCTCGAGCCACGACTCACTCACGTCGTCGACGAGGCCGGAGCCCCACTCGACGACCACGACCGAGCGCGCGAAGTCGAGGTCGAGGTCCTCGACGAGCTCGGCGCTGCCGAGTCGGTAGGCATCGACGTGCACGAGCGGCGCCCCGCCCACGAGGCTCGGATGGGTGCGGGCGAGCACGAAGGTCGGCGACTGCACGGGTCCGCGCACGCCGAGGCCGGCGCCGAGCCCGCGGGTCAGGGTCGTCTTGCCCGCGCCGAGCGGCCCGGAGAGCACGAGCAGGTCGCCGGCCGTCAGCCCGGCGCCGAGCTCGCGGCCGAACTCCTCCATGGCCGCGGCATCCGCGACCTCGATGCGCCTCATGCGCGCCCCGTGTAGGTGCGGGGCACGCGATGGCCGATGCGCGTGACGATCTCGTAGCCGATCGTGTCGGCGGCGTCGGCCCAGTCGTCGGCCGAGGGCGCACCCGTCTGCGGGTCGCCGAACAGCACGACCTCGTCGCCCACCGCGACCTCGG